>DANX01000027.1:24797-51359 GCA_002502295.1 Euryarchaeota archaeon UBA561 | reverse complement strand
GCCAAATCGAACAGCACGAAATGCCGGCCGTTGTTGACTTCCGGGTACATGTCCACGTCGCCGAGGCCAGGGCGCACACGCCACGCATGCTCTGCAAGTGGTTCAATGGGTTCTGAACGCCGGAGCACGTGGCGGACAACCAAACCGAAAAGGCGATGGTACGGGTACACCCTTGTTCACGCCTGGCGGGTGAAGGCTTGGATGCCGGTGATGTAGCGGCCCAAAATGAGGTTGTGGATGTCGTGGGTTCCTTCGTAAGTTTTTACCGACTCCAAATTTGCCATGTGGCGCATCACCGGGTATTCGTCAAGAACGCCATTGGCACCGTGGATGTCTCTTGAAACACGAGCGATCTCCAGAGCGATGTCAACGTTGTTCATCTTGGCCAAGGAGATCTGTTCGGGGAACCACGTGCCGTCGTCCTTTTTCTTTCCAAGATGATACGCCAAAAGCTGTCCTTTGGTGATTTCTCGAAGCATCCATGCAAGTTTGTTTTGCACGAGTTGGTAGGAAGCGATTGGATGGTCAAATTGAATTCGAGAGAGCGCATAGGTCTTGGCGCTGTGGAAGCAAGCCATGGCCGAACCCAACGCGCCCCATGAAATTCCATAACGAGCGTTGTTCAAACAGGAAAACGGGCCACGTAGACCTTTCACATTCGGCAACATGCGGTCTTTGGGAATCTTACAGTCCTGGAACACCAACTCGCTGGTGACGCTGGCTTTGAGGGAATGCTTCCCCTTCATTTCAGGTGCAGTAAACCCTTCGTCGTTCTTTTCGACGATGAACCCGCGGATGACGCCGTCCAGTTTGGCCCAAACAACCGCAACGTCTGCAATGGTTCCGTTGGTAATCCACATTTTCGCTCCGTTCAAGAGGTAATGGTCTCCTTTGTCCTCGGCTTTGGTTACCATGTCGCCGGGGTTCGATCCGTAATCCGGTTCGGTCAATCCAAAACAGCCGACCCATTCCCCAGAAGCGAGTTTTGGAAGGTAGGTTTCTTTTTGCTCTTCAGTGCCGAAATCCCAGATCGGGTACATGGCCAACGAACCTTGGACCGAGGCAAAGGAACGAAGTCCGCTATCTCCTCGTTCGAGCTCTTGACAAATCAGGCCGTAAGCGACGTAGGAAAGTCCAGGACAGCCATAGCCCTTCAACGGAGCACCGAGCACACCCATTTCGCCGAGGGCCACCCGCCATTCATCGGGAAAAATACCCTTTTCGCAAGCGTGTTCAATGTTGGGGATGACCGCTTCATCCACCCATGCCCGAACCATGTCTCTGACCATGATTTCTTCTTCGGTTAGCAGGCTTTCAACATCGTAAAAATCGAGTCCTTCAAACGGCTCCATAAGATACCCTCATGTGCATGGCCACGCGGGTGCTTCATCAACATGTCCCTCAATGTGATAGAAACCAGAATGTCATTTCTTTCCAAAGCGTAATTCTCGGTACTTTCGCTGCAGCCATGGGCTGTTCATGTAGGCTAAACCAAGGATGACTCCCGGAACTGAAATCGCCACGGCTCCCAGCACCAGCACGTCGATGATGTTCATCTCTACTTCTTCGACAGCGGGTGAAAATTTGATGATGTTGCCGAAATCAGTGATCATGTATCCGTTGTGCCGGGTGTTCTCCCAGACAACCGACAGCCCCCTACCGGCAAGAATAGGATCCCAATCAGCGGCGTCTTCGGGCACAAGAACGGTGAACGCTTCACCGGTCATTGGCGCGTAGCGTACCAAACCAAGCGGTGCAAGATGAACGAGATTTGTGCTGTCGTCTCCCCGAGATACATCCACAAAGTCTCCGCTGGGTAACCCCCAAGGCACGCCCGCCTCAACCGTGGATTGGCGAGCATCATCGGTATTGAGTCGAATGACTTTGGTTGTTAACCCACTGGCGAATCCAACGCATTCATTGAGGATGCCACTGGCGCAATCAACACCGACCCATGTATCGGATGCGGTTTGGGCGAGCCAACCCACAGCGTGACCTTTGTCAATCACTGCCATGCCTTCGTCAACGGAAGCAAGAACACACACGTTGCGATTTCGATGGCATGCAAGGTCGGTGATGGCACTTTCCCCCAGGTTATCAAGCAGTTCAAAGCCTGTGTGCTCGGCAAATTTCCAAACCTCACCGGTTGAAGAAGCGACGTAAGCAAAGTCTCCAGCGGGTCTCCAGACGACCGATGTAAGGTCAAAACCAAGCACGCCAAAGGTGCCGTTCACGAAGGTGATGCTGTGATCGTATGTGTCGTACCGCATGGCCAAGCCATCATCGCCGACCAGAAGGGCGGTGTTGCCACGTGGATGCCATGCGATGTCGTGGATGGTTGAATTTCGTCCGGTCACCAATTCGACATCAAGAGCTCGGTTATCGGCTTCGTCCGCAGAGAGCAGTCGGGCGTATCCGTTTAGACCACCAATCAAGACATCTTGACCGTCGGGGGAAACCACACCCACCGTGATTCCCAAGTCGCTCTCGCCGAGAGAGCCGCCGTCTTCAAGATCAATTCGAGTCAATATATCGGCCGACGCTAGCGGCATGGTCAGTAGAACAACCAGGCCGACGGTAAGCCAAGGGATTCCACGCATGGCTCACCGAGCCGACCTTGCATCAAAACATCTCCCATGGTTTGACCACGCACAAGCCATCGGTTCGGTGGACTTATGAGATGCAGGCCGTTCCCCTGTCCATGGAGCGATTTGCAGTTAAGCGCGGCCTGATTAAATCAATGGGTGGAAATGCCGGTCTGGCCAAACTTGCCACTGGGTATTTTGAAAACATTAACGTTGATGCTGATGGCGAATTCACCGGCTCTTACGGTCTCCTGGTGCGGGTCCAAGGAACCTACGACAATAACGGAAAATTGGCCGTGGAGGTCACTCAGATGAAAGGTGCCGATCTTGCTGATTTCCTCGATTCAGAGGACGGTCCATCAAAGGCAATGGAATCTCGAAAGCGTTGGTCTGGTTTCCTTGACGAGGCCACAGGATACAATGCCAAACAACGAGGAGACAAAGCCAAAGAAGAAACGAAAAAATTCTCAAAGGCTAAATCCGCCATCAAAATGGCTCACAAATCCATGGAGTTGATGAAGAACCTTGACCAAGATACCATTGACAAGGCGAACGAACTCATCGCTTCCTTGGAAGCCATGATTGAAAACGGAACGCCACCGTCCGAAACTCAAGTCAAAAAACTTGACAAATTGTTCTGAGGCGGTACAATGGCCCCCAAGCAAGACATCACGGCCTTGCTCGCCACAAAGAACGGTTACAGCGACCTGGAAAACCCTGCCAAACATCGCCTGCATGCCATGGTTGGCGAAGTCGAGGAAGTCGTCGGCGTCGAACACCTCATTGACGCTCTGCACAACAACACATCTCACGGAGGAGACGGTGTATTACGTTGTTATGTTGGGTTTGAGCCAAGCGGAAAGGCGCACATTGGTTGGAAGGTCCTCGCTTTGCAGCTTCGAAGGATGTTGGATGCCAACACCAACGTCATGGTGTTTCTTGCCGACTGGCATGCATGGGTGAACGACAAATTCAACGGCGACATGGACGCCATCAAAACGACTGGAATTTACATGCAAGAGACGTTTCGTGCCCTGCTCGATTACCCACCGGAAGGCGATGGTCCTGGTGAGCTCCAATTCAAGTGGGCCTCTGAGTTGATGGAATCCAGTGAGTATTGGGCTCGCGTTCTTCGCTGCTCGAAAGGCGCCACGTTGGCCATGGTTCGCAAAACGTTCACGATCATGGGGCGAGACGAGGCCTCGTCGGACCATGACCTCTCAAAATTCTACTATCCAGCCATGCAAGCAGCGGATATTTTCGAAATGAACATTGATGTTGCGATTGGAGGGATGGACCAGCGGAAAGCCCACATGTTCATGCGAGACGTTGCCTCTAAGTACGGATGGAACAAGGCCACTTGCCTCCACACGCCCATCATCTCATCGCTCAAAACCTCCGGCGCTCGAATGGAATCGTTTGACCACAAGATGTCCAAATCAGACCCGCACGGTGCCCTGCTCCTCCACGATACGCCCAAACAAATCCGAACCAAGATGAAGAAGGCCTACATCTCTCCCGACGACCCGGAATCACCTGTGTACGAACTGGTTGAACACATCTTGCTGCCGGAATTTGGTGTGATTCACGTTACACCGAATCCGAAGTTTGGAGAACCCAGTACGTGGACATCGCTCGATGACTTTCGGAAGGCCGTTATGGACGGAACATTGCATCCCCTCGATGCGAAATACGGTGTTGCCGACGGCCTTTCCAAAGGTTTGGAGTCGCTCGCTTCTCACTTTGAGGACCACCCAGAAACGCTTGACCGTGTCACAGAATTGATGAACAGCTAAATTCACTCTGTAATGGACAGTTCCTCAACGCTGATGATATCGATGGACAAGAGCCGGCGGGTGTCTTTTGCAAACGTGCGGTCTGGTACCGGCTGAACCCTGACAATTCCATTCACTCGTAGGTATTTTGAAACCGCGATTTGGTCCACCAAATCATCGGCTACGGTCCCAAGGATTTGGTTTCGAGTTGAGCAGTTGATGAGATGGTGCTCCTTGTTGTAAGTGATTTGACTCATGCTGATGTCTTGCACATCTTCGTAGTTGCATTCTTCGACCAACATTGTGAAATTTGGCGTCGGGTGGAACAACCCCAACGGTAGGTCCTCCCTGTCGTTTTCCTTGAACATCTTGTCAAGGCATGTGCGGCAAACAAACGGGCTTTCCCTCTCTCGTGCTCTGCGTTGTCTGACTTCGGTTATGCTTCCGCAATCACGGCACTGGTATTTGGCCATCTTGAGCCATCCATATGGCTGGGAAACATCGTTTATTTTGACGTCGAGCGATACCAAATCATTGCGGTCTCGCATGCGGAGTTCATCGACCCGGTTGAGGTAGTTGTCGGAGAGGCCGATGACTCGCAGAACTGGGCGGGTCGGTATGTTGTGAGCGTCAAACTGCTCCCGCATAATTCGGAAGCCTAACTCAAGTGCGCGAGTTGGATTCTCATGAAAAATATGACGTAGAATCGGCTTTTCATCGATCAGCCGATGTTCAATGTGAAACCCGTGGACACTGTCTTCCATGCCCTCCAACCGAGCGATGTCTGCACTGTAATGCTCAACAACCAATTCCCTCCACTCTCGTAGGACCGTTTGTTCTTCGGGATCAACTTCAACCTTCTTTGGTGGCGACATGGAGTTTTTCCGCTGGTGGGACGGTTCATAATTCTAACCAATTAACGCACCGCTTTTCCCCTGTGAGGAGGGTGGGGTTTAGGTGGCAAGGTTCATGAATTGAGTCTTATTGGAACTCATCAATAATTGGAGTAGATTGAATGCCCAACATCATTGTTCTCGTAAAACAAGTGCCTGACACAAACGCAAAAATCGTGGTCAGCGGCGACCGCGTCGACCTCTCAACCGTGAAAATGGTCATGAGTCCATACGACGAATTTGCCGTAGAAACTGCGCTGCTGCACAAAGAGGCAGCCGGTGGTGAAGTCACCGCCCTCACGGTTGGCGGCGCAGGTGCTGAGAAAATTCTCAAGGACGCCAAAGCCATTGGTGTTGACCACATTGTCCGGGTGGACGCTGACGGAGAGATGGATTCAAACGCTCTCCAAACCGTCATCGCTCAAGCCGTTGCCGACCTTGGTGCGGAGGTGGTGTATTGTGGAAAATCCGCTGCTGACACCGGTGCAGGCTCAACTGGACCTGGCGTTGCAGAACGCATGGGTTGGGCCTCAGCCTCCAACATTTCAAGCGCATCGTTTGGTGACGGTGTCAGCGTTGTCATGCCCAGCGGAAATGGCAATGCACAAGTCAGCGTACCCCTCCCAGCCGTCATCTCCTGCGACAAAGGCAGCCTCAAAGTTCGCAAGCCAAACGTGAAAGGCATCATGCAGGCAAAGAGAGCGAGCGTCGATGTACGGCCTGCAGAAGCACCGTCCTCCACCGTTTCCATCGTCAACCACGCCCTACCACCGGCCAAACCTGCCGGCAAGAGCTACGAGGGTGGCGCAGCAGCGGCTGAGGTCGCACAACTGCTTCGAGATGAAGCCAACGTCCTATGAGGTGAAACCATGACACAAACAATTGTAATTGCAGAAATGAACAACAACGCCGTCCACCCAAGCACCGCCGAATTGGTGAGTGCAGCCAAAACATTTGGAGGGGAACCGACCCTTGTCGTGCCCTGCACCGATGCGAGTCAAGCAGCCGGTGCAGCGGGTATGGGGGCAGGAAACATCATCGCCGCCAAGTCCGGTGCGTTCGCGCACTACGACGCAAGCGGTTGGGCTGCTGCTCTTGATGGCGTCGTCCCAATGGGCACCATCATCACCGGAGCAAGTCCCCAAAGCAAGGACTTGGCCGCTCGACTTGCGGCACGACGCAATATCCCTGTTGTGCAAGACGCCGTTGAGATACAAGGCGTCAACATTACTTCCCCTGTGTACAGCGGAAAGGCCATGCAGACCGTGTCGGCCTCTGGTCCTGTGGTGATCTCGGTTCGCTCGAATGTGTTTGCACCAGCGGAAGGCGGAGCCATGGACCATTCAGTCCTTGACACCGATGGAAACGTGGCCACTTCGGTCCAGGAATTCATGGCCCGGGCATCCGAACGCCTTGACGTGTCAGAAGCAAACATCGTGATTTCGGGAGGACGGGGCATGGGTTCTCCGGACAATTTCTCGCATCTGGAAGCCATCGCAGACACCATCGGCGCGGCTGTTGGTGCATCCCGGGCTGCGGTTGACACATGGGAAACCATTCCTCACTCCATGCAGGTCGGACAGACCGGAAAGACCGTCAATCCAAACCTCTACATCGCCGTTGGCATTTCCGGTGCCATTCAGCACCTTGCTGGAATGCGTTCTTCAAAGTACATTGTGGCCATCAACAAAGATGCTGATGCCCCGATTTTCCAGCACGCTGACTACGGCATCGTGGCGAGTTGGGAAGAAGCCCTTCCTGTGCTTCATCAGAGCCTGAAAGGCATGATGGGATGATCAGGCGTACTTTCCAAAACCAAAGTTCCCGGCTCCGCCGGCGGGCTCTCCGACAAAGGGGTTGGTCCTTTTTTCGTGGCCAATGGTCGTGATTGGGCCGTGACCTGGATGAACCACGGTCGTGTCTTCGAGGGGCCAGAGTTGCGTGTGAACCGAACGTGCAAGGACTTCGAAGTCACCCCCAGAGTTGGCGATGTCGGTTCGACCCACCGAGCCCGCAAATAGCGTGTCTCCGACAAAGACATGATCGGGGCCATCCGTGGTGGAGAGGACCAGACTGCAACCTCCAAGCGTGTGGCCTGGAGTGTGCAACACGCTGAGTTCAATGGTTCCGAATGTGTACACCTCTCCGCCTACCAAGGGCTCGTCAGCAACGGCTGGCTCGGGCAGTGAAAGGCCATATTTTCGCCCTGAGACCTGTGCCAACGTCTGGAGATAATCGTCATCTGGGTGAAGAAACCAGTCCACCTCATAATGCGCTTGGAGTACGGGGATGAAGCCACTGTGGTCAAAATGGGCATGCGTGTTCACGAGGGCAACGACCCGACGGTTTGGAGCAAATTGTTGTTCTGCCACCTCTTTGTTTTCCGGACCAGTGGTCCAATTTGGGCCAACGCCACGGAATCCATCAACCCAATCGATGATGCGTTGAGGTTCATCTCCGCCATCGATAATGATGGTGTCTCCGCTCGCTCGGTCGGTGACCACCGAGCATCGCATTTGCAATGGGCCGACCAAAAAGTGGTCAATCCACGGTTTGCTGAGGGCCATGCCTACCCGAAGGATGACCCCTTCATGAGGTTGAGCCATCCAAAACGTGAACAAGCAGGGAATCCATGGTCCACGAACCTTCACCGTCAACGACTCTGAGTTCAAATCTGTGCCTTCCAACCGGAAGTTTGAGTTTGACTTGGGCGACGCTCGCAAGCTCCCTTCCTCGCTCGTCGTACCACGACCAGCGGACAATCTGGTTCTGCGGGTCATAGGAGTCTCTTCCGTCCAACAAGACTACGCAGGTTCCATCCCGCTCAGCGACATGGCGCTGGTCATCACCAGCAACAGCTCGTGGCGGGATGAATTCACTGGCCGAGGCAGACAACGCATCCAGCAGTTCATCGGTTTCTTCCAAGGTGAGCGCTTCGACGCTGTTGAGCGCGTCCAGCAAATCATCGTCAGAAGGCATGGGTGATTGTCCACTATGCGGTTCAACATCTTGTTCCATCGCAGCCATCAAGGAATCATGGGGGACATCGGATTTAGACATCGACGTCAACGAAGCACGTTCGTCCTCAGTGAGGTGTTCAAGAACATCGTGATCGTCTGCGTACAGCTCTTCTGCGGAAAGGGGTTGAGCCGCATCGTTGACCTGAAACCATTGGGACAAGTCAGATGTATCTGCTTCAACGATGCCTTCGTTCATGTCCATCAAACCGATGGGTTCAGGGTTCGTGTAGTCGTTTTGGTCGTCGCCTGCGAACACCAAAAGGCGGAGTTTGGAGTGATAGCAAAGCATTTCAGGCATGCCCTGATGTTCCACCTTCCACGTGACTCCATCAAGAATTCCATGGATGTAAAACCATGAACTAGCAAGAACCTCTCCTTGATGTTCTGCACAGGAAAACACAGGATGACCCGTCGCCAACAACTCCTCCATTGTACCGTCCTCAAAGAGGCGGTGAACGGTGCCATCATCAAAACCAAGAATGGCACCAAGCGGTGATTCCTCGGAAGTAAGTAAACGCATACGTTGATCGTAGCGCACCTGCAGTTCATCGTTTGACCAGAGTTCAAATTCAATGGCCTCCTCGTCTCCTGCTACCAATGCATGGCCTTCCCGAGTCAAGAACAGACGGCCTTCTCGAGTCAATCCTAGACCGGTGATGCGCTCGCCGTGGTCGCCTCGCCCCGGCCGTCGCCAAACAATTTCTTCTTCATCGCATGCCACAACCCCACCCGCTTGTTCAGCGACGTAGATTCGGCCGGTTCGGGCCGTAAAATGCACCACGTCGTTCAATCCCAGTTTCCGTGAGAGATTGATAGCGTTCCGTTCAAATTGAACGAGATGCACTTCGCCCATGCCACTGAGCACAACCGCTTTCAGGTCCATGAACAGGCAATCTTGCACTCCGCCGTCTACGTCTTGTGATTCAAGAAGAAGGCCTTCATGGTCGTAAAACGCAAGCGTTCCAATGTCGTCGCCAACCACCAAATGTGAACGGTGAAAGGAGAGAAAGGAAACCGTATGCGGAGAGGAGAACATGCAGAGACGTTCGAGTTCCCCGTTGACATCCAAGTGTCCTAGGTGAACGGAAGTTCTCCCCTCCACCCATGCAAGAAGATTGCGTTCCTCTTCAAGTGCGACATGGCTAATCTTTTCATCCGGATTGAGAAGAGAAACCACACGCCGGGTAGAGACCATGGTTGGAGGTGAGCACCCTCGTTCAAAAGAACTCGCCTGCACTGATTCTTGCCTACAAGGCGTCATCGTTGTGAAGATCAATGACAGCGTCATCCTCACTGGATTGACCTTTTGCTGCATCGTTTCGTGCATCGTAGAGTTTCTTCAAGTAGGCCTCATCAATGTCCCCGGTGATGTATTGACCGTTGAAGCAACTTGAATCAAACGCGGATACATCTGAACCTTCCTGTTGAGTAACTTCAATCAGGTCATCAAGCGTTTGGTAAAACAAACGATCGCTTCCAATTGTCGCATTAATTTCTTCAATTGAACGCCCGTTTGCGATGAATTCATTCACGGCCGGCATGTCAATACCGTAGACATTGGGATGACGAACGGGTGGTGCTGCTGACGCAAAGTAGACCTTTGAGGCACCGACATCTCGGGCCATTTCAATGATTTGGGCACTGGTTGTGCCACGAACAATTGAGTCGTCAACCAACAGAACGTTCTTTCCCCTAAACTCATTTTCGATGGCGTTGAGTTTTCGTCGAACTGACTTTTCACGCAGGGCTTGGCCTGGCATGATAAACGTCCTACCGACGTACCGGTTCTTCACGAAACCTTCTCGGTAAGGGACGTTGAGTGTTTTTGCCATTTGCAGAGCTGCAATACGACCCGAATCAGGAATCGGGATAACCACATCAATGTCATGATCAGCCCATGATTCAACAAGGCGTTCAGCCAACCGCTGACCTTGATTCAAACGAGATTGATACACCGACATGCCATCAATGACCGAATCGGGCCGAGCAAAATAGACGTGCTCAAAGATGCAGGGCGTGTAATCGGATGGTTCAGAGCACTGCCGGTTGAACAGATGGCCAGAAGCACTGATAAAAACCGCTTCACCAGGGCGTATGTCTCGAACAATTTCAAAGCCGAGCGCAGTGATGGCCACGCTCTCGCTGGCGACGATGTATTCTGTTTGACCATCTATTTCTCGCATCCCGTAAATAAGTGGCCGAATACCGTTTGGGTCTCTGAACGCCAGCAACCCGTATCCGGATATGACAGAGACACAGGCATACCCTCCTCGCACTCGACTGTTCAAAGCACTGACTGCCCCAAACACGGTCTCGATGTTCATGTGTGGTTCGCCTTGAATTCGGAGCGAGGAGGACCGCTCACCCAATTCCACGGCAAGGGCATTGAGGAGCAATTCTGAATCACTTGTTGTGTTGATATGGCGCATGCAATCATCGCGGATGAATTGCCCCAGTTCTTCGGCATTCGTGAGGTTGCCATTATGAGCAAGAGCGATGCCATAAGGCGAATTGACATAGAACGGTTGTGCTTCAGCGCTTGAAGATGAGCCGGCGGTTGGGTAGCGGACGTGCCCGAGGCCGACGTTGCCCTCGAGCCGAAGCATGTGGCGCTTGAAGAAGACGTCAGAGACAAGGCCGTTGGATTTTCGAAGTCGGAAATTGCCGCCGTTGTCGGTGAGAATCCCTGCGGCATCCTGACCGCGATGTTGGAGGACGGTGAGTCCGTCATAGAGAAGCTGATTCACGTGCGAGCCGTGTTGGCCAACGATTCCGAGGATGCCACACATGCGTTTGCCTCGTTCCAACCAGTCCGAGGTCGCTTCTTATCGTTGCGATGAAATCGCTTCAAGCCTTGGGACGATGGGTTTTCTTCGACCAGTTGTACTTTCGAATCCTTGAAGTTTGACCATAACCACACGCTGCGCAGACTTTTTTCTGCTTGTGGTAAGAGCTGCGGCCGCACCTTCGGCATCGAATGTGGGTGGTCTTTTGTCGCTTACCCATTGACGGTGTACCCTTGGACATGACCTCACCTGAACGACTTGCCCACCGACCTCCCCCTTATGAAATCAACGGCAAGCCATCTGGCCCGGTTCATTCCTCTTCAAAGTGGATGGTTTGGGAAGGGCCGTTCATGATGCTTGCAAACAGTGTGCCAGCTACAACCACCGCGCCGAGCGCAACGCCGAGCATGGTCGTTCCGAACCGAATGGTGTTTGAAAGTGCTTGAGCACGTACGGAACCGTTGTCTTCCATGAGGAGCTCACCTTGGGAAAGGAAAAACACGGTGAGGCCGATTCCGAGCAAGACGCTCATGCACATACCAAGGAGCGGGGCAATGGGGCGTTTACGGGCGTCGCCATACACAAAGAGGGTCAACAACAGCATGAAGGAAAAGAGCGTGAAAGAGGTCAGGAGCGCATTGGCGAAACGGGTAAAGCTACCTCCGGTCGAACCCTCCGAGAGCCACACGATGATCGCTAAGATGGCGGCCAACGGTAACATGACGATAAGGCCCATGCGAGCAAGCGGGCGCTTCTGAACAGGTTCATTCATCTTCGGCCTCACCTCCAAGATTGTGAGCAATGATGTGACTCGCTTGCTCAAGCTGGGTCATCGTGGGGGGATCCAACCGTTTTGGAGAGGGTTGTTGCGATTCGTATATCGCGAGCACGATGGCAAACACAAGAATGGCAAACGCCGCACCGACCATCGCACCGAAAATGTCCGCAGAGGCCAACAGAACTTCGCTTGAAAATTGATTCGGATTCACATTTGGGCCATCAAGCACAGCGCCCAGCAACAAAAGAAGGGAGGCAAAAACAGCGACGACCATCATCAACCGTTGTTCTCGCAATCGCCCGTCGCCAACCAAACCAACCACGGAATAGGTAGCCAGTGAGAACGTCAGCGTCGCCAACAACATGGTCGGCCAAAATATGAGCCAGTATCGATTCACTTCACCGGGGTACATGGGGGTGAGAATCCACCAATGCATGGCTTCCAACCACAGGGTGCCAAGCATCACCATCGCGACGCCCATGGTGCGATCGCTTTTGCTCAACCGGCCGACGGGGACATTACCTGAAAACGTGATGAGGTAAAAGCCGACAACCAGCAGGACCGCTGGGCCGACAAGGCTTCCAAGCAAATGTCCAAACGCACTGGAAGGAGAAGAAGGAAGTGTCCACGGCGTGGCCATGAGTGATAACAACCCAACGACCAGCATGACGGCGCCCGTTCGCCGTTGCCAGTGAACCTTGGAAAAGAAACCAACCATGGCCCCAACGACGAGGAACAAAGCAGCAAGCCAGAAGAAAACGAAGGCTTGCGTCGCCTCTTCCATGCGTCCTGCTGACCACCTCAATTTATAGAGAATCCCTCCAATATGAACGCAGTGGCGTGATTTTGTCCTGAAAGGATGGCGGAGGGCATAAATACCCGACCTCTGTGGGCTGAATGCTTAGGTGTTTCCATGGTAAAGCGACCCCGTCAAGTAATGCGCTACAGCCCATCCGCTGGCAAGCACACCCTTCACACCGTAGAGCGTGTCAAGAAGAAGCGAGCTTCAGAGCTCCGCTGGGGTCAACGACGGTTCCGTCGTGTCATGGCCGGATACCGAGGTTTCCCTCGTCCAAAGCCTGATGGTCGCGAAAAGCCAACAAAGCGAGTGAACATTCTCTACCGGTGCACAGAAACCGGCAAAGCCCACTACGCTCCTTGCAAGCGTGCCAAAAAATTCGAACTTGTTGACCGCTGAGGTGTATTCCATGACCAAACTATTTTTCCGAATTAGCTGCCGTGATTGCGGAAGCGAATCAATCATTTTCTCTCGAGCAACGACACCCATCACGTGCGATGTTTGCAGCGCAACGATGACCAAACCTGCCGGTGGAAAAGCCGAACTTGTCGGTTGCACCGTTGTGGAAGCACTGAACTGAGGAGGCTGAGCCTCCATGGTCATCCAAGACATCACCACACCCGAAGAGGGTGAACTGGTCGTTGCCACCATCAAGACCGTCAAACAAAACGGTGCTTATGCAGACCTTGATGAATACGAAGGCGTTGAAGGATTCATTTTTATTGGCGAAATTGCTTCGGGTTGGGTCAAAAACATCCGTGGGTTTGTTCGTGAAGGGCAGCGAGTGATCTGCAAGGTCATGCGAACACGCCGAGATGGTACTTCAATGGAACTTTCCCTGAAGTCCGTATCTGAAGAACGCCGCCGAGGTCGACTCCAAGAATGGAAAAACGAACAACGGGCCCAGCAATTGTTGAAGGTCCTCGCCGATAAAGTCGGTTGGGAGGAAGACGCCACGAATGAGCAGGCTGCCGAACTCGTGGATGCGTTCGGCGGACTCTATGCTGCGTTTGAAGAAGCAGCGATGCAAGAGGGAGCGCTCCAAAACGCTGGTTTTGAGGGAGACTGGATGGCGGCGTTCATCGAGATTGCCATTGAAAACATCATTCCCCCCTTTGTGGAAGTTCGTGGCTCCCTCACCCTTAGCATCAACGTCAACGACGGTGTTTCTGTCATTCGCTCTGCCCTCGAAGCGGCCGAGTCGCTGACCAACGAAGCCGAAGAAATTGATGTCAAATGCTTCTACGACGGAGCTCCGTCGTACCGCATCGAGTTGAAAGCTCCGGATTTCAAGGTGGCTGAAACCATGTGGGAGAAAGCCATCCAAGCCGTTGTGAATCACATGGCTGACGCCGGTGGCGAAGCAATCGCTGAACGGGAGTGACCCAATGGCCAAACAACGCATGCAACAATGCTTGACCTGTGGAGCATTCTCCTTACAGACCGTTTGCCCAAAATGCGGCGAGCGAGCTCAAGCCGCAGCCCCTTTGAAATGGTCACCGGAAGACAATCGTGCGTCGCTTCGAAGGAAAATGAAAGGCGTGGAGGAAAAAGACTGGCCGTCTCAACTTGCCACGCTGCCCAGTCTTCAAGAAATGAAGCAAAATCATGCTTCTGAAGAAGAGTGACGGTTGGCTGTCTCGGCCACCCAAACCGTGTCGAACAGCGCAGATTCCATGTCAAACATTATAGCGCGTGTCCACGGGTTCAACCCTTCATGACCATGCGAATTGAATGGCGAAACAAGACCACTTCCCTCCCCAATGGTGCAACGGCACTCGTTGCCTTCCCCGGTGTGGCCAACATTGGCAAAGTCGCTGTTGACTCTATTTGCGATCTTCATGAAAGCGTGGAAGTAGCCCGCCTTCACCCCATCGGATTGCCTCCGCACGCAGAATTGGATGAGGACGGATTGCTTGCTCCTCCTCATTTCTCTGTTCAACATGTCACCGCATCCGGTCAACACCCACTCATCACCTTGACTGGTAAAGCGCAACCAAATGAGCCTGGACAACAATCCACGCTCGCACGAGAAGTGATGGAGTTTTTGGAACAACAGAACGTCTCAACCGTCCTCGTGCTTGCGGGAATGATTGACAAACCCGAATTGAAGGAAACCTTTGCCGTAGCCAGCTCAGCAGCGTTTCGAATCGACATGGAATCGCAAGGTGTTGATGTACGAAGGAATGAGCCAAGATCGGGCGCCATTGGACTCGCAGCCCTTCTCGCGTCAATGGGGCCTCTCTACAGCATCAATTCAGCATGCATCATCGCAACCACCGTTGGAAACAGCGAGGACATCCTCGGTTCTCAACGAATGATTGAACATTTGGAACAGTGGTTCGGCTTCGGATTAACCGTACCGACCAACGGCGATGAGTGGCTACGAGACAAACTCAAGGCCATCGCCCCTTCTACAATGGACGACCTCGTTGGGGAAATGACGGCTTCTCATGATGCGTTCTATATGTGATGAAGAGCGCCGAGAGAGGGATTTGAACCCCCGCGTCCAAGGGACAGTGGATTTCGAATCCACCGCAATACCGGGCTATGCGACCTCGGCTCTAAACCGCTGGTCTTGCGCCACGGTCATAAGCATGATGTTTGGTGGCCGAACCATGGAGATTCGCTTTCATGGAACCGACGTTGAGGCCGTGGTTGAGGTTGACCAAGGCACCACGGTCCGAAAAGCCCTGCAAACCGCAGGGATCCTTCCGTCAATGGTAATCGTGAGTTACGACGGGACGGTGCTCCCCCACGCAACTCCGCTCAACCAATCGCTTGAACTGCTGGTTACGACCATCTCATCAGGCGGTTGATGAGCTTGCACGTTCAATGATCTGCAAACGTGATTTGCGAGAATAATCACAGCGTATTTCCGAGGCCCAAGCATCAAGTCCGAGATTTCCGATAACGACGACATCACCGACTTCCAGCATGGTGAACTGGTGGTTCCAATCATCGGCCCACCCCTCAACCTTGCAGGCCCCTGAATGGTCCATGAGCATGAGGCCTTTTCGAGACCAGGCTTTCCCTGTTTTCCCAACTCCGCTTTTCTGATACGTGTAAACGACCGTCCCACCTAAGTTATGTTTCGCTTGATAGTCATAAAGGTCAAACGATTCAACGGAAGGGTCGTCGTCGGCCACAAGCTGGGAAAACGGGTCCATTTTAAGGATGATTTCTCCCTTCCAGTTAATGGTGAACACGGCATCTTTCAACAAAACCCGCACGCCTTTCATGGCCGGAACAGCCACGGTTGGTGAACCATCGGATTGTGTTGTTGAGACCACTTGGATGTGGGCTTTGTTGAGTCCCTGTTTCAAGGTCATTTTCAGAGGAACACCGTCTTTGAGGTAACCAACGGAAAACAACTCTCCTCGAACCGTGGCTCTTGGGTTAAGAGAACCAATGTCCTGCAAAGGCGTGCGCTGGCTTGAACCCGGAAGCTGAACAGAGGACGGCAAACGGCGTTCATCGGTTCCCGAACCACTGGGGCATACCCGTCTCCAGTCGCAACGTTCGCACCGTGATTCATCGGGAGGCGATGTTGGCTTACCTCCCGGAGCGAAACCTCGCATCAACCTTGGCTCCGGAGGGCATTCATCTCGCGATGGGGTTTCAGATTTCAACAACTTCCAGAGGGTTTTCATCTCCGATTCGATGGCTTCCATTTCTTCGACCGATGGAAGGTCGACGGTTTTGATGCTGGGGTGCCCAAGGTACCAGATTTGAAGCCCACCGACTTCCCCTTTTCGCTGATGGGTAACGTACCACAACATGGCGTAGATGTTCAGTTGGTCAACGTAATCCCCCGAGCGATCGTTTGCTCCAACACTGGCCTTGAGATCGACAATCACTGGCGTGCCTGACCAACGGTAAACAAGGTCATACTCACCTTGGAACCAATGGTCTGGATGGATGGCATTCATGGTGAAAGAAGGGGCATCTGGATCCACGAACCAGGGTCGAGCAATCTCCCAAGCCTCAGTCCACGAAACCTGTCCTTTGCCTGCAAGCGGATGACCGGTGGCAAAGGACTGATGGGGGAAACCATCTGGAGCCGGCCAGGGTTCTCGTTGTCCACTGCGCCATGCCTCCAGTCCCGGACCACCGTTGTCATTGAAGCAACGCTCGACTTCATCGAGATGGAACGCGATGGCGCTCACGACCATGTCCAAACAGCGCTTGGGATCAACATCGTTCCAATCGCCTGCTTTTCGTTCGTCTTTTTCCCATTGCTCTTGCATCCGATTGAGGGCAGGGGGAAGATGATGCTGGGCGCGTTCTGTCGCCCAAGTCATGAGTGCTTCACGGGTCTGAGGGCGTTCGTTGGGGAAAAAAGGCATCAATCCAACTGAAGGCCATGTTTTCTCTTCAACTGCGCAAGGAGTTCCATCCTGATGGTAAGGTGAAGTCCCTAAAGCGTCGTAACTCGAAGCGGCTGAAATGAACCCTGGCGATTCCCTCAGCACTCTGCACACCGCTTCCTCAACCGCACGTCCAACAAATAGAACTGGGATTTGCGGCATCTTGAACCTGTAGACTTTTTGATAAAACCAAAGACGGGGGCAGGACTTGTAGGCGTTGGCCTGACTCGCCGACATGCGGTTGTACGGACCCACCTCGTCATGTTGGCTATCGGCCATGCGGACGGGCATAGGCGGTACAGGTGAGCCACTCTTTTTGAAGGCTAACTGTGGATGAACCCTTTCAACGGATTGAGAATGTTTCCATTCGGGTCTTTCTGTTGTCAATCCGTAATTGGAGAATGCCTGAACGCCAACCAAGTTCAACACCCGTCATCGCCAGTCCGTCTCCGGGATGAAGGGAAAGAAGCCGCTGGTTTATGCTGGCACCAAACGCCACCACCTCCGCAAGATGATGGCCATCCCAGAGCATGATGGAGAGCATCGTCCATGGTTTTCCATCAATGCGAGTACCTGACCGTCGACGAATGGACAAAACATGACCTTTGACGTTCGCCCGAGTTCGCAACAACCCGAGTCGGGTCAGTTTTGGTAAACTGGAATCGTCCATGTCGGCTCGTTTCATCAATTGAGTTGACCGGTCGAGGTACAAACGGGCTTGGTCTCTCCAAACACCAGGAAGTGCATCGATGACCATGATCTCCTGTTCGAGAAGCTCATGCAGGTCGGGGAACGCACCCGGTTCGCTCTCTTCAACCGTGATGTGTTGGTCGCCGACGACCAGAACAGCTCCAAGGACATGCTCGGCGAAATGGTTGGGCATTGGACCCCATGCACCCGTCAAACGGCCGGTCACAGCCACCCTGCCTTGCACATGACCAAGCGGTGCGTAGGGCGGACCGATGTTGACCTCGGGAAGGGTGCTTATCCAATCGAGATTTCCCGGAACATTCCATCCACCATCGTTTGAGCGAGAAACGCCGCACCAGACGCATCCTGCAGCTGTTCCGTCGCACGCCGATTCGGGTGGCGCAGGAAACGGCATAACACCCGAAGCATGCCCCTGCATTGAACGATGGTGTTCAGCATAGATCTTCGTCAAACCCTCCATCTCTTCTTCACTTGGTGCACTGTAAGGAACACGCTCACCTGCTTCAAGGTACCAACCTTCCATCTCAGCGACGACCTCCCCCTCATGGGTCGCATGCCAAAGCCAAGCATAGAACCTCAATTGATGTTCAAGCGACGAGGAAAAGATTGACCCGGGGTTTCCAGATTTGATGTCAACGATTCGTATGCGGCCGTCCCATCTCAACACCAAATCAAGTTCCCCCGAGGCCCATCCATCGGGGTGGTAGAGACGTTGAGGTTGGTGAACTCTCGGATCTTTGAACCATGGTCGGGCACATTCCCATGCCTCATGCCATGTGATCTCGGATCCTTCCTTGGACCATGTGGCGGAAGAAGGCGGTGTCCAGGCACGAAGTTCAACGTCTCGAACTTTCTCAGGAAGCGGAAAAGAGGGAGGTGCACCAAGCGATGGCTCGGGGACCTCAAAGGGTTGGCCATGTGTTCGACGTAGGTCCAGAAAAGGCCCACCTCCAGCGGCATGACAGGCTTTTACCTCCTCCAAAAACAAGTTCATTCCACCGATGAGACGTTCCTTAAGCGAAGAGATGGAGACGGCATCCCATGCATCATCGGCAGATTTCCACAGCACGTCTTCCCATGCCTTGGTCCCGGTATCCATCGCAGTAGCGGCGACAGCATCCAGTTGATTGAAGGCCCATTCTTGAAGGGCATCAAAGGATGAAACTTCGGGCGGATGCATCATCAAGGCTTCGCAAAGAGCATCCTCAAGCACAACTCCGAGAATTTGAGAGGGCCGGGTGGATCCTTGAAGACCGAGTTGGTATCCAAGCGACCACTGCTGTGGGCAGCGAAGGTAGGTCGTGAGGGCACTTGCCGAGAGGCGCCCTCGTGTTCGGCCGAGCGGGCCTCCGCGAGGGGGAAGTCCTACCGGCACGGTTCCACCTCCACAGAGAATGGATGAAAACACCTGGCGTCATACATCGTAGGAATAGTAGTCACCACTCGTTCGTTGCTGTCGGTCTTTTCTGCTTTCACCCTTGTTGATTCGGGGGCGTCGAGAATCGTGATCCCTTCGGAAGGTTACGTCAACTCCGGAAAGGAATTGGTTCATGCCTTCCCTCAGATTGTATGGCCCTGTTGCTCGCCCCTCCACGCCTCCTTGCCCTTCAAACACCAGCAGGGAATCAGAAACGATGTCAATGAAGTACACATCGTGGTCAATAACGAAGGCTGATTTCTCGTTGGCTTCCATGGTCCGTCGAATGGCCTTTGCAGCTTCCATTCGAGCATTCGCATCCAGATGGGCTGAAGGTTCATCGAGGAGATAGAGATCAGCATCTCTCCCAAGGCAGAGGGCAATTGAAACGGCTTGCCGCTCGCCACCCGAGAGTTTTTTCACACGCTTCGGAAGAAGTTGATCGACCCCCAAAGCTTTGATGACGTTAACGTGGAATTCCCCGCTTCGCCAACGAGGGCCGAGTTCACTGTCGAGCCACAACTGGACCGTCCCATCAATGTCAACGTCAATGTGTTGGGGCTTGTAGGAGATGGTGGCATCGGCCGTCACCCATCCAGCATCGTACTCATGCTCACCTGCGAGGATCTTGATCATGGTGGATTTCCCAGTTCCATTGGACCCCACGACGCCAACAACTTCAGAACGGTGAACAGCCCCCTCGCCCGAAGTAAGTGTAAAGTCACCCAGTTTCTTTTCCAATCCACCCCAACTGACCACCGGTGTTCCCCGCTCGGCAGCCCGGTCGCGATGACGAAGGAACTTGATCGGTTTGGCTCGAATGCGGACGTTTTCTTCGGGGAGGTATCCTTCCAAGTAGGCATTGATGGCCTTCCTTGTGTTTCGAGCAGGCGTGAAAATACCGTACGCGCCCTTGACGCCATAGACGATGTGCGTCAGGTCTGCCAACACGTCCAAAACGGCCAAATCGTGTTCAATTACGATGACCCGCTTTTCTTCTGCCAGTTGTTGGATAATCTTCACAATGCGCATGCGCTCGAAGATATCGAGGTACGAGGAGGGTTCGTCAAAGAAGTACACGTCAACATCACGGAGCAGTGTGGCACAGATAGCGACCCGTTGAAGTTCACCGCCAGAGAGTTGGTTCAGTGTACGATCAAGCAGGTGATCGATGCCTAGAGTCACCACCATCTCGTCATAGAGCCCTCGCTCGTCCACCTTTTCAAGAAGAGAGGAAACGGTGCCCTCTACCCGTTTTGGTATCCGGTCGACGTTTTGCGGTTTGAGCGCCACTTTCACCGTTTTCTTTTCAACGGCCGTCAAGAAATCCCTCAGTTCTCCACGAGGGAGGGTTTCGATGACTTCACCCCACTGAGGTTCTTTGTTTTCCCATTCACCTAGGTTGGGTACGAGGCGCCCGGAGAGAACACTCATGGCGGTTGATTTCCCCATGCCGTTTGGACCAAGAATACCGACCACACGCTCCTGGCTTGGCGTCGGAAGACGGAACAGACGAAAGCCGTTCAACGAAAATCGATGAATCATGTCTGTGTCAAGTTCAGCGGGGAGGTTGATGATCATCACCGCATCATCGGGGCATAATTTCGCTCGAATGATGCATGGTGGGCAAGCAAACTCAGAGATTTTGATGTTTTTTCCTTCAACCATTATGCAATCCATTGAGCAGGTTTTAGACCACCGTTCCAAGTATTCGAAAGCGTTGCTCTTGGGCTTGCAGCGCTCCGGAATGACGACGGCGATTCTCATGGTTTTCCCCTCTCAAGGTTTTGGAGCCCTTGCCCCAAAACAGAGGTGCCGGGCAAATAATTCTTCTCGGTTCAAATGAGACCCTTCAGGTGCTCATGACCACGAATGAGGCGAACGGTGCATGGTGTAGGGAACTTCATGCTCGCCTTGCGAAGAGCATCACGAGCTGTGAGGTAATGAGGCGCATTCACGTGGATGGAAATGACACGCTGACCTCGCTTTACACGAGCGGCCGTTCCAACGTTCTTACCGAAAGCGCATCGCATACCCTGAGATACACGGTCAGCACCAGCACCGGTGGCTTGCTTGTTTTCCCGGAGGACATGGTGTGGAAAGGTGTGGACACGAAGGGCGTAGCCTTGTGCACCGGCTTCCTTACGGATGGTTGAGTTGGAAACAACACGAGCAGCTTCGAGCGCCGTGTGACGAATTTGGACATCGTTGTCGGCGCGGAGTTCGAGGACAACCTGGAACTCGCCCGTCTCCGCAGCACGTCGGTTTCCGACGTGGAATTGCATGATACGGTTGTTGGGTACACCACCAATGTACTTGCGACGAGTGTAGGCTGGGCCTTTCAAGCGGCGGTACATCACTGCTGGTTTACGTGCCATAGGTATGCCTCCAAGCACCCCTGCGACAAATGCTCCCCTTATGATATCTCCGCACACGAAATTAATTCCCTCAAAGACTGTGACACGGTTGTACAAGC
Source organism: Euryarchaeota archaeon UBA561 (assembly GCA_002502295.1). Taxonomy (GTDB): domain Archaea; phylum Thermoplasmatota; class Poseidoniia; order Poseidoniales; family Poseidoniaceae; genus Poseidonia. The sequence goes on along the minus strand of DANX01000027.1, from coordinate 29,749 downwards.
AAAGTCTTCATGATGCGCCGCTCCTAGCCCACGACATGGCTGGCAGGTGGCGGCGACTCCTTGAGGAGGAATCCGAGCACCAGTGGCTCACCCTCTCCTTGTTTGCTGTTTTCGTTGTGTTTGGTGCCCTCGCCATCGATGCTACTGAGCATTTTGTTGGCGACCAAGTTGTCAAAGTCGAAGCCTTGCACAAAGGTGGTTTGGTGACCGAAATCGAGTACCACGATGACGAAGGCGCATACACGGCACTTGTTTACGCTCCAAGCGCCGGCTACAGCATGTTTACGGAGCATGCCGATGGGGCCAGCACCGCCGTGTACGACTCCGAAACCACGGACCTCGGCGGTCAGGTGAACTTCATCAAAACCATGCCAAGCGGCGAGCGCGTGTTTTCAGTAGCTGCGAACCAGTTGATGGGACTCCAAGGAAACATGCTGATCACCTACGATTACACCTCCTTCGGCGAGACCTTTACGGTCAACGACGTCGCTGACCGTCTTGGTAAAACCTCCACTCACCGTCTTTTTCTAACGATGGAAGGCAGCGCAACCTCGTTCCGTGGAGTTGTTGCTGGTGTACCGACTTCCGCTATGTCCATGTCCTCTGGAGTGCAGTGGCATCATGTTGAAGCCCATTCCGAAGGCCTCTGGGTAGCCATTGGCACCCATTCCAGCACCTCTGGTGCTGATGGCTCGAGTCCAGCCACACCACAAGCCAGGCCCGTTTTAGGATGGATTACGTGGGCAGGCGATGCGCAAACACCGGTGCTTCGCAACGTCGAAATGTTTGGAGAAGGCATCTTCCATAGTTTTGCTCACTCTGGAACAGAAATTATCGTTGGGGGGACCATCGAAAGCCTCGTTATATCTGCGAGTGAAGACGTTCAAGCGATCGATGCACCCTCTGCGCTGGTCGTGAGCGATACAGAAGAAACGGTCTGGTTTATCGGCGCCTTGGGGAGCCAAAACCTCGCCACCTACAACAGAGGAATCTTTAAGGTTCACCAACTAAGCCGCCATGTACCTGTGGAGGTCACCGATGCAGGCGCTCAAGCAAACCATGTTCACGTCCACGGAACGGATGAAGCAGGTAACCCGATTCAATGGACCATTGACATCACCGCAGACGGTTCTATAGAGAGTGGACGTGGTTTCTTGAACCTCCTCTTCATCATCGGAGGATTCATTCTCCTCGCCATGATGGCAATGCACGCCGTTGAACAACTTCGACAGAAGGCATGAACCCGTTTAAACACGGCAAAACCTTCGTCTTCAACCAGCGCCTTGAGAACCTTCATGTGCCCTCGTCAGTCTTGATGAATTCCAGCGTAAGCCATGGAGCGTGCAGAGATGACAAAGCGGGGGATGATGGACCAGTTCTTTGACATCAAAGAACAACATCCGGACACGATTCTCTTCTTCCGGATGGGCGACTTTTACGAACTCTTTCACGACGACGCCGAGGTGGCGGCGGATGTATTGGGGCTCTCCCTTACCTCCAGAGACAAAAACGCTGACAACCCCATCCCAATGGCGGGCTTTCCTTGGCATGGACTGGAGGAACACCTGCGCACCATGTTACGCGCTGGACACAAGGTCACAGTGGCGGAACAGGAAGAAGAACTTCGGCCGGGTGCGAAACTCCTCGAGCGGGTCGTGACGCGGGTGTACACCCCCGGAAGTTTGTACGAGGAAGGATTGCTGGAAGGCGATGAACAATCGCTTCTCGCCGCAGTCGTTCTTGGTAAGGATGCGCTCGGCATGGCGGTCATCGATGCATCAACTGGCAAGGCCTGGGCCTCAACCCACGAAGGAGCAGACCGATTTTTGCGTCTGCAGGATGATCTTTTGCGATGGCAACCCAGTGAATTCGTACTGACGCCCAAAGACGCAGACGACAGAGATCTCGCTCGTCTCTTTCCCCTGCTTGAAAAAACGATGGTCAGCCAGCACAACCTGAGTCAAACAAAGCGTGAGGACCGGCTGAGGGACATGTTGAACGTCGCAGATTTGGGCCATCTTGACCTTGACCACGCACCGCTTGCTCTCTCAGCAACCGGACTGGCGGCTGATTACCTCGCCACCGTTCACCGCCGAGTCGATGTGCATCTTCAAGACGTGGAAGTGCTCGAAGAACAAGGCCACCTTTTGCTGGACCAAACAACCTTGCGGAATTTGGAATTGACGACAACGCTGGCCGGAGAATACGAAGGAAGTCTCCTCTCCACCCTCAATCGTTGCAGAACAGCCATGGGTCGGCGCCTTCTGAAAACATGGTTGCTCCATCCACTTTCAGAGATGGAGGCCATTCAAACACGGCATCACGCTGTCGGCACCTTATCTCGCTCTGCACGTCGTTTGGACGGCATGAGGGAGTCCCTCAAAGGCATGCGAGACATGGAGCGATTGGCAACACAACTGGCCTACCAACGTAGCAATGCACGGGATTTGGTAGCGACAGCTCACGCCCTTGAGCGGATGCCGGCGCTCATCAATTGGTGCCTGGACAGTCAAGACCCGTTGCTTGTTCACCTCAGCGAACGATTGGACCAACTCGATGAAATGAGGCAAACAATCCACAACACCCTCAACGAGGCACCTCCGCTCGGCCTTCGAGATGGAGGACTTTTACGCACCGGTGTGGATGAACAGGTCGATGAATTGCGAACCGTGACCATCGAAGGAAAGGCATGGTTTACACAACTTGAACTTCGTTTGCGAAAGGAATTGGCAATTCCTTCGTTGAAGGTGAAAAACAATCGGCAGGTTGGATGGTACATCGAGGTTACACAAGCCCACCTTGACAAGGTGCCTGAAGAATGGCGTCGCAAACAGCAATTGACCAATGGCTCCCGGTACACCACGCAAGAATTGGTTGAGCGGGACGACCTGCTCTTGACCGCAGATTCAAAGCTCAAAGAACTTGAATACCGTAAATTCCTCGAATTGAGGGCGTACTGTGTCGCCCACGCCTCTGCTCTTGCCGATATTGCACGGAGAGTCGCCTCAATCGATGTGCTCCAATGCTTTGCTTCAGTGAGCAGAGAACGTGCATGGACAAAACCCGAAATGACCGAACAGCACACCATCAAACTCGAAGGAGCCCGCCATCCAGTCCTTGAGACACAGCGTGGTTTTGTCCCCAACGATGTAATCATGAATCAAAAACGAAGTTTCTTGCTCATCACCGGACCAAATATGGGCGGTAAGTCAACCTATCTTCGGACCGTGGCCTTGGTGTCGGTACTTGCTCAAGCAGGTTGTTTTGTCCCCGCTAAACATGCCAAAGTAGGACTCGTCGACCGTATTTTCACACGGGTTGGCGCAAGCGATGATCTCAAGCGTGGACGATCGACGTTCATGATGGAAATGATCGAAGTTGCACACATCTTGAAGCGGGCAACCGAACATTCTCTTGTTTTGCTTGATGAAATAGGAAGAGGCACCTCAACGTTTGATGGATTGTCCATTGCGTGGTCGGTGACGGAAGACATCTGTACGCGAATCGGCGCCCGAACCCTCTTCGCAACTCACTACCACCAATTGATTGGGTTGGAGGAAGAAACCCGAGGGTTGTGCAACGTCCACGTGCAAGTCGCCCACAGCGATGGCCAGCTCAAGTTTCTGCACACCGTGGCTGACGGACCCTGCGATGATTCCTACGGAGTTCAAGTCGCAGCACTGGCGGGGCTGCCTCGAAACGTGGTTGAACGGGCTACGGATTTGTTGGCGTTTCTTGAACAGCAAGCCGGAGGGGCCCGAGCGGGTGAACATGGAGCCCCAAGGTCAAGGGATACCGGACAAGCCAGCCTCATGGGTTATTTTGCGGCTGCAGCGATGAAAACAACCGATTCAACCATCGATACCATCCCCCCACACGCCTCAAAGGTGCTGGAACGCCTTGAAGGGACGCAGGTTGACGAATTGTCTCCCAGGGAAGCATTGGACGTTCTCTACGCACTCAAGCACGATATGGAGGGCGGCGCATGAAACCACAGAAAATACGCCAATTGGACGAGGCAACCATTGGTTTTATCGCAGCAGGAGAAGTGGTTGAGCGCCCGGCGCAAGTGGTCAAAGAACTCGTTGAGAACAGCCTTGATGCAGGTTCAACCTCCATCGTGATCACCGTGGAACGTGGTGGATTTGACCGTCTAACCGTTGAAGACAACGGCAGCGGCATCGAGCAAAACGATCTGGCTTTGGCTTTGGACCGCCACGCCACATCGAAACTACGCTCGAAAGAAGACCTCGCATCGATTGTGTCCCTCGGTTTTCGGGGTGAGGCTTTGGCCAGCATCGGGATGGTCTCAAAATTGCAAATCTCCAGCAAACCGGACGGTGAACAGGGGGCAACCATTGTCATGGAAGACGGACTGAAATCGGCAGTTGAACCGATCGGAATGGCTGAAGGTACCGTGATATCGGTTGATCATCTGTTCCAGAACACCCCTGCTCGTTTGGCCTTCCAGCGACGTCCAGAGACTGAAACGGCGCGTATTGTTGACGTGGTGGTTGACCATGCCTTGGCCCACCCTGGATGTGGATTTCATCTCAAAACAGAACGAAGGACCTTGCTCAATGTCCCGGCTACCGACAACATGTTGGATCGACTGTACGACATCATGGGGGCGCAGGCTACGGAACTCATCCCGCTGAACCAGCCGATTGAAGACGAGGACGCACCGGGTCAAGAACGCTGGAGCGGTTGGATCAGCACACCCGACATCACACGAGGAAAGGGCGATGATATCCACGTGCTCATCAACAGCCGACCCGTCGCGGCTGGACCCTTTCTTCAAGCCATACGCCGCGGCTACAAAACCCGGCTCATGCAGGGACGCCATCCTCTGGCCGTGGTGAACCTAGAATGCCCCCCGGATGAGGTCGATGTTAACGTTCACCCAACCAAGCGGGAAGTTCGGCTTCGGCATTCTTGGCGGGTTCTTGAAC
>DANX01000027.1:0-24470 GCA_002502295.1 Euryarchaeota archaeon UBA561 | reverse complement strand
GAGCCGTTGCTCACACACTTGAAACCGTCCCAACCGAACCCGACGCAACGGGTGGAATACCTGGTTTGCAAGGTCTTTCATCAGCCCATAACATTAAGCCAGTTGAAACTTACTTAAATCCGAGTGCCGGAGCATCCGAGGCTGATCGGTTGTCATCGGCGGCGGGACTGACCGCCCCGGCCACCGCCACAACACCTCAACCCGTCGTGAAACCACCCGCTTGGGCCGTGGCGGCTGGAAAACAACTCAACCTCGTTGGTCACGAGGCCGAGGAAGAAAGCGTTCGACCAAAAGGTCGCCCTGTTTCTGCCTCACCACTTGGCCAATCCGTCTTACCAGAGATGGCACCGGCTCCGGTTTCTGCACCGCTCTCAACGGCAGAACGGGACCTTCATCGCCATGCAGGCTGTGGACACACGTCTCGACCCAGCGATGAGCAGCCGCTCGAGGGTGAACTCAACGACCTTCCCCCCATGGAGCCACTGGCTCAATTTGCGGATTCCTACATCCTGGTGCAAGCCCAAGATGAACTGCTCCTTATTGACCAGCATGCTTTGCACGAGAGGGTTCGATACGAACGACTCCGCCACAGCGGTCAAGCATGGGAACCGCAGCAGCGATTGAGCCCACTTGAATTGAATCTCGATCCACGTCAAACCGCGTTGGTCGACGCACACCATGGACGATTGAATGAACTTGGATTTCACCTAAGAGAAATGGACGGTTCATGGACGCTAACAGCCTCGCCGCAACTCCTTGAGGGCGAGGAAATTCGCCGCTTTTTCATCGATTTACTGCAAGATTTGGCTCAAGACGGTGGACCGCTTGAAACGCTCGAAGCAAAGAAAGATCACATTGCGTTCATGAACGCTTGCCGAGGGGCTGTAAAAGCCAATGAAACGCTGAGTTTGCCAGAGATGCGGAGATTGCTGGATGACATGCGTCGAATCCCAAATCCATGGGCGTGCGTCCATGGACGCCCAACCTCACTGCGCATTCCAATCGACAGCCTCGACCATCATTTCGGAAGGCACGGCTGAAGTATATTGAATGGATAATCAGTCAAATGCGTCATGCAACCCCCGGCGGCTATGGATTGATTGGGGCAAAGGCAACAACACCACAGCCTGCATTTGCAAGGAGTGCTTCTGCAAAGACGACCACCGAGAACAGCACACATCCGGCGTGAACCAGCACCAACGCCAGGGCATGAAGGGAAGTTTTCCAGTCAAACAACAGCCTTAGCAACAAAAAGACAAGATTTACCCCTAGGCAAAAAAACGAGGCGAGGACCAACCCTATGCCAATTTTCTCAAGGGTGTTGTCCGAATCTGAACATGTTTTTTCTGGAGAATGCTGACCGAAACCGACGTCTGCGAGCATTCCACCTAACAAAGCTGCTAAGATAAAAAAGAGTGTGAGGGTGGTTTGTGCTCGTTTGAGCCGTGATGTATGTTGCTCTCCAGTCTCGTTCTGAGATGACTCAAAATCATCCATTTTGCGCACATCCTGTGGGTTGGCGATAGAAGAGGTGATTATCAAAAGTCTCCCTGCGAATGAGATTCAACGGGGTTGTTGCAAGAAGCTCTCAATCTCTGCTCCCACCAAACGCCACCGTTCGAGGGCTTCTGGGTCGGCCACTCGATGGAGATGAGCACCTTCAATGATGACCTCTTCTTTGCAGCCCATCGCCAAGACGAGCGCTGTCATTTGCATTCGATGGTCACCAAAGGTTCGTACAAGGCCTTTGGGAGAAACAAGTTCCTGTCCCCCCGGGACCAGAAGACGCCCCTGATCGTAGGAAGCATCGAGACCAAATTGCTTGAGCAAATCCACCGTGCCGATGGTTCGATCTGTTTCTTTGTAAGCAGCATGTTCAGCACCAGTGATTTCACCACCGCCTGCGAGGGCGAGCAGGGCTGCCACGGGTGTAATCAGATCGTTCCCGTGACGAAGGTCAACGGTGGTGGATTGTCCCTTTGAGACGGCGTTGATGATTGACCCCGTGATCTGCAAACCAACGTATTGAGCCAGTTCAAAAAGAACCTCATGGCCAAGGGCATCTTCAATGCCTGGAACATGCTGAATGTCAACCGAGGCGGATGAAACCTTTGCCGCCAAAAGCGCAAAGGAAAGCATGGAGGCGTCCGGCGGTATGACGGTTGAGGAATTCTCAATGTTTGGATTCCAAGACGTGAGTTCACCGTTGTGAATGGAGGGATTTGCCCCCGTTTGTTCACAAATTCGCTTGGTGAGTTCACTGTGCCGTAAGGAGACGCCGGTGCCGTGGTCTTCAACGGTGAGAGGAACAGGGAGAGCACAGGCTGCGAGGCAAAGTGCGGTGGTCGGTTGGCTCGAGGAGGAAATGTCCAGTGAGATCGATGCAGGAGGCGTCCAGGGGCCCTCAAGGCAAAGTGGGAGGTTCTGAGCGCCACTGCGAGAGACCCTGACCCCGAGTTGTTGAAGTGCTCCAACCATCACATCGTGATTTCGGGAGCGCAACGAAGCATCCCCGTCAATGGTGATGGCGGCGTCAAAACGAGCACAGAGCGCCATCAAGATTCGGAGGGAAGTTCCAGAATTGCCGGCATCAAGAACACCAGAAGGGAGTTGCAAACCGTGCACGCCAACACCTTCAACGCACCACGATTCGGTTCCTTCTGGAGGTTGTCCGGGATGCTTTCCTTTATCCGCCAAGGGTTCTCCGTGCTGGTCAAGGTCAGTGATTCGAACCCCGAGTTGATTCAAACAACGCCGCATGGACAAAATATCCTGGCCGGCTTGTGAAAGGTTGTGGATGACCACGTCTTGGTTGGATTGAGCCGCAAGAGCCAACCAGCGAATGGCATGACTCTTGGATGGCGGCAGCCTCCATGGGATTTTTTCTATAGAACTTGAGGGCTGGACTTTGATGACGGTAGCCGAGGTTGAGGCATCGTCGTCCGTTTTGGTGGGACGCTTCGTCGTCCACGCCCTGTTCATGACCTTGCCTTATGTCACCTAGACATGAACCCTTGTAATACAGGTTCAAGAACCGGTAAGGACTGACCCGAACATGCGCCTCGTGGATCGACGTGAACGTCCACTTCATGACTTGCGCATATCGATCACTGACCGTTGCAACTTTCGGTGCACCTACTGCATGCCGCGTGAACATTTTGGACCCGAACATGACTTTCTCCATCGGGACTCATTGCTGACGTACGAAGAAATCACAACCGTGGTGCGAGCCTTGCTCCCAACCGGCCTTAGAAAGGTCCGACTCACCGGTGGAGAGCCGCTGTTGCGCAGGGACATCACCACCCTCATCAGCCTCATCCGAAAGGCTGGCCCGAATTTGGACATTGCCCTTACCACCAACGGTTCCCTTCTGAAAAGGCATGCCGATAACCTTCGGAAAGCGGGCTTGAATCGGGTCACGGTTAGCTTGGATGCCATGGACACGCACGTGTTCCAATCCATGGCAGATACGCAGCAGCACTCCGCCGATGACGTGATGGAAGGCATCGAACATGCCCTGGCGGCGGGATTGGGTGTCAAAGTGAACACCGTGGTTCAAAAGAACGTAAATGAGGAGCAGATACCAAAGTTAGCAGATGCTTGCATTCAACGTAGCATCCCGCTTCGTTTCATCGAGTACATGGACGTTGGAAACACCAATGCCTGGGTCTTTGACGAAGTCGTTTCTGGCGAAGAGGTCCGGAGCATTCTCGAACAACATCACGGTCCACTTCTGCCTGAAAAACCAAAGCACAAAGGCGAAGTTGCCCGGAGATACACCACGGTTGATGGTCATGAATTCGGTTTCATAGAATCCGTCACAAACCCATTTTGTGGAGATTGCACTCGCGCCAGGCTATCAGCCCACGGCTCGCTTTACACGTGCCTGTTTTCATCAAAGGGACACGACCTCAAGGGCATGCTTCGCATGGGAGCAAACCAAGCAGCAATGGGCCTTGCCATCCGCAGCATATGGCTACAAAGAAACGACCGATATTCAATGGACAGAGCAACCGCTGAAAAGAAAACGGAAAAAGTTGAGATGTCCTTCATCGGCGGTTAGCATCACGCCATAGCAGGAAGCAGCACGTCAACTAAAAGCGCGTTTGAAGTCTTTTCAACAAGGCGGAAACGCCAGGTCCCATCGTCCGATCCAATGGTTTCTGAATCAATGACAAAGTAATCACCTTGTGTCACGGAATACCCTGCATCACGGTCGTGAAACGAGACATTGGTCCCAATGACACCGTAGACATCCGGGTCTGCGACCTGACCTCGTATCGGAAGCGATTCGGTGAGGTTGGCAGGCAAGAGATCAAACTGCAAACGAGCAGGGTCAATGGATTGGTCAAGGCTCGTGATTCGCACAACATGGAAACCGTTGTCCAGCCCTCGCACACTGACCGTGGCCTGTGGAGCCGATTTTTCCACGGTGGTCAAGGCGCCCTGCATCAACACGAAGACCATGCTGGACAGCGTAACGGTGATGGCGAGGAGTAAAACGGTCGCAATCACGGGGCTGACCGCTTCTTCGTCTCGTCGAATTGACCCTCCCATGAACCACACGAGGCCGTCAAATCACTTGAACACACCGATGAAGCCACGGGCCCACACCTTCCTTTTCGTTGATTCCGCCACGACCTAACCGTCAATCAGGCCTCAGGCGTGCCTGTCTTTGACAATGTTGGTGATGAGCTGCATCATCTCTTTGGCTTGACTGTCAGGGAAGTTGTTCAATTCAGCTTGAGCTCGTTCAAGGTGGGTTCGGACGAGAATTTCGGCATACTCCATGCTGCTAGAGCGTTCTAGCAAGCTCATCAATTCATCAAAATCTTCGTCTGAGAAGGACTCGATGAGATCAGAAAGGCGTTGCCTGTGCGTTCCGTGTGAAAGAGTAAGGGCGTGAATCAGTGGCAACGTCATCTTACCTTCATAGACATCCGCCCCTCGTGGTTTCCCCATTCGTTCATCTCCCCGAAGGTCAAGGATATCGTCAACAAGCTGGAAGGCAATTCCCAACTCCATTCCAAAACGTTCCAGTGCCTTGGCTTGCTCATCCTCGAGCCCAGCAACAAGACCTGCTGCATAGCAACCCGAGGCAAAAGGACCTGCTGTTTTTCCTTTTACGATGGACAAGTAGTCCTCCGGGGATGTCGCCAAATTGAGGACATGGTCAAGTTGATCGAATTCAGAGACAGCAATGTTCGCACAACAACGGGCGATGACAGAGACGATTTGTTCCGAATAGCGGCCTCCTAAGCCAAATCCCTGGACGAACAACCAATCGCCTGCAATGACGGCTTTCGCTTGCCCTGCTTGAGCGTGAATTGTTGGGATGCCTCGTCGCTGTTTGGCCTCGTCGTTGATATCGTCGTGGACCAACGTTGCGGTGTGAATCAATTCAAAAGCCAACGCCAACGGCATGACATCGTCCTGCTTGGTTCCTCCAGCGACTTGGTAGGCAAGAAGGAAGAGAATCGGACGAAGGCGCTTCCCTCCTGCATTCAGAACCCTTCCTGCTTCCAGTGCGACCTCGCCAGCCCCCAATTCAACCTCGGATTGAATGAGGTCGTGAAGGGCTTGGTTTACCTCTCCACGCATCACCTCGAGGGATGAATTCAGTGTCTCAACATCGCTGCGCACAGTTTGCCTAGGAGGGTGGGCTTCTTAACCGGTCGTCCACGCCCTTACCTTGTGAGGGGCGACCCTCACCGAGGTGAAACGATGGAAAACAGTGAGCGTCTCGTGATTCTCACCACTCCTTCTCGCAACGATGGTGTACGCCTCCATGTTGAACGGGCTGTGCAAACCCACGGCAAAAATCAGGACCTTTTGCTCAAGCAACTGCCGCACATTGAAACGGCGATTGAGACCTTAAAGAGGGGCACGGGCGACCTGGTGGCCATGAGCGCTTTTGACTGGCAAAAGTACGATGTTCTCGGCTTGAACATCGTCGGCCTTCTGTCTCGGAAGGAACCGACATGGGTGTTGGTTTCCGATGATAAACCGGAATACCTCGAACAAGGGGCGGTGGTGATGTGTGATCATGAATTGCTGCAGCGGCAAATGAAGCGCATGCGCCCCGATCTGCGATTGGAACGCATGGAGGAGACCGTCCAACGGCTCAACGCGCAAGCATCCGTCGCAGAACTGGATGAAGAAGACATCTGGCCGTGGATTGAAGAACAGCGGTTGGAGGGTCATCTCGACGGTTTCATCGTACCGAGGGCCATTCACGCAGGTCATCGAATGAAAGGCCGCCGACACACGCTTGGCCTCCAACGGGATCAAACCGAGAGTAACCGAGAGCGATTTATCCCTCCACCGCTTCACGGGTTTACCCTTCTGGTATCAAGAAAGGGCTTTCCTAAAAACAGCGTTCGAAACATGCTTGACCCCAGTGCAGAATTAGCCTATCGGCTTGAAGCATCGTTGATGGAGAGCATAGACCCGAAACTAAAACCCATTGTCGGAGCGTACATTGAGCAACGGAAAATCTCAACCTTGCTCAAGAAAGCATCCGAGGCAGGTGACGAAACGCTCCTTGACACCTTGGTAGACCCGAACAAGAAGCGAGCAGCTCACAAAAGTGGTCCTCGAGTTGAAATGCTGATTGAGACCCTGACCTCTGACGGAACAGTGACCGCAGCCTGCGAACGTATCGTTCAGCCAGAGAACAGCCAGATGGGCCTGGTCACATTGTTGCGGGAATTCATGGACCTCCTTGCCGTTATGACCACCGACCACGAGGAAACCAAGCGAAACATTCCAGGTATGCCGGCCAGTTTCATGGAGCCGAGACCACGCCTGATGGACTTGGATGATTAACTCCCCCTCCGCCATCCTCCAGACCTACAAGAACAGGCATCCTCCACTCCATCGGACGGCGAAGACATATATGCTTTCAATGCGGCAAAACCCGTAGAGGTGAGGCATCCATGGACACGTCAGCAATGTTGGGTGAGCTTTACCAAGCCCGTTTTGATGCCCTCAAAACACTTGCTCAAAAGCATGAAATTTCAAAAGCAGGGCCCGTTGAATCGCTCCGAGCCCGCTTGATACGCCACCTTGTTTTCCCGGATTGGGATTTTTCACCTGCAGGCCTCCGCACCATCCCCAACAGCGAGTTGGGTGAAATCCTCGGTGTGTTTGGAATCAAGAAATCAGGCTCAATCAAAGCGAGACGTCAGCGCCTGTTTTTGCATCTCAATCACGATCCTAAATCGCTTGCAGTGGAACGCCTTGACGACATGACTCGAGACGAACTGCACGCCATGTGCAAAGATTTTGAACTCCCTCTCTCGGGAAACAAACAAACCCTTCTCGCTCGTGTGGCAGGAGTGCTGGCTTCGCAAGAAAATGCGTGGGGTAAGGTCAAGAAAAGCCTGCGTCGCCCACGAAGTAAGGTCAACGTTCCAACCATTTCAGCCCCCTCGGACAAAAGGGAACTCCCAACGATGGAGGAAACGGTTGCCAATTTTGTTGAGGAACACGATGCCGGTTGGACCTTTGAAGAGGAAACAAAGCTCAGAGAAAATTTGGCCAACACCGGCCACAATGTTTCGGACTCCAGCGTCGACGCCATCGTTGACGCCCAACTTCGGCCGGAACATCAAGCCGCTTCACCGGGGACCCCACCGATGATCCAGACGACTGGAGGAGATGAGGTTCACAGCCTTGAGACCGAAACGGCGCTGATGGAGCTTCGGGAGCGAACAGCGGAAATCAATTCACTCGCCAGAGATTTCCTCATGGTGAGTTCAACCACCAATCAGGAGGACATGGATGCGTTTATTCAATCCCTTCGAACACAAGGATTTGCCGCTGATTTACCACCTGTCCATCAAGCCATAGCGAAGATCATTATGGAACTTGATTACAGGATACAAAACGAAACAAACGCCGCTACGGCCATGCCGCAATCTTGGAGTGAACGTGAAGCCCTGCGACGATTTGAGGAAGTTCGTAGCACCTTGAGAGATCGACTGGAAAACATTCTCGCTCTCCACAAAGACGACACCGTGAAGGCCCGAATGGCCTTTGAAAAAGAAGGACGCGAACTCGATTTGGATTTGCGTGTTCCAAGCGTCTCTGGAAGGCTACATGCTTTGTTCGACCTCCATATCGAAATCGCTGAATCCCAAGCCCTTCATGATCCAGTGGTTCAACGTCGTCAACGCATGCTCCGCATCCTCCACCGTGGTGCGGTCCACATGCCGGAATCAGAGCGAACGACCATTGAGCGCCTTGAACGAAACATCGCCTCGTTTGAAGAACTGGTCCAAACTATCCTCGAATCAGGAGAGGAAGGGTTTGACGAGCCGCAACAAGCGCTCGTTATCCGCTTTTTGGAATCGAAGGGCTACAACGTCAACACCAGCACACTTCGCCCACGAATCTTGGCTTGCGCCGGCATTCTTGGTGCGGAATTGGGATACCTTTCACCAAGTGAAATTCCACGCATCGCTCCGGGCGTTTTGGTTACCGAAACGGAAGTCGATGCTATCGTCACTGAACTCAAATCCCTCGCAGCGAGCTTCAAACCAAAGGTTGAGACGATTCAGGAAGAAGAGGAAGCCCTGGCTGAATCGGTCTCTGACGCATCGGACAACATCGCTCGTGTTCGAGGAAAAATCGACCGCATCGATGACCTGTTGAACCGCTTAAACGGTTGATTCAGTGTTGCTGAGCATAGAAATTCTGGACAACCGTGGTGACCGTTTGGATGTCTGAAATCCCACGCTGGCAGAGGTCCTCAATGATGGCCTGCCGTTGAGAAACATGACGCTCAAAAACGTCAGGGGTGACACCCGCTGCGTTGCAGATGGTTTCACGCAATTTCGATGGAATGCCCGTCTCTTCGATTTCATCGGTAGCGGCGTTGTACTTCCAAATCGCGTTCAGACGGGGCTTATCACCCTCCATCCCTGCGACTTCAGCCACTTCAGTAATTTTACGGGCGGTCTTCCCGTTCACGTGTAACCTTGCTTGGATAATGATGAGGTCAAGACCGCTCAGCATGATGGGGGGTACACTCATCGGGGGATTGATCATTCGGGTCACGGTCTCCTGTGCTGTGTTGGCGTGAAGGGAACCAAATGATCCGTCGTGGCCCGTGTTCATTGCCGTGAGCAAGGTCGCACACTCCGGGCCGCGAACTTCACCAACGATGATTCGGTCCGGTCGCATGCGAAGACTGGACTTTAGGCAGTCGTTCATGTCGACTTCTTGCGTACCATCGGGTCGCTCACGTCGTGTTTCCATTCGCAACCAATGGTCATGGTAAACCTGCAATTCAGCGGTATCTTCGACGGTCAGAAGACGACGAGACCAAGGGATGTACATGCCCAAACAATTCAGCGTCGTGGTTTTACCGGACCCAGTACCACCTGCAATGACAAAGTTGGCGGGACGGCTGTCGAGACCTTCAATCCAAACCCACATCATGGCTGCCAAACGAGAATTCACCGTTCCAAAGTTCACGAGGTCGATCATGGTGAGTGGGTCTTCTTTGAATTTACGAATCGTGAGCGTAGGTCCGTCTGGTGAAACAGGGGGGATGGTCCCGTTCACACGAGAACCATCGGGTAGACGTCCGTCGAAGATAGGCACAAGTCCGGGCCCATCGCCAAGTGGCACATTGGTAAAGGAAGCAATGTTTTTGGCGATCTGTAGGCCTGATTCATCGTCAATCCAAATGTTGGTTCGACACATGCCGTGGTTGCGGTGTGCCACCTTAACGCATTGCGTGCCACCGTTGTACATCACTTCTTCAAGCGAATCGTCTTCAAACAACGCCGCAAGGTCGCCGTAGGGATTTGATTGGATGTCGCCGTCAACGTGGTAAATTGGCGAAGGGTGATTTGCTTCTGTGTAAATCGTCACGCGACCGTATTGCTCAAGAATTTGTTCAGACATGGTTCAACCTCCTACTGCTTTGACGGCCCCGAGGTAGAGGCCCATTGACACTGTCATCCACATTGGCAGCCACCAAAGCGTATCCTTCAATCGGCCCATCATACGGCCGGAAACACCGACGGCGACCGCAGAGGCTGCAGCGAAAAACAAACTGAAGGTCTGGTTGAATGCCGTGATTTGGAAGCCCTTGCTCGCGGGTGCAAACAAGCCGACGATGAAGGCGATGAGCACGGGTAAGCCAATACTCACAAAGATGATTATGAGCATGCCTCGGCCTGATAATTCAGTCTCGCGCTGGTTCATGAGATCGTTAAGGCGCTCGTAATCCCTGCTCAGGTCGGAAAGGATATTACGAAGCGATGAGTCTTGTTGAATGGCGGTCTCGATCAGCATCATCACTCGCTGAACTTGACTCGAACGGGTCTTGGCGGCGAAAGCCGAAAGGCTTGCTTCAAAGGATGATGCGTGAGCTTCTTTGAGTGTTTCAGCAAGCAAAGATGCAAGCAAACCGTCGTTTGATTCGGATTGTTCCATCATCGCTTCTTGCAGACCACGGCCAGCTCCAACAGAATCGGAGAGCGCTTCGAGGAACGTGGGGAGCTGGTTTTCAATCGCTCGACGACGACGACGTTCAATCATCGGAGGCACACCTCCGCCGATGCAGGCGAGTGAAAGAACACCAAGATAGAGCAGTAGCGGGGATTCATTGAACGACTCAAGAATTCCAAAAATCATCCGTTCACCTCACAAGCCTGGGTCTTTGGTATGCGCCTTCAAACCTACCATAGCCATTCCCACAAGGGTCAAAATCAACCCCATGTTCATCACACTGTTCATTAAATCAGAATCGGGTAATGTGACAAACCCACCGCTATCGCCGGACATCAACTGTGGAATGAGGCCGACAATTGAAAGGATGATTGGACCAATCATACCTATAGAAAGCAATGTTTCGGGGACGCCGCCCAGTTCTTCAATGTACTTCTCCACGGCCTCAGCACGCTCCTCTTCCATTCGAGCACCTTGCTTTTTCAAGGTCTCAACCAAGTCGGTGTTTTGCGTGACGTTGGTGTAAAGTGTGTTGAGCAGACGTTTGTATCCAGCTGATTCAGCTTTTTTCATCATGGACTTGAGCTCCTTGTCGAGGCCGCCCCCCGTCCCCTTGCGGAGCCGGTTCATCATTTGGGAAAAGTCCTCAGAAATGATGCCATAGCCGCCTCGCCCAATGGTGTGAATCGCTGCTTCAAGACCTACGCCGGAAGACATCAACACATCCATGGTGCGAATCACGTAAAGGAGTTCTTGCTTTTCTCCTAGTGCGCGCATGATGAAAGCCTCCTCAAATGACGTCTTCAAGCAGTTCGAAATGGAACCCTTCGTTGGTGCTATCGTATTCCATCACGGCAAAAATAACCTTGACGTCACGTTCTTCGAAGGGGTCATGAATGTAGGGTTGACCGGATCGAAACATTGCCACAATTCGCTTGTACTCGTCGATGGAGAGCTCCCCACGCACGGTGTACATGGTCGACTCTGACCCTTCATCGTGCAAATCGTCGCCTTCTTGTCCACGAATCACGGTCCGGGTTAAGCGGCGAGTCATTCGAACTTTGATGTCAGCGTTTGCAATTCGAACCCAATCTGAACTTGATGTACCCGTTGCGGGCCGAATAAAGAAATCCATTCCAGCCATGTCTTACCCCTGTTTTCCCCACGCCGTGAGAAGGACTTGAATGTGTTGGAGGTGTATCACGCAGAAGGAGCGAGTCTGAACCAACCAAACCGGGGCTCCTCGAGGACCCCAGAATCAAGCATGTCGTCCAATTTTGCCTCGGCGACTTCACGAACGAAACCACGGGCGACAGCGTTCTTGAGAAGGGTGTCAAAAGTGACGCCCTCGCCCTGGTCCAAATGACCGATGGCTTGAACCAAAAACGCATCGAGATCAGCGCCATCACCGGAGGGTGCGTCTGCTTCACCCTCTGGAAGGGTCATGATGGGCGGCGGAGTGGTTGCGGCCTCAATCCGGCCTTCGGCGATGTCCAGGGCTTGCATGAGGTTCAGCTTGAACGGTTCAAGGTCAACTTCACCGTAGTGGTTCCGTGCAGCGAGCAGACTCGTTGGGAGACCTGCTCTTGCGAAAGCGTCGAGCGTCGGTTCCACCTCAAGTGAGGCCGTAAATTGATTCATTCTTTCCATGGTTGCTTGGCAAGCATCAAGCAGCCAATTAGCGTACACATCCCGCTTGACCACGCAGGCTTCTTCAGGACGGAGGGAGGTGTAAACAGCACCTTCATCCGTCTGATACCAGCGGGTTTTGGATGTCATCATCACGAGCAACGGCTCGCCATCGTTGAGACGTTCAGTCCACTGGTGGGCGAGTTCTTGCATCATCTCAGAATTGTATTCTCCGACGGAGAAGTAGTGGAGGCCAGTCGGATCTCGGATTTGACCTTGGTACAACGAGGAACCATTACTTGTTTCACGAAGTTCAAGGCGTTCGAGAAGACCTGCTGCAACGATTCGGTTAACCTTTGCACCGAGTTTTGTGATGACAAACGAGGGGTCGTACTCACCCGAACCTTTCTCGTTAAGCGTAGCGCTGCCAAACTCAGAAGCGAGGAGAAGATGGGCAGGTTGGCGGGCGATGCGTGCTCGCTCCATCAGGCCCACCCCCACTGTGCTCGAAGCTCACTGGCCCTCATTTGAGCATCATGTTCCTCAATTTCAAAACCGTCAGCAAGCACCATGGCCCCCTGATCGTCAACGATGCTTCGGCCGGAAACAGAGATCTTGCGACCGAGCATCAGTTCGCGAACGTGCTGAACAAAACCAAGGTCTCCGAGTTCTTCCACCTTGGAACGCATTTGCTGTTGATCCATGCCCAAGACGGCAAGAGAAGCGTCTTTGTTCACCAGCACTGCGGCGGTGACGCCCTCGTCGTCGACGACCAAGCGGAGGCGTACATCCTCTGTTCCTTCGTTTTCACCGCAATCAAAGCATACGCCATCTCGAAGCACCCTTCGGCATTCTGTGCAGCGTTTGATGAAGCCTGAGTCCTCACGAACACTGACCAACATGCCTCTTGTCATCATGCCGACGCGACTTGGTCCTGCAACCACCTCAGATAGTTTGACTTCAACCGCATGGTTGGTAAGATCCATTTCGGCGTCCCAAGGAGGGTTTTCCAAAACCGTGAGTTGTTCAGCGTTGTCCACGGTGATATCGGGGATGCCTTGCCAAGCGCGAACACGTGCACCTTTGACTTGAACGGTCACTGGAAGTTCATTTTCCTTGAACGGAAGCGCATCCCATATGCTGATTCGACACCGGCCTGTGGGGTCTGCGATTTGTCCCGACCAGAGGAATTTTTCCTCACCATCACGATTGAATGTCCGTTTGGTTATCTCTGTGATTTGGACGACGGCGTCGACGTCTCTTGAACCGTCCCGCAGAGCAGCAACGTTGGTCAAGCTGTTTTGGGAGAGGGTGTCCAAATCCGCAAAGTTGGCGTCGTGGTAGACTTCAATGCGCGTGGTTCGGCCAAAGTTAAGCTCCGGCGTGTCACGAAAACTCCGGACTTGAGCACCGTCTATTTTCACGAGTGTTCCAACCTCGTGGTCGAAAGGTTCCCAAGAAAGAAACCCAATCGTCCCCGTGTTGTCTGCGAGGCGCCCTCGGACCACATCAATGGCGCCTGAACCATCCTTTCGATGAATCTGGTCGGGGCGGCGAGCAAGAACACGCCCCACGACGCAAATATAGCCGTCTTTGGGGATGTTGCTGATGTCGAGGGGGTCATTGGAAGGAACCGGTGTGGCGACACCCTCCTTCAAGACGACGATTCGAGTTGATTGGTTGATGTTAAGGGACATTTTCCCGTTGTATTCATTCACGCTTGCTCCTTCAACTCGAACGATGCTTCCTGCAGCGAGGTTGGCGTGTGGACCCCAGTCCTTGAAATCCCAGCGGGTCCGCTGACCGTTTTCTTCCCAAGGATTGTCCTCTAACATTCCAAAAGCGATTTGCTTTTCTTCTCCACGTATCATTTGATTACGAATGTTGTGAGAAACAATGGCAACTTCGATTTCAATGTCTCGGTCGCTACCGGATAATTCACCAAGGGTGGCGACTTTTTTCGTGGCCTGTGTTGAGGCACTCCCACTCCTGCTCGGTGCTGGCGTGGTTCCACTTTGAAAGCGACGTAAAACAGAACGCATGGCGTCTTGAGGTGGGATGTAGAATTCCTCTTCGTATTTCGCGAAAGCCTCAGCGATCTCTCCAGCGTCAGCCTCTGGGCATTCTTTCTGGACCGCTTGGACATAGTCTGCGTATTTGTCATTGGACATCTCGCAGACCTCCGACAGGCGTAGTTGTTCGTGGCCTGTACGGAGAACAGGCGGCGGGCTTTCGTGCGGGTTGGTTAAGTTTGGACACTCCCTTGACCTCCATGGGACAGATTACTAACGACGACGGGTCATAAAGAATCCCGTGGGAATCTTTGGTGCGTTCAAGCCGGATTAATGCGAAGGCCATCCATCAGGAGCACGTTAGGAAGGTGCATGCTTCCTGATGAGTACGAACCTTGACGCCGAACTTCGTCGCCCAAGACCACAGGTCCATTCATCGCCTTTGCAAGGTTTCCAGAGAGCCCAGCTTGTTTGAGTGAGCCAACAATTTCACCGCCCTCGACCTTCAAAATTGAGCTTGTGGTCACCGAAAAGTCCCCGCTGCTTGGATTGGCCGTGTGAGCGCCCATCACGCTGTTGACCACATAACCGTCCTCCATGTGCTGAAGCAACGCATCCATGCTCATTCCCTGTTTTGAAGAGGTGAGAAAGAGTTCCGTACATCCTGTTGATGGTGGCGATTGATGGCCGCCGGAGGAGGCGGAACCGGTTGAACTCGCTGCGTCAATGCGCCCATCGGCTACTTGCTGTGCAGCGTCCCTGGTTGACCAGAGCATGCCCGAAAGGCGGCCATGTTCAATCAGATTTTGCCTGCGGCGGGGCACGCCCTCGCCATCACGGGAGCCAGAATTCATGCCACCTTCTAGCAGTCCGTCATCGTGAATCGAAAGGGTGGGGTTCAACACTTCCTGGCCCATTTTATCGGACCAAAACGACTCTTTTCGAACCATTTTCTCTCCGGTCATCGCAGAAGGAACGACCATCGAAAACAGGGGAGAAAATCCTTCGCTCGTCATCAAGACGGGTGTGTCAACCGGTTGGCTCTCAACCTGAAGTGGGTTTTGAGTTACTTGTGCCCAGTGCACGGCTCTTGAAACACAATCGGGAATTTCGGGCAAGAGCGATCGGCTTGATTGCCCCTGGTAAGAACTGGTGAGTTTCCCGTCCACCTCGATGGAAACTTGCAAGCCAATGCCGTGGGATGTCGTCATCCCAGCAGAAAGAATGCCTTCGCTGTTCATCAAACACCCTGCCGTGGCAGATACACCAAGACCACCTCCGGTTACAACCGCTCGTTCGTCGAGGGATTTCACCTCTGACAGAACACCGTCGGCCTGCTCGAGCAAATCCTCGGGGCTGATGTCCAGCACGGCGCGATCCAACCGTCCACCAACCCGCCCCGCCGGCTGTTCAGAAGGCAAAACAAACCCTTCAACGGAAGGTGATTTTTTGGCGATGGCCACGGCTTGTTCCACGGCTCGCTGAGCACCGGCTACGTCAACCAAGTGAGCAAATCCAAATCGACCTCCGTCCACCACTCGGACACCAAAACCACCTTCGCCACCACCGGCCGCCATGGTGATTTTTCCTGCCTCGATATCCAACTGGTGCCCGTAGGACTGGAAACCAATCAAGTCCCACTGCTCAACACCGCTCGTTTGGCAGGCATCGGCAATGATGTTTGCATTGGCCAAAAGGCGGTCTTCTGCACCTTCAGGAAGCATGTCATCCCACCAATGCTTCACTGATGCGCATGACCGGCCCACCATCACCAACAGGGACTGTCTGGCCTTTTCCGCAGAACCCAGGTGAAGCGAGGGAAGCATCACGGGTAAGACCGTCAACGTTCTTCAAAATTTCAAGTGTCAAACCACTGACGCTCACGTCTTTGAGCGGACGGGTCAATTCCCCGTTTTCAATGAGCCAAGCTTCCTGGGCGGCAAATTGGAATGAGCCGCGACCGGTGTCAACTTGTCCCCCTCGCGTACCGCACGCGTAAACACCGTACTGAACGTCTTCCATCAGTTCGTCGATGTCGGTGTGCGTACCGCCATGAATCATTGTGTTGCTCATTCGAACGAGCGGGTGGTGAAGCCCATCTTGGGCGCGTGCACCGCCGTTGGGGTCAACACCAAAGTGATGAGCTGTTTCTCGATGATTAAGATATTCAGTTAGAACGCCGTTCTTGATGAGCACTTTTTCTCGCGTGTTCACGCCCTCATCGTCCACAGGATAGGCTCCATAGCCCCCCATGATGGTTGGGTCATCAACAACGGTGACCAGTTCGTTCCCGATTTTTTGGCCGAGTTTCCCATCGAGGCATGAATCCCCAGCAGCCACCAAGTCGGCTTCACAGGGATGCCCAAGGGCTTCGTGGATGTAGACTCCGGTGAGGTCCTTGTCGGCGATCAGTGGGAGTTTGCCGGAGGGGGCTCGCTCGGCGTTGAGAAGACGAAGCGCTGCACGTTGGGCTTCTTCTCCAAGTTGGACGAGGTCAGCTTGCTGGATGACTTCAAGCCCACCCTGTCCGCCATGACGGGTTCGATAGGAAACAACTTCGCCGTCTTTCCGGGCGGTGACCATTCCATGGATGAGGGAGCGTTGGAAAGACCACACGCGATCCATCCCCTCGGTCGTCATCAATTCGGTGTGGATGTGTTCGTCGCTCCAGCCGGTGCGCACGGAAACGATGTCGTCGTGGCCACTTGCGCCTCGATAGATGTCGTTCATGAGTTCCATTTTCTGGTCAAGTTCGGTGTGGCGAACATCGAGTTTTGATCGCCAATGGGTTTCGTCTTGGATGATGGGGACTTCGGCCAGTGCTTTGGGACGCTCACCCGCCGAGCGTCGCTTTGCAACCGCCTTTGCTAACCGAGTTGTTGACTCAATCTGGTCCGGAAGCGAGGCAAGATCGGTGGTCGAGTGAACCCCCCAAGCGCCGTCGGCCAAAACCCTGAGGGTCATCCCCAATTCTTGGCCCGGGATGGCTTTTTCGAGGACGCCGTCCCGCATTGCAACGCTAGATTCGGTCAAAGCAACCACGCGAACTTCGGCATAACTGGCCCCGAAGGAGCGGGCGGCATCAAGGGCCGTTCGGACCTTGTCTTGATCCAAATAACGACCCACTGTCGTGCGATGTCCATCGTTTTGATTAGCGGCCATGACCATGATGAACGCACGAACAAGGAGCCTTTCAACCCTCCCATCATCGGTGCGATGAACTTTGGTCATCTGCCATGAGAACATGTGCAACCAAGGATTCAACTTGGCGTTCTTGCCCCCAGCCTTCAAGGTCCACTCCGAGGAGAGAAGCACCCTCTATAGAAAAAGATACATCGGATTCGGTGATGGCCCAACCAAGGGCGCCAGAGAAGGTTCCAATTTCATCTGAAAACGCCTCAACGCTTTGAGCCACGGGTTGAAGGTGCCCCAAATCGTTCTCAATCCCTTCCGCAAGTGGAAGGAAAAGAACCCACGCAAAGGATTGACCGGTTTGCAAACCCGCACGTGAGAAGGCTTCTGAAATGTGGTGCGTTCCTGCCAAGTACCTCAAAAATTCAGCATCGATGCTCCGAGCGACCATGCGACCCCGAAGTTCATTTCGTGTGGCCTGAATCCAAGCCGTCCAGAGTTGATCAAAACTTTGGGCGGCGTGCTCACCCAACAACACCCACCGTTCGTTTGGTCGGTGTTCAAGAAACCTCTCGATGGCTTTTTTTGGGCTCATCTCACCAATGGTTGCCTTAACGATTGGAAACGTCGGTGTGCTCATCGACCCGGTCCAGCACGCCCTTTGATTTCAATCATGCTCAGCACGCTCGCCTTCCAAAGGCGCATCATCCTCGCGCAAGGCAGGAACGGCCTCCTTGGTCGCTGACCGCTTGATTACACGCTCAATTTCATTGAAAATTTTGTCGAGCAAAATTGGACCCCAACCTCGCTGGGCCAACAATTGACTGCGGTGTTTGGCCGACATACGCAGCACATCGTTGGGTTCTCGGAGACCCAGGGCGGCGAGTTCTCTTGCGCGCTGCCGACCAACATGGCGGATGTTGACCAATTGAAGGAGGTCTGTCTTACAGCCATGACGGACTCGTTGCTGGAGGACACTGATCTGTTGGACAAGGTCGCCCACAACAGGTAGGTGTTCGTCGGCGAACACGTCATCGGTCAACAGAACTTGCTGAGCACCTGCAAGAAGCCATCCCATGAGGTCAACGCGATGATGAACATCCCCCGGAAGGACGTCAAGTTCCTTCTCGAGCTGACGCAACGTCGTTTCGTCCGTCCACTCTTCAATCATCCACGCTGATTTGATATCACTCAACATGGCCTCGGCGTATCCTGCTTCCACGAGCAGCTCATCTTCTGTTGAATTCGCTTTTAGCCAAGTTTGTGAATTTGTCTCAAAGTCTGCCGATTTCGCCCACAACGAAACAAAGTCCGGTGTGGCCACCGCCAAATGGAGGAATCCGAAATCGGTGACAGGGGCATCGTTGCGAACTTTTCGACGCACTGCTCGTCGTAAGCCACGGCGCAAGATGGAAGCAGAAAGAGGATCGAGGTAGAGTTGGGTTACTCGCTCGCCCATCGCCGTGGCTTCGTAGCGCATGCTCGGGCCATCTTCTGCAACGGGTTGGGCCCAGCCGCCCGTGGATTGCAGATTCGTGGCTTTGGAGAATCCCAACGCAGGTGATGTGTGGGCACTGGTTCTGGGTTGAGGTGCCCGCCCTGGCCGGTCAGGATGCCATGAGACACCTTGCGTTTTGTGGGCGCTCGTGGCCCATGCGGGGACAGTGTCGTCCCAAGCTTCTTCCTCGTCGAGGGCAGCATTGGCCCATCGAGGTGTGAAGTGTTCATCAAGACCGCACTTTCGCACGAATCGCTCTTCCACCAACCAGTCAAGCATCGACGTCAAGCGTTCTCGGAGTTGAGAAGGAGGCATAGAGGCACCGAGGAAGGTTGAGGCAAAGAAATGCTCAATGGAGCCTTTGTGAACCAAACCACCCGTGGCAATGCTGGCTAGCAGGTGCATTCGAAGAGCGGGTTCAGACGCTAATTTCGAAGAGATATCCTCTATTGGACCGAAAAAATACCGATCTGAAACAGCATCCGCTACTTCCCACCCATCGGTGCCTTTGCAATAGACCCACGCTTCGCCTTTGGTGTCGTATTTCGGTCGCCCGGCTCGGCCGAGCATCTGGCGCACTTCCATCACCGGTAAGGGGCGACTCATGCCATCGTCCCAACGCTTCAAATCGCGAACCAGTACCCTCCGTGCGGGGAGATTCACACCTGCTGCGAGGGTGGGCGTAGCCGTGAGGGCAACCAAGAGACCGGACTTGAAGGCCGCCTCGACATCTTTTCGTTGCGCATTTGTGAGGCCGGCGTGATGGAATCCAACGCCAGAAGCGAGGCAAGATGCCAGTTGCTCGGCCAGATTTGACTGGCTTCTTCCAGCCAATTTTTGGGACAGTTCCGCCAAGGCCGAAAGGCGTTCAGGGTCTTCTTTTACCAGCCGTTTCCGGACGCGTTTTGCCAAATTTTTTGCTTCGGATTGAGCGCTTCGTCGCGTTCCAACAAACATCAACACCTGGGCTTGTTGATCGATTCCATCACTCACAACACTCCACACTGGATGGCTCTTCAATCCTTCAAGATCTCGAGGAGGGCTCAAGTTTCCATGCTCACTTTCATCACCCGGAGATTGTATTTTACGCGGTTCAACGTGGAAATCGTGGAACGTCGCGTATTCCAAGGCTACGGGCCTCCAATCGGATTGAATCAACGCCGCATCAAGCCATTTCGCGAGTTCAGGCGAGTTGCCAACGGTGGCGGAAAGAGCGATAATTTGGGCATCGGGCTTGATGTGACGAAGGCGCGTGAGGTTTATTTCAAGCGTGGGCCCACGGGATCCGTCGTTCATCAAATGAAATTCATCGGCCACTACACAGCAGACATCGGCCACCAGTTCGGAGCGGTGGCGAAGCAGTGAATCCAATTTTTCTGAGGTGCAGACGAGGATATTGCACTCGTCGATGTTCTTCGCTTCAGCGGTGGCATCGCCGATGCCTAAACCGACGGACAATCCCAATGCCTGACCGATTTCTTTCAAGTCTTCGTACTTCTCCATGGCGAGGGCTTTCAACGGCACGATGTAAATGGCTTTTGAACGCTCATGACCCTCTGCAAGACGCTTGACCATGCCCATGTAAGCGAGAAGAGACTTTCCAGATGCTGTTGGAATAGCAACCAAGGTGTTCTTGCCTTTGAGGATGGAAGGTAGGGCGGAGGCTTGTGGCGGATGAAGCCGTTCTATGCCCCATTTGTTCGTAAGGAAGGCGGTGAATGCAGGAGGCAAGTCAAGCAAAGAAACCTCGCGATTCTTGTCCTCCATACCGCTTCATATCGGGCAGCGGTTCAAAAGGACAACGCCCGCATCCTTTGCCGACACTTACAAGTCCCACCGGTTCGTGGTCTGGACATGACCGACGAACGGGACGCAATGGTCGAGGAACGACTCTCTGTGTTTGACGACGAACCAGATTTGAATGACTGGGTTGAAGTCATGTGTGGAGCAGCCATGGTTGTACTGGGCGTCTTTCACCTCATTGAGCCTGGTAATCTCGTCGACCCCGACATCATGCGCTGGTTCGCGGCGGCTGTTGTCGCTGCCGGAGCGGTCTGGGCCGGGCATGGACTCAAGGACATGGCCGTGAAGGAAGTCCGACGGTCCATCGCTCTGCTCGACATGGTCAACAACGACCAAGGCGTTGATACAGGCCTTATCCGAGATGTCCTTTTGAACCAAGAAGCGTACAAAGAATTCCTTGTTCATGCTTACGAATCTGCCTGGGAAGACGGGATAATCACCGAGCAAGAACTTGCTGAACTCAAATCATTCCAAGAAGCGCTTGGCATCAGTGACGAAGAAGCCGCAGACCTCAACGTGAAGGCGGCCATCAAATCGGCAGCTGCCGACGGCGAGATTACCAAAGACGAAGCCAAATCAATCGAGACGGCCGCGAAGGCCGCAAAGATGTCAGAAGCCGACACGGCCAAAGCGGTCAGTGAAGAGTTGGACAAGAACGACGATGAATGATCAGTCCCATTGGACGTCGGACGTCGTTGCATAGGACTCGGCCAACTCTTGGGCCTTCCTTTTCCGTTGCACTTCCATGTAGGTCGCGACCAGACCCAAACTCAAACCGGCGAGCATCAAGGAACCTCCGTAAGGCACCAAACCGGTCGCACCTTCAACCCCCCAGGACGGAGGGATGTCTTGGCTATCAAAACCCGAGGACGGAAGGAACATCACGTCCAGCAAATCCAAATCACAATCGCACAATGAAATTGAAATGCGATTCGGGAAAAGAGACGCCTGGAGCCGCACCCAATCGGATGGGTCAACCGATGAGGGGCGCGTGGACCATGCAGGGGCCCCTATGGAGCCGCTGGACGGGGCAGAAACCATTTCAACGTCAATGTGGAACACAGAAGAAGTGGGCGGTTGTTCGACCACAAGCATGGCTTCGAGCATCAACAAATCCAGCAAGAGTGAACGACCGGCCAGCAAAATAAATCGAACGGTTTGATCCTCCAACATCCCTTGTTGGGTCTGCTGAGTTTCTCCTTCAAACACCTGACTGAAAATGACTTGGTCCAGCCGAAGTGATTTCAATTGAGGGACAACAAGTTGCCAGCGCCCATCGTCCATTGGTATGGCTTCTTCAATGTCCAGTTTCAATTTCAAACGCTCCCCTTCCAACATTCCCCACGTTGCGCCCGTATGGGTGTAGAGTGTTTGCTCTGGGACACCTTCTGCAGAAACGTCCCAAAGTTGTTGAAGGCGCATGTCCAGCAACTCTTCGATGGTGATTTCGTCGGGATGTTGAACCTCATCTACCATGGCCCATATCGGATGAGCAATCCCGCCCACAATCAGCATCAGCACTCCGGGAACAAACAAACCAAAACGCACTCCATAGGCCGTCGTTGGGCGCAAGGCCATCCCGGAAAACAACACCAGCATCATGATGGAAACCAAGAGCAGTCCAAAACCCTGGTCGTTCAAAGGAAGGGGTTCATCGGTATCGCCAACCAAGGCTGCGCCCTGCGGATAATAGCTCGCTGAAGTGAAACCTGTCGGGTCGGTCGGGCCCATTCCCTCATAGCCAAACGCGCCCGTCCATGCGTAGGGTTGAATCTTTTCAGGAGAGCCATGCATGCACAAGGTGTAATCACCCGTTGGCAGCGCGCGCCATCGATACGTGATGCGCAATGATTCACCATCGTCGTCCACCACAACATCGGGCGTGGGTGATAGGCGGCCTGCTGACGTGATCAAGTCTGGAATCGGGTGGGGTTGTTCAATCTCAATTGGAACGAGTTCCCATTCGACCAAAAGGCGGAGCACCTCATGGGTTTCTACTTCAAACGCCCAACAATCATGGTCAGCACCCACGAGGGCACCCTTGTGAAGGTCCTCAAATTCTGTTGAGACCGGTTCCGTGGTTGAGGAAGGTTCGTCCAAATCGACAAGCGTGGCATCAACGGACCATGGAATGTTGAAACGGAGGAACGAGGAACCTCTCATGTTCAGTTCCCATGTCCCTGGCCGGTCTATGGTCGCAGAGAAGATGAGACGAACAGGTTCGTCATCCCACAAGACCCGGCCTTGAGAAAGGTCCAGGGGTTCGTTTTCTAGACGGTAGGTCGAAGCGGCCAATTCGGGCAGGGTACTCGCATCAAAGGACCAATCATTGACGTTGTTTCCAAGAACCAGACGCACTTCCATGGCTGGTCGAAACAGACTCCCAGCTTCCGTTTGATGCTTGAAGTCAATCTCAAGTTCGTCAAGCATTTCTGGAAGAAGGGCGATGTGCTGCTGAATGGGATCCATGACGAACTCGAACGTGATGACTTCGGTTTGAACAACGTTTGCAAAGGTCTGTTCGGAGACTTTCTCCTCGCCGATGGGCGTTGGTGTCAGCACGCAGTCGTTGTCGGCCCGACACGAAAGAAAGAGATCGCCGTCCTCTTCGGTCAGTTCTGCCGACGCTACAGCAACAAAAGGGTGAGCCGTGATGGAAAAAAAGCAAATGACCCAGAAAACACACCGCAACTGGTGAAATCCGAAGTGCTTCATCATCCCCACCAATCAGCCGGAGTATATCATTGAATGTCCTTCGCAGGTACATCGTCAAGAACGGTTTTGCATGACTTGCAGAGGTAGCGACCAGACCCTCGACGCTGACGAGGATAATGTTGCTTACAAGTGGAACAGAACCAATGCCATTGAGCCCGTGCGAGACGACGCGCATGGGTGAACGCTTTGCCTTGTTGGGCTGCATCCCTGTCGGGCCACAAGCGTTCAAGGCGTCGAAAAGTGGCATCATGCGCCATGTGTCCAAGTACGTGGAGGAATTCATGAAAGAGGACGAAAGCGGCATAGGGACGCCAATTGTCCACAAGCAGGTCGGGATGAAGGTCAACGACTTGGAGCTCAAGCGAGCCATCAAGTTGTCGTTGCCAACGCGTTGCGCCGTGCCGTTGTGTCGCATTGGATCGAAGCACACCCAGGTTCACGTTCTCCAGCAAAGCTGCACCTCCAATCTCTACCACGTGCAACGTTTGCATCTCGCGCAAAACATCATGCCTCAATTGCTCGAGGATTTTCTGCTGTACAGGGTTGGCCCTTGGCATAAAAGAACCTCAAGACCACCGATGGAAGGCTGGATGGCCTTCCTTCACCGCAACGAACAACCCGCTACCGGTTGCGCAGACCTTGCCTGCTGCCTCCATGGTCAACTCTACACGGACACGGTCTTCAAGAACTTCAGTGGGTGTTGCCACCACGGTCAAGGTTTCACCAAGCGGTGTCGGTCTCCGAAGTTGAACATCGTACTTGGCGGTCACCGTGCACGGAGGTTCTTCCAATCCCTGCTCGTCCATCAAAGCGATGGCAGCAGCCCAGTTCCCATGGCAATCGAGCAACGTCCCAATGATGCCCCCGTTGACCATGCCTGGAAAAGCCTGATGATGCTCTTCAGGGTTAAACTCCATTTTCAATCCACCCTTCATCCGATAAGAATCAATCTTCAATCCATGTTGATTGGCAGGTCCACATCCAAAGCAAATGGAAGTTGGAGCATGGATTTGTTGAACGCTTGGTCCCCGCATGAGGTTTACACACCTCAACCGATTGATGGTTCTTGCCTTGTCAGAAAAACGGAGCGTTCATGACGGAACAGCGTCTCCCACAACCATGGCGAGGCGGAAAAAGAAAACCGTCAGGAAGGTGCGGGTTGCTCATGAACTGCCCAAGCGCCGTCGCATGGTGATCGAAGAAGCCATGAAGGC
>DANX01000058.1 GCA_002502295.1 Euryarchaeota archaeon UBA561 | reverse complement strand
AAGGAAAAAGAAATGCATGTCTACAACGATTTCCTTGTGTTCCCAAAGATGGAAGATCTCAAAGATACATTCGTCAAGTCTCGTGTTCCGAAGATTTTCACCGGTGCTGTCAACATCCGACAACCTGGACCAGGTTCGGAGTTCTATTCCCTTCGTGAGTATTTCGAAGGAGATTCTTTCCGAGCCATCAACTGGTCGGCTTACGCACGATCGGGTAAACTCATGGTCAACGAACGAGAGCGGGACGCGGTTTCCGACGTCATCATCATCGTTGACTCTCGAGCCGTGGCTGAAACCGGTCCAGTTTCCCGCAATGCGCTGGTGTACTCCACCCGTGCAGCGGCCTCTTTGGCGAAGTATTTCCTTGGCCGTCGAGACTCCGTTGGTGTCATTGTGTACGGTGATGAGGTTGTC
This sequence comes from Euryarchaeota archaeon UBA561, assembly GCA_002502295.1. Taxonomy (GTDB): domain Archaea; phylum Thermoplasmatota; class Poseidoniia; order Poseidoniales; family Poseidoniaceae; genus Poseidonia. The sequence continues at coordinate 5,129 of DANX01000058.1, read as the reverse complement.
AGCGTTGACCGGGACACCGGCAAGAAGCAACTTTACGTGATTCTCACCAAACTCGCCGGGGCCGTCGCCCGTGGCAACATCCCGCTTCAAGTGGTCGTCAACCGAATTCTTCCCCACATCAACAAGGGCAGTCCAATCATCTTCTTGTCCAATTTGGAAGACGATCCAACCATCGTGAATGCTTTGAGAGACTTCCGTGCTCGAGACTTTGACGTAACCGTTCTTACCCCTTCGTCCCTCGAGTTCGAATTCGATGCAAAGCGCATCGACCGAACAGGCTACGAGGTCATGAAGACCGAACGCGACGTCGTGATCGGTGAACTTCGTGGTCTTGGTGTGAACATCATGGACTGGGAGCCCGATATGTTGCTTTCAACCGCTCTTGCAGGAGCCCGAGGATTCTGAGGTGAAACCATGACGATCAATCGACCCTCTGCTGACACTTCCCACCTGTACGACGGCAAGACCGTTCGATCTTCGGCTCCCTCCAGAAAGAAGGCGGCTGGTCAAGTTGGGTCCGGGAGCAGCATTCCGGAAGATGCCATCCCCACCGTCGAAATACCCAGCTTCATCGAAAGTTTGTTGGGTGGGCCGCTCGTTCCAAAAATGAAATTCCTTCCACCCGATAAGATGGTTCAAAATCTTCAGATTGGAGTGTATGGCGTACTCGTGGCTTTGGCCTTCTTGACCTACATCATTTCACCTCCACAAGGAACCATTTGGTACATCATAACGGGGAGCTTGGCTGTTGCGAACATCCTCCAACTAACGATCATTGCCGGTGCCACAATTCTTGGGTTTATGGGGACATTCCGCCGCGACGCTCGCCTTTCGCTCGGAAGCAATCTCTTGTTCATTGTCGCCATCCTGCGCTTCGCCTCCTCGAAAACCTCGCTTTCCAACGATTTGTTTAACCTTCAAAACAGCCCGACCATGCTTTCTGTGCTGGTTGTGGTGTACGCCGTTCTTCTCATCATGTACTTTGAATTGAGCAACGGTGTCATCCGTTATTCCATGCTTGATACCAGCATTCGGACCAACGAAGTCTACGTAATGAATCCGAAGAAGATTGTCTCCAAGTATCACCGTTCCTTGGTCATCAACCCCGTGTTGGCGACCCTTCTTGCTTGGTTCGTCCTCTCTGCAAACACCATCCTACCGGCAATTGTTGGGGTGTTTTCAGGAGATACGGCTGAACGGATGCGCGAATCGGTTGAATTGACATCGGTTTACGGCGTAGCCCTTGGAACGCTTTTCGTGTTCATCACGGTGGGTATTTTGTTCGGTTTGAACCTGCCAACGCACCTTCAAAGGTTCCGTGAGCGTCAGGCTGAGTGATCTTTTCCTGCGGAAACCAGGACCATCAACTCGTCCAACATACGCGAAATATCAATCCGTTTTGACAACATGTGGATTGAGGTTGCCGACTGATAGAGTGGCGTCGCCTCTGCATTGTTCTGTTCTTTGAGTTGTGCTTGCAAGTAGGCTAGGTCCCGACATCCAATGAACGACAACATGGCGGAATAGTATTCGTAATCCACCACAGAACATCGTTCATTGATGAGCTGGACGCCTCTGGAGACCTCATGTTGCGGGAAAACAAATCGCCATTGCGTGTTGGTTGTTTCAAACGAGCAAATTCTGATTCCTTCCTCGTTGAGTGCTTGCAAAAGGTCGCTCAATGCCAACGCTGCATCTTGAGAATACCTCACTTCGACGTTAACGCATGCAACCCGAGGAACACAGGCAATGCCCTTGATGTTCGGAGTTGCTTCAATATCTGGCCCGATAACGGTTTTCATGCCCCTGTTTTTGTATTGAGAAAGGTGCCGTATTTCGATTGGGATGCCCATTTCGTACACGGGTTCAACGGTGGCTTGGTGAAGGATGGTTGCGTCTGCGTTAGCAAATTCAATGGCTTCGGCGTAGCCGAGGTAAGGTATCGGCGACGATTGTACACCCCATCGGGGATTGACGGGATAGATTCCGAGAACATCTTTCCACAGCACAACACGCTGAGCATGTAGCAAGGCAGCGAGAGCCGTGGCCGTGTGGTCGCTCCCTCCACGACCAAGCAGGGCAATGTTTCCATCACGCCCCTCACCAAACCAGCCGGTGACCACCGGTACGCCGTAGAAGGCAGACCGATCGAGGCTCTCACGGGACTTGACGAGGTCCACACGAGCAGCGGCCCCGTCTCCATCCAGATGAAGGCCGATGTCTTCTGCTCCGACAGGATGAGCATCATGGCCACGTATTGAAAGGCCATGGGCGATGACCAAAGCCGACAGGCGTTCTCCCGATGCAAGGAGGCGGTTGTAAGCTTCCTTGTCCTCTCGGTTGGTGGCGAGGGCTGTGAGCGAGTCTTCAATTCCTTCCAGCACGCGCTGAAACACATCGTAGAGTGGGGAGTCAATGAGTGTGGGAGAGAACCGCAGGTGATGGCTGGCGAGGTCGTTGACCAACCGGCCTGCATATCGGGGTTCTTGGGCCGCTCGCATAAGCCGGTCGGTTGTTCCCCAGAGAGCAGAAACCACCACGACGACGGGTTCGTCCGTGTTTGAAACAATCTCAGAGATCTGTTCGATGTCCGATGCGTCCCTTAGGCATGAACCGCCAAACTTGTGGACGACGGGGAAATCATGCATCGCAGAAGCCTCCCCGCACGAGTAGGTCACCAATCACCAACAGGGCCATCGCTTCAACCACTGCCACCGCTCTCGGGCCCAACACTGGGTCGTGGCGGCCTTTGACGATCAACGGCTCTTGTTGGTTGGTCTTGAGGTTCAATGTGTGTTGAACTTGAGGGATGCTTGAGGGTGGCTTGAACGCCACGCGAACGTGAACAGGTGCGCCTGTTGAAAGGCCGGCAAGCGCCCCATCGGGTTGTTCACCCATTAGCATCGGTTGTTCAGACGTTCCACCCCATGGGCTGTTGTGGTCGCTGCCATGCATCCTTTGTGCGGCGAATCCATGGCCGAATTCAACGCCTCTCGCCGCAGGGATTGACATCATCGCTCTGGCCATAGCAGGCTCAATGCCGTCAAACCATGGTTCACCCAGCCCAAGGGGCAACCCCTCGACTTGAAGATCGACCCGTGAGCCGATGGAGTTGCGTGACCGGCGTGTTTTTTCAACCAATTGCGCCATCTTGGCCGCCGCTTTCGGGTCTCTGCAACGCAGTTCTTTGCATGCTTCGCTGTCCCAACGAGGCGGGCACTCGTTCATCGTCGCTGCCTCGATGTCCCCGATTGCACCTAGATGTGCCTCGGCCTTGATTCCGTGTGCCTCCAGCCACGAGCGCAGGACGGCGGCGACAGCGACAAGAGGAGCGGTCATTCGGGCGCTTGATGTGCCTCCCCCTCGCAAGTCGGCCTCACCTTTGGTGCGCTTCATCATCACCATGTCTTGATGACCGGGCCGTGGGTGGTCCGGCAAAAAGCTGTAGTCTTTTTCGCGGGCATCGGCGTTGGCGATGTGGACTTCGATGGTTTCGCCGGTCGTCTGACCATCAAGAACCCCGCTTCGCCATTCAACAATGTCGTCTTCCTTTCGTTTGCTGCTGTACTTTCCACCGGTCTTTCGGAGAGCCATTGCCGCTTGTATGAGGTCATCGTCAACCTTCAATCCCGCTGGCATGCCTTCAACGAGGGCGCCTACAAAGGGTCCGTGGCTTGAGCCCCGGAGTGTTATCCGCAAGGTTTCACCAAGGCGCATTTGCATGGTTCTACGTGAGGAGGACCCGCAGGCCCCTTTAGAAGGTGTTCACTCCGAACCGTCTTTCTCTTCTTTGGACAAAAAGGAGGTTTCGATCACTTCTGCTTCCGGGAACCTTGCGCTGTACCACGATTTGAGGCGTTCCAAGGTGGCTCCTAATCGGCGCGGAACCACGATGACAAGGGCAGGGCCAGAACCAGAGACTCCAGCCGCCCGTGCGCTGTTCATGAATGAGTCATTGGCCATCTTTCGCCCTTCAATGTCCCGCAAGGCGGCCACGGTGCCCCGGCCATTCCATGTCATCGCCACGAGTGGTTTTCTCTCTTGAAGGGCGTTGAGGGCTTGCTGAAACGCCGTCACCTGAGATGCAAAATCCTCCAGCGAAGGCATGGTTTCTCGGGGGCCACGAAGCACCAGTAACACCGTCCAGTCATCGGGATTGAGACCCGGTTCGTCCATGAGCACGCCATCCGCAATGGGTGACTGTACGTCGATCAGTTTCCATCCCGGTTCCATGCAAGCCCAAGCATCGTCAATCGATCCCGTCAATGAGACGCCCGACGCCAACTGGGCTTGGGCGGAAAGATGGACCAGTTCGTGCGGTTCAAGCATGGCATCGGTGGCGGCACACAGAGCCCGCAGGCCAGCAATACACACGGCAGCGGAGGATTTCAGCCCCTGCTTTTTTGGAATTTTTGAACTCACACCCCAGTGCAGGTCTTTCACTTCAAAACCTTCTGGTAGTGGGCGTCCATCATCCACCCATGCCTGCAGGAGCGATGCGAGGACACCGTCGTCGTCTTTGACATCACGCTTGCTGGGCCGGTCCAACAGGCGAACAGTGACCGGTAAGTCCAGCGCGATGTTCGCACCATACCCCAAAGCGGCTGCGTGGAGAAGGCTGCATGCACCGTGCGCATTCCCTTTTCCTAACACGGCCATCTGCTTAACGCTCCTCAATGTCTCCTCCAACCGCCACACCCACGTGCCGGGCCGAATGGCCTTCCCAACCGAGCACACATTGCTTGCATGCAAGGTTGGTGACTGAGACGGGCGCAGATGTGTCGCTAACGAGGCGAACTGTTTCCGCTTGTTGCATAAAAATATGAGATGTATTAGCGTTTTGATGCGATTTTGTCTGTGTTTTGCACGTAATCTTTACCATCGGCCGTTGCTCAATCTTGACTCGACCAAGAATGATTTCCCTTGTGTCTCCCGATGCACTAACGGCCAACGCAGCATCGCCTGGAGTCAGTTCAGCGAGGTATTTGGTGGAACCATCGGCCATCATGGTGTAGGAATGGGGTGAGCCGGCGTTCACTCGGAAGGGACGTGTCGGAACAAAGGTCGACGGGATGGTTTCGCTGTGGACGAGGTAGAGGGACTGTGCGCTCGAACCCACCAAGATTCCT
>DANX01000007.1 GCA_002502295.1 Euryarchaeota archaeon UBA561 | reverse complement strand
CAACCACCTTCGTGTGAACGATGCGGGCATCGCCTGAAACGCAAGCCGTGAGGAAATGTTCCAGACCAATGAGGTCAATGTCTCCAAACATGATTTCACTCTTGGCTTCCCGCATCAACAAACTGCTCTCCATCGTTCGGTGCTTCTGAAGCAAGGCTTCTGCTCGTTGTTGGAATTGTTGAGGGCTGATTTCTTCGGCCCCCATTCGTTTGGGGATGATTAAGGAACGACCGGATACTTCTCGGAATCGTTTCGCAAAAATCTGAGTGTTGATGATGTAGCGCTCGATCACATCGAGGTGATTGTTTTCACGGAAAGCCGTGTACATTTCACCCGGGTCCACTTCGTGTGATGTTTTGAGAAGGAGGCCATTTTCGTCAAATGACATCTCAATGACTGCGATGTTGTTTGCTTCGGCCAAACCGGCCATGAAGTAGCCCAGTGCAGTGTTGAAACCTCGGCCGCGACACGTGGTGATCATGTACGTTGGGAACGAACCTGAAATGACTTGTTCCACGAGAATTCGGCGTGAATCAGGAACTTGGAATGAATCCAAAGAGTGCTCTTCGAGATGGCGTGCGATGGCATTTGATACTTCGTTGGAAAGACCGTAAACATCACTCAGCAGCATGCGGGGGTCTTGTTCTCTGCGCAGAGCAACGATGCAGTGTCCAATAAGATCCAGCAGGGCCTGTGATAACTCGCGACTCCGGCTCCTTGCTTCTCCGGACCAAGACGGAATCGTGGGACGATGACCCGTCACGCTGGTGACGTTCACACGGGTGCCTTGGATGTTGGTCACGCGGTAGGTTGAACCACCAAGAAGAATCACGTCACTCGTGCGTAAATTCGATACAAAGGAACCGGATAACTTCCCGAGAATCGACCCCTCTGCGTTGAACACAAGATAGGAGTTGTCGGGTGCAATCGTCCCGATGTTGGTGTAGTAAATCATCCTGGAATAACCGCGCTTTCCGAATATGTTCTCTTCCCAGTCGATCCAAATGCGACGTTCCTCTTCCAACATATCAAGAACTTCAATAAAATCGTCGTATTTGAAATTTCGATACGACCAGGAATTGACGATCACTTCGTAGGCCTCATCGATATCAAGTTCGTTGATAATGACCAAACCGATGATGAACTGGGCGACCACATCGAGGCAATTTTGAGGAAAATCAAGACGGTCCATGTCACCGGTTTGAATAGCAGCCTGAAGGGCAGCCAGCTCAATGAGATCGTCCACACTTGTCGGCAAAAACCGAGCACGAGGAATACCCCCGACGTGGTGGCCGGCTCGCCCTATACGTTGGAGTGCAGTCGCAATATCGCCTGGACTTCCTACTTGGAGAACCAAGTCCACCGAACCGATGTCAATTCCCATCTCGAGCGATGAAGAGGTGACGACTGCCCGTAGATGGCCGTATTTCAATTTCTTTTCCACATCAAGCCGGATGTTTTTGTCCATGCTTCCATGGTGTCCAGCGACCAAATCACCGAGGAACGGACGCAGTTTCTGGACGATGGTTTCCGTCATTTTTCTCGTGTTGGCAAAGACCAACGTGGTTGTATGGGCACTGATGAGATCAGCAATCGCCTCGATGTTGTATTCCAGCAATTTAACCATCGATAAATCACTGAATTTCGGATGTGTGATGAGGATGTCAAGATCAAGTTCCCTCGAACCAGATATTTTCGCGATCGAAACGGAGGTTGGCTGACCTCTCGCCTCCCTATCGTCGCTGCTAACGAGGTATTCAGCGACGGTTTCAAGGGGTTCCATTGTGGCGGAGATTCCAATCCTCTGAACGGGGTTTTTGAGCAGGGAGTCGAGCATGGAAAGGGTCAACGAAAGGTGAACGCCACGCTTCGTTGAAACCATTGAGTGCAATTCGTCGATGATCATGTATTCTACTTCACTGACGATCGGTTGGAAACGGGGCGAGGTGATAGCGATGGCCAAACTTTCTGGTGTAGTGATGAGGATGTGTGGCGGTTTTCTTAGCATCTTTTGGCGATCGGATTGGGATGTGTCACCGGTTCGAAGGCCGACCCGTATCTCCTGTGCTCTATCGGGAAGGTAATTTTCTGTGATTTCGTTCAATGGTCCGATGAGGTTGCGCTGGATGTCATTGGCAAGTGCTTTGATGGGTGAGATGTAAATGGCGTGGACTTTTTTCTCCAACTTTTTGTCCAGCGCAAGACGGACGAGCTGGTCAATCACGGTCAAGAAAGCCGTCAGCGTTTTACCCGAGCCCGTCGGAGAGCACAGGAGGAGATGTTGCTTGTCCATGATGGCAGGTATGGCCAATTTTTGGGGCCGGGTAAAATCTGGGAATTTGTCCCTAAACCACGCACGGACCGGCGGACACAACCGCTCGTACAAAGGTTCAGATTCCATAGGGGAATCCAAATAGACAATCTTAGGCATATTTTTTACTCACCCGTGGTGGCGGAGTAGGGAACAGCACATATAAACTGTTGGGAGACGCTTAAATTTCTAAAGTCACTCAAAAGAGATGCGCAGTGATGCATATGTGGGTGTTGTTCGCCCGTGATGCGGGTTCAAAATATGAAGAATAGATTCCTGCACGTGATCGACCGCCACACAAAGGGTTTTGTCACACGGTTGAACACCAGATTGATGAACCAATCCGGCATGCGGAGCAGAAGACTTCCTAGTCTGAACGCTCGTTTTGAATTTTTCATGACTCGACCCATTTGTTGTTTCCAGCGTACTTCGTATTGGTCAAGTGGTGTACCGTTGTTGAGGTGCTCAACAATGACCTGACCAGCAATACGCCCACCAACCATGGCAATTGTAATGCCTGCACCGTTTGAGGGCAACACCATGCCCGCCGAATCACCGACGAGGACATAATTACCTTTGACAAAGGTTCGAATCGTTCCGGACATGGGAAGGGAACCAGCCCCGGTGAAGGTAATATCTCCCTCGTATCGGCCGATGAAATCGTCCGTTAATTGGTTCAGATTTTTATCTTTACAGAATTTCTTTTGAACCCCGAGACCAATGTTTGCCCCGTTCCCTTTTGGAAACATCCAGGCGTATCCGCCAGGAGCCATTGAACCGAAATGAAGTTCAACTGCATCACCAAAATTTCCATCCATGAGTACAAATTTAATCGGGATTTTTAGGCTGCTCTCATTCCAGTATGCCTTTCTCAGTGGGTCGTTGTGCCCACCAGCACCAACGATAATTTTACCCGTAAGGGTACGGCCGTTTTTGAGATGGACGTTGTTACCCTCCACGGAACTGACGCGAGAATCGGTCAGGAAGGTCGCTCCTTTTTGCTTGGCCAAATCGACAAGCGCCTCGTCATGCGCAACACGGTCCAGCATGTATCCTTCAAATGGGTAGCGCAGTGGTTTACCAGATGGTGGAACGATGAACATCTCGGTGGTCTCGCGTGAGATAGCGTGTTTTGGGGTCTGCAAGAGATCGTCTATGTCTGGGACGTTGGGGCACAACCGCCTCATTTCGTTGTTGGTTGGAACGAGTTCTCCGCATTGGAGGGGGCTGCCGATTGGGTCCCTGCGGTCGATGACGAGTACGTCTTTTCCACCTTCAGCGATGTATCGAGCCGTGGTGGCACCTGCTGGACCACCGCCGATGACAATGACCTCCCAGTCAGATTTGACCTCGCTCATTGGCCTCTACCAACCACGGCCGTGATTTAACGCTGTGTATAGCAGAATCCATGTTTGGGCGAACAAAAGTGGAGAAGTTCATAGGTAAGAGCCATCGACACCCGGACAAGGTGCACTGGTTATGACGGGAGATGGGCGCTTGGAGCGGCTGAACGGCATGCTTCGACGGCGGGGTTTTCTTTTGCCTGCCTTTGAGATTCATGGGGGCGCCAAAGGGTTGTATGATTTTGGTCCCGTAGGTGGACGGATGCGGTCTCGTGTCAATCAACGCTGGCTAGACCACTGGTTGCAACTGGGAAACGTCGTAGAGTTGTCGTGTCCAACGGTCACACCCTACGGTGTTCTTGAGGCGAGTGGACACGTTGGGGAATTTTCAGATTTCATGACCGAATGCACAACATGCGGGGAAGCAAGCAGGGCTGATACCTTGCTTGAAGGACATCATGCGAATCCAGATGCGCTCAAGCGAGATGAACTCCAAGCACTTCTGACCGCCGTCAACCCCACATGTCCGTCGTGCAATGATCGAGCGTGGACCACCATTACGGCTCAAAATCTGATGTTCAACACCACCATCGGGGCTGGTGATTCAGGGCGAGCCGGCTTCCTGAGACCGGAAACAGCTCAAGGGATGTTCACCTCATTCAATGCCCTCCATCGCCATTTCCGAGAACGGCTACCGTTTGGAGCCATGCAAGTTGGGAAGGGCTACAGGAATGAAATCGCTCCGCGACAAGGAATGATTCGGTTGCGTGAATTCAACATGGCTGAGCTGGAATACTTCATCGACCCAGAGGCTGAGTTGACCGATGACCTTACGCCTTGGGATGGCCGACCGATGCACCTTTTGTCGGACATGGAAGAGCCAGCAGTAATGACGTTGTTTGAGGCATGTAAGAAAGAACTTATTCGCCATCCAACCGTTGCTCGATTCATGGGAATCACCCATGATTTCCTCGTTGACGTGGGCATTGATCCAGCCAGAATACGGTTTCGACAACACGAACAAGACGAAATGGCCCACTACGCCATGGATTGTTGGGACGCAGAAATCCAGGGGAGTTATGGATGGGTTGAATGCGTTGGAATTGCTCACCGAGGATGCTACGACCTCGAAAGTCATGAAAAGGCCACAGGAAAGACCCTCCGTGCGCGTCGAGAATTCGATGAGCCACGGACCACGGTTATCGATGGATGGACCATCAATGGTTCAACGGTGGGACCGACGTTCAAAGGGCTTGCTGGCCAAGTGAAAACAGCGGTTGAAGCGTTGCCAAAGGACACATCCTTTCCCTGCAAGATCACGCTCGGCAATGACGAGGTTGTGGAGATCGGGCAAGAACACGTCAAACCAAACCAACAAACAATCAAAGAAACGGGCGAATGGTACATTCCTCACGTCATTGAACCGGCCTTTGGTATTGACCGAATCATTTGGCATGTCATTGACCACGCCTACCACGAAACTGAAAAGAACGGAGAACACTACACCTTGATGAGGCTCGCTTCATGCATCGCCCCTGTTGATTACGCCGTGTTCCCCTTGTTTGAAAAAGATGGAATGGGCGATTTAGCTTGGAATCTGCATCAACAACTCTGTGGAAAACCGGGGATCGTTTCCATGTATGATGCAAGTGGTTCAATCGGTCGAAGATATGCGAGAGCGGATGAAATCGGAACTCCTCAATGTTTAACGGTTGACCATCAGACATTGGAGGACGGAACAGTGACCGTTCGAAACAGAGACACTGGTGAGCAGGTTCGTATCCATCCCGACACGCTTCTTGCGTGAATTGATGTTCTCAAACCAAGATACAAATAGGCCAGGAGTGGTCTTAGAGCCATGGAGATATGCCCGGCATGTGGAATAGGTGTTGACTCCACGTGGCACATTTGCCCAAAGTGTTCTCAAGCCCTAAGCGAGGAAGCCATCCAACAAGCAGGCGGTCCCAAACCCCCCCAACGTAACTTCGCCTCAACCTTACCGTGGTATTACCACACCATACCGTTCATCACCTCCATCACCGCTTTGATAGTTGCAGACTCAAATCTTACAGAGAGTGGACCGCTCGCTCGAACACTTATCCCCCCGATTTGTTTCATTGCAGGGGGGTTCATCGGATTGCTCATCCTCAACGAATTCGCCAAAACCAATGGTGAAAATTGAAGAACCCTCCCCGCAAGGTCACCCCATGGGTCAAGCGAGCGATTGGACTGAGCGCCATCGCCCTCGCTCTGAACAATTGCTCGAAGGCAATGAAGTACAGCGTAGAAAGATTCGCGCTTGGCTTGATGAATGGCAAAACGGGGCGCCGAAGAAGAAGGCCATCCTACTCATCGGGCCACCCGGCGTTGGAAAAACGACCGTAGCCCGAGCCATTGCGGAAGACATGGGGTGGAACGTTATCGAACTCAACGCCAGCGACGCGCGAAACGCAGCAGCCATTCGAAAAGCTGCGACCAGCGGTGCGACGCATCGGTCGCTTTTCCACGACCCTGCGGCTGCTCCGTCCCGAACGCTGATTCTATTGGATGAGGTTGACCACCTCTCGGGAGGCTTGCGCCAGCTGAGTCAGGATCGAATAGAACGTGCCATGGATGGTAATGACGAGCGCCCGGGTTCGACGCTCTCTGGGGATTCGGGAGGAAAGGCAGAATTGCTTCGACTTTTGGACCAAACAAAGCAACCTGTGATTCTCGCATGCAACGAAGAGATGGGCCTGTGGGGTAGGAACTCATCGTGGCGAAACACACGGGACCGATTCACGCGGCATCTTCTGAAGATCAATTTTGTCCGAGCGAATGACGAAGCTTTGCGTAGGATTGCACGTCGCGTGCTTCGCGAAGAAGGAATTCCCTTTGAAGACGCAGCGATTGACGCCCTTGCGTCAACCAATCACGGAGACCTCAGAGCCTTGGTTCGTGATTTGCAGGTGATCACTTCTGGGTTGAACGATGGGCCCCTCACGGCAGCGATGGTCAACGACCACGCCCAAGCCAGTCAGCGCGACGTTTCTGTTGAGATATTCCCCGGGCTTGATAGACTCTATAGAGAACGAGTCAGCGAGAAGGCTTCGGACCTTATTCGAACCATCGATAAAGATGCATCCGAGTTTTTGAATTGGGTTCACTGGAACAATGCCTCATTGTTCACCCATGCACCGAGCGTTCGACGAGGAACGACCACGTTGCTCCAAGCCGATCGTGCCATGATGGGACGATTTCTCAACACTGCTCATCGCTCTACCTACTGGACACACCACCTGACAGCGCTCGCTGCTTCGACGGCAAATGAGGTGCCCCTGCAAGGCCGAATTTTCCCCTCTTATCCACACTATCTAAGGCGCTCTGCTCCTTCCGGAAGGGCAAGCATTGTTGAGAAACTTGCAGACCTCGCAGGCACCAACAAGGCCATCACTCGAGAAGAATTTCTTCATCCATTGTTCGTCCTCACGCACGACGAGAGTCCGCTTGGTGATTCTTCTTTGCTGGACATATCGATCGGACTTGGTCTGTCGTCTGAAGAACACCTTTCAATCGCTGGTTTAGCCAAATCAAAACGATCATCGAAGGAACTCATGAAAACCTATGATGAAGCTCAAGAAGCGCACCTCTCTGCACAGCGCTCTTTGAAAAAGGAGCGTCAGCCTGTGGCCCATCCAAAGCTGGAGCCACAGACACGCACCGAAGCAATGCCGGACCAACCTTCCGACAAGGACGATTCAGACACGACCCCTGGGCAGACAACGCTGTTCTAATCCTCTGGTTCATCGCGATCCAGGATTCGTTTGACCATCGCCATTCCTTGCCGTTCGCCGTCTGCTTTTTCCTGACGTCGCCAGCTGTGGGGATGAAGGACAATGATGGCAGTGAGGAGCTCAAGACGGCCAAACCACATCAACACCGATGTGAACAGAAGCGAACCGGAATTCATGCTTGCCCATGTTTCAGTTGGGCCGTATGCTCCGAGAGCCGGACCGGTATTACCGAGTCCAGAGGCGGCCACGGAAAAAATGGTTTCAAACGAAGCATCAGGCATCATCATGGCGAGAACAATGCAGGAGAATCCAAACAAAATGACCCAAATGAACAACATTCCAACCACCAAACTGACCTGTTTTTGTTCAACCACTTCGTCGTTCATTCGAATCATGTGTATTTTCCGAGGTTGAGCGATACGTGCCAGTTCACGGAAGGCGACCTTGAGGCCGATACGTATCCGCATCAATTTGAGCCCCCCACTGGTTGAACCGGCACATGCTCCGACGATCATCAACAAAAACAGAATGATCCGTGCTACTCCCGGCCATGAGCCATAATCCGCCGAAGCATAGCCAGTGGATGTACCGATGGACAGCACATGGAACAGCGTATCCAATACCGCTTGGCCAAGAGCGACACCGACCAGCACAAGCGAGAGCGTTATGAGGAAGACAGCACCTGATATATAGACCAAATAAGTTCTGAATTCTTCATCGTTGATGGCTGCTTTGAAATCGCCGGCTCCCATCAACCACATCAAGGTGAAGTTTACACCTGCGAGGAACATGAACACGATGATGATGAGTTCAATGGTCGAAGAATCATAGTATCCAATGCTTCCATCTCGCGTCGAAAAACCTCCACTTGGCATGGTGGTAAAGGCGTGATTGACGGCGTCAAACAACGTCATCCCACCAACGAATTTCAGTGCAAGCATCTCAAGAAGAGTGAGGAAAAGGTATAGCCCCCACAGCGCCATGGCCGTTTGACGAAGTTTTGGTCTTAAGCGCGAGAGGGAGGGACCTGTAAGTTCAGCACGTGCCAGCGCCATTCCGCCTCCAATGATGCGGGATAGAACGAGCATACCCAACATAACAACCCCCATTCCCCCAAGCCATTGTGTTAACGAACGCCACAGCAGTAA
>DANX01000034.1 GCA_002502295.1 Euryarchaeota archaeon UBA561 | reverse complement strand
CTCCACCGTTTGGACATGAACTACAGGCTCATCTTCGGCCAAGGTGGCGTGCTGGACTGCACGAGCAACTTGGACGAAATGACCGAACGGATTCGAGAACTCTCTGGAGACAGCAACGCCAGTGCGTTCCGCCGCTACGTTGACGACAACCGGGTTAAACTTGCCAAGTCAAAAGCCTGCCTTCAAGAACCGTGGTACGGCCCTACCGATTTGCTCTCTAAGCGAGCGATGCGAGTTGCCGGTGTGCTGCGTCCTCAGCGCTCTGTCGCTGGAGATCTGATGAAACTGTTTGACGATGACCGGCTCATGCTGGCCATGTCGTTCCAAACAAAGTACCTCGGCATGTCGCCTTTCAACTGCCCAAGCCTGTTCACCATGCTTGCTTTCCTCGAATACGAATACGGCATCTTCCACCCCATCGGCGGACTCGGTAGCGTCAGTAAACGAATGGCCAGCATCGCCGAGGATCTAGGCGTGACCTTCAGAATGAACGAAGCCGTCGAATCCGTCATCATGGACGGCAAGACCATCAAAGGTGTGCGTACGAATAACGGTGAATTCTTCGCCGACAAGGTCGTGATGAATGCGGATTTCGCAAAGGGAATGACGGAACTCTTCCCCGACAAGGTGCGCAAGAAGTGGAACAATAAGAAGCTCGAAAACAAAAAATATTCTTGCTCCACCTTCATGATTTACCTTGGAATCGACAAGACCTACGAAGACCTTCCACATCACCAAATCTACGCTTCATCCGACTACGAACAAAACCTCGAAGACATTGAAAAGAACCACAAACTCACCTGGGATGACCCCTCTGTCTATGTCCAAAATGCATGCATCGTGGATCCGAGTCTCGCACCTGAAGGATGCTCCACCGTCTACGCCCTGGTGCCTGTATCTCACATCCACGAGAACATTGACTGGGACAAAGAGAAGGACGCTTACCGCGACCGCATCATCGAGCAAATCGAAACCAAACTTGGATTCGAAGGGCTAAGCGACCACATTGTCACAGAGATGATCATCACGCCCGAGGACTGGGGAGACCATTGCTATCGCGGAGCGGTGTTCAACCTCGCTCACGGCCTCGACCAAATGCTCTGGCGCCGACCAAAAAATCAGTTTGACGAAATCAAGAACCTCTACTTGGTTGGTGGAGGAACTCACCCCGGAAGCGGCCTTCCTGTGATTTACGAATCCGCACGCATCAGCAGTAAACTTCTGCTGGACAGTCTGGGTATTATCCCCGACTGGAACGGTGTGGACACGTGGTTTGAAAGTCGCCGACGGTCAAAACAAGGCCGGGCAGCACTTCGAAAAACACCAAAAGATTCGTCCAGCGGTACTCCAACATCGGCTTGAGGGAGCATCATGGAATCTCGACGTCTTGATGAAGCCTATGCGTTTTGTGAAACCGTATGCAGGAACGCTTCAACGACCTTCTATTCATCGTTTAGCGCTCTCCCTTACAACAAGCGCAGAGCTGTCCACGCCGTCTATGCTCTATGCCGGTGGGTCGACGACATCGTTGACGGTGATGAAGAGCCCACCATCCTTGAGACCAAAGCCCTTCGAGAGGCAACTGAAATCCGCCAACAGGCGGTGAGCGAACTCCATGGAGGCGCTACACCGTCGCTTTCACTTGACGAACACCGCCGCCGGATGATGGCCCTGGTGGACATACGAATCAAACTCCACCGAGCCAGTGAACAGGACATCACCGACGCTGACCACCCTATCTTCATCGCTTTACAAGACGTGTTTACTCGTTACCCAATCAAACTCGCTGATTTTGAAACAGTCATCGAGGGCATGGAAGACGACCTCTACCCGGTCCGCATCAAGACATGGGATGAACTGCGCTCATACTGCTACAAAGTCGCCTCCGCCGTTGGTCTCGTGCTGATTGAAATCTATGGATACGAAGACCGAGCAGCACGACTGCACGCCATTGATCTAGGGATTCAAATGCAACTCATCAACGTCCTCCGGGACATCAACGAAGACATGGAGCGAGGCCGAGTGTACTTGCCGCTCGAAGTCTTGGCCTCTCACAACATCAGCCTCGAGATGTTGAGAAACAACAACATCGCTCAAACCTTGGCTTGGAGGGGCTTTGTGGTTGAATACGTCGATGTCATTAAGCGCCATCAAACCTCTGCTAACCACCTCTTCGGCTACCTTGGTGGACGAGCCAGAATCCAGCCAGAAATCATGGCGGACGCTTACACGTCGATTCTTCACGAAATTGTGCGTCGCTCAGGAGATGTGTTCACGCAACCCGTCAAACTTTCCGCAGTCCGAAAAGTACTGCTCGGTTTCCGCCTCAGCCTTCGAAAGCTTCGGGCCCGCCTCTTTGCGTGAGTCTCAGTCGATCAGTGGCTCCATGAGCCCGAATTCCGCCAAAAGACTTGGGCCGCTGGCAAGATAGTACACAGCACCCCGGCCATCCCGGGAATCCGAAGCTGTAGCGTTCTCGTTGGTGGCGCAGTCGCCCGTGCACCCATCGGCAAAGGCAACGTAAACACGGCCTTCACGGTCAATGTGAAGGTCATTAAAATCAAGCAGATTGCGGTTTGAACCACCAATGTCTCGGCAATCTCCCGAGTTGAGGCAAATGGAGCCTACCTGAACTGGGTCGTCCGTGACACGGTAGGTGTGGAAAATCGGTTCCTCGTCCAGAGCGTTCAGGCTGTATGTGATGTAGAGGTGGTACGTTGCATTGTTGGGAGCATAATGGGCGTTGCCGTCCCAAGGGTTTCCATCGATGTCCGACTGGTTTAGCATCTCGGCATTCTCGCTTCCCAGGTAGGTCACAGCAATGCGACCAGGGTCGCCTGCGTCGGTTTGGGGGAAGACGGTTGAGATGACGCCTGCGGGAGAAATTCGAATGCTCTCTTGCTCCCATGTTTCTCCCGAGTCCGTTGAGCGAGACATGTAGATGCCTTCATCCCCGCCCGTCCACACGTGGTAAGCGTTCGAATCGGTGTCGGCGGAGACTTCGGAATTCTTTCGAGGGTTAGGTGTGCCAACATCCTCTCCCATGTAGCGTTCAAACCAGGAAAATCCGTTGTCCTTCGAGACAATGACGGTGGGTGTGGCAACACGGGGTGTGACGTACACGGTGCCGTCGGGGGCCGTGGAAATTGCTCCGTGCAGGCCACCGTTGGTGGTCGCCAAACCGATGATTTGGCCGCCAGCCTCGAAGGTCGCTCCTCCATCAAAACTCGTGAAACAAAAGATACCGGCCAGTTTGTTGTAGCAATAGTAAACAGCGGTTTCATAGAAACTTCCTGTGAACTGACCAAGCGCTCCGTAACCGCTGCTGGTCCACGGCCCACTCGCCAATTTGATGTGGTCGTTGATGGGCGTGGTTCCTGAGTCGTGGGGGTTGCCCAGCCATGTTTCGCCATCGTCATCGCTCCAGCAAATCCACGAAGTCTCAAGTCCAATCATCTGGACACCAAACACCCGATCGGTGATGGGGTCAACCCAACCGTAGGGGTCGCTCGTGGTTGGGGAGCACATAACGGGGTCCTGGGTTTCGTCCCAGGTCAATCCTCCATCGCAGGAACGCATGACCTTTTCCATGGCGATAAAGAAAATGCAGCCACTGGATGTGATCCCGATGCTGGGTTCTTTTCCAGTTTCTCCGACATCGCTGAATTGGAACGTCAGGTTCATTGGTGGCACATTCACATCAGCACCGGTTTTGTCGGTAACAAAGACACGGGGGTTCTCTTGAACCTCAATTTCGGGCTCAGGAACGACGTCCTCCTCACCAAAACATCCTGAGAGGGGGAGGCTAAGAACCATGAATGCCAAAAACAAGGCCTTGTTTCGCATGGCCATCCGACCAGCGCATCAAATAATGATGTTCCGATACGAATCGTTGGTCAGATTTGTCATTTTTCTCCATCGTTGAGAATGTTTCACTCCACAACGAGAGGTGGGGTGTAATGCCACCTACTCCTCGTAAAGCGAGGCGTAGATGCGTTCGTAAGCCTCTGCGTTGTGGTCATAAGTGAACTTGGCGAGCACACGATCGCGACCCTTTCGCATCTGTTCTGTCCGTTCGCCGGGG
>DANX01000108.1:1557-15285 GCA_002502295.1 Euryarchaeota archaeon UBA561 | reverse complement strand
CAACTGGAGCGCCGACCTGTTGCAATCCTGCAGACTGCCCATCTGATGCGCAGTTTCAGAAGAAATCCGCTGGGGGGGGTTCAAATCCCTCTGCTCCCACCACCTTTCACCACCTTCACACGGCATCGTTAGATTGATGCCGACCCCATTGTTCGGATGGATTGGTGACAACCATGCGTCGTATGCTTGCTGTTCTGGTGCTTGCTTTGTTGATGGGTCCAATAACCGGTTCCTTGTTCGTAAAGTCTGAACCGATTGGATGGGAATCCATGGACGCTGAAGGGCTCCAATGGATGCCAATTGGGTTCAGCAGTACCGTTCCTGAACAAGCATCACCAACATGGGCTGATGACGATACACCCTGGTGGGAGCGAACGGCCCTCGACATGAATCGGAACAACATCCACGACAGTTTGGAAACCCATGACGGAATCACGGGTATCGGTCTCTCCTATGGCGTGGAAGTGAACGATGTTCACGTTGCAGAGCTCGAGGCATTGAACCTGAGCATTGTTGATGTTATTGAATCGGTTAACGCTGTATTGTTGGGTCAAATCAACGCTTCAATGGCGACTGAACTCGCCGACCTTACCGATGTTGTGATGGTGGAGCGATACGGGTCCGTCGTGTTTTACGGCGACATCCAAACGCCAGCGGTGAAAGCACGCAATTCCACGTTCTACCCCATGGGTGCGTGGGACCTTGGCTTCACTGGGAACGATGTGAACATCGCCATGGTGGACACGGGTGTTGACAATGAACACCCTGGCCTCAATGAGAAGTTCATCGCCGGATACGACGCTGTGTGTTATGTTCACTCCGATCCAGTCTGCACCGCTGGAGGGGCCCGCCAGACCGACGGCACCTACGATCCCGATGACGGAAATCAACACGGAACGGCGTGCATGGGCATGGCCGCTGCGAGCGGGATTGACGCCTCAGGAGCACAAACTGATTTTTACGGTTCAGCGCCAAACGCTGACCTCATTGACGTACGCATTGGAACGGATTTGGGTGCAGGACCGTTTGAAAACTACGTGATTGAACAAGAATTCTACGAGTCGGCCATGAACGGCTTGCAGTGGATTATCGACAACAAAGACACGGCCTGGCAGGGGGCTGATGAAGCCAACCACGGCATCGACATCATTTCCCTGTCGTGGGGCATCACGTCCCACGAAGGAGGTGGTTCAGACGGTGAAGACATGCACAGCCGAATTCTCAACAGGGCCATGGAAGCAGGTGTGGTTGTTGCCGCTGCGGCCGGAAACGATGGCCCAGACAACGATGGCCTTTCCGGCATGGGTTCTTCGAGTCTTTCCATCACCGTTGGTGCAACCGACGACAAGAACACCATCGACCGAAGCGATGACACCGTGGCGTCGTATTCATCCCGTGGTCCTCGCAGGGACAACGGCGATGGCAATCCGCTGGATGAATTGAAGCCTGAGGTGTCCGCACCGGGCACCAACATTGTCCAAGCAGAAGGATGCGTCACTTCAGGAGGTTGTGTCAACCTTGTAGGTGGCTCCGCCGAAGACAACGGCTACACCGGCCGTGGCTCGGGTACTTCCTACGCCACACCGGCTGTTTCTGGCATCTTGGCCATGATGATTGAAGCAAATCCAGACTTAACACCCGCCGAGATGAAGGAGATTTTGAAACTCACCGCAGAGCGCCGTGGGGAAGCATCGGCACCCGAGGTTGACCCGTTTTGGAACCGAGACTTTGGATGGGGCATGGTGGACGCTTACGAGGCGGTTCATTTGTCGATGTACTTGGCCGAGAAAAATCTCACCGGCACCATTGACGTGTCCTCTCAAGTTCACATCTCCAATTCCAGCATGAATTCCTCAAGCGGTCTTCATGAGGTCCGTGGCATTGCTTGGGGACAAACCGGTTCGATTGCAAACGTTGAGTACCGGATCGATGGTGGAGCTTGGACCGAAGCGTCTTACGCCAACGTCGAAGGTGGTTTGGCGGCGCTGGAACGCTTTGATTGGGTTGTTGCCCTCAATCCCGCTCTGCTTGAGAAAGGCAACCACACCGTTGAAATCCGTGGCCTCAACGACCAAGGCGCACCTTCCCTGCCGGTTTTCACCACGGTGATGGGAACCGGCAGTGCGCAAGACGGTATGGGTGGGCTTGACTTTGACCTGCTCACGCTAAGCATTTTCTTGGTCGTGGTGATCCTCGTGGGATTGATGGTTCAAGGTGCGCGCATCGACCCACCATCGCTCCTCCATTCTTCAGCAGGGCCCGAAACCACCGATGCCATCCTCCTCGACCATGCTGAGCCACCTGAGGAAGAGCCAAAGGCGAAGGCCAAAGGCCCAAAATCGTAATTGCATTGAAATGCACAGTGGATTTGGCCGGTTCATGGGCACCTTCAGTGACCGTGCTCTTGCGATTCAGCCAACGGGCGTCCGCAAGATGTTCGATTTGGCAGGAGACGATGTCATTTCATTCGGTCTCGGCGAGCCAGATTTTCAACCTCCGACCGTTGCCATTGAGGCTTTCTATCGGGCCATGCTCGACGGGAGAAACAAATACACAACCACCGCCGGATTGCCGTCGCTACGGAAGAAAATCGCCGCCTCCTGGTCTTCGTATGAACCCGGCATGGACGAACACAATGTTTGCATGACGATGTCTGGAACCAATGCCTTGCTCAACCTGTTCATGACCGTCATCAATCCGGGGCAAAACATTCTCCTCCCCGAACCATACTTTCCGCTTTACGGGCCCGACGCCACACTCGTAGGGGGCGAGGCGAAGTACTATCCCTGTTTGTTCGACCATGAATTCATTCCCCAGGTCGCTGACCTCGAAGCCATCGTGGATGAGAACACGGTGGCTATTCTCTATAATTTCCCGAGCAACCCCACCGGAGGGACCCTCAATGAACAGCAACGCGACGAACTCCTTGCTTTCGCTCAGAAGCATGATTTGTGGATCATCTCCGACGAAGTCTACGACCGAATCGTCTTCAAAGACGATCACGTCTCTTTCATGGGGACCGGCTACCAGAAATTGATGGTTGTGAACTCCTTTTCAAAGACCTTTGCGATGACAGGCTGGCGCATTGGATACATCGTTTCGACCAACCTTGAGGCCATGAAGCAGGTCATCAAAATTCAATATTACATCGCTGCATGTTCAAACGATGCCATGCAATATGCTGTTCTCGAGGCCATGGACAAAGCTGACGATTATCCAGACATCATGGCAGCGGAATTTGAGAAACGATGCAACCTCATTGTGGACCGCTTGAACGCCATGCCTGGCGTCGAGTGCCATCGCCCAAAGGGAGCCATCTACGTCTTTCCCAAGGTGGATGTTCCCGGGATGTCCTCAGAAGAGGTGGCCATGGAATTGTTGAAGGACGGCGTGCTTTGTTCTCCTGGAAGTGCTTTTGGGCCCTCAGGCGAGGGCCACCTTCGGTTTGCTTACACCATCAGCCAAGAAGACATTGTTCGAGGCATGGACAAGGTTGAGGCGACGTTGAAGCGCCTTCAACAGGCATGAGGTGAGGTGCATGTCGTTTGTTGGTTCGTTGGCATTGTTCACCTTAGGGGCTGGCATCGGACATGTCGGACCACGGTTGCCGACGTTGTGGATCACACGGGCTCGCGGGTTCAACCGACGCTTTCCTCCCCACCCCAATCCCGTTCCGCTTTCCCCTTACTTGACGCAACGTGTCCTCCACATGCGTTCTTTTTACTGGTTGAGTTTCGTATTGGGTGTGCTTGTCCTCGCCTTCGGTGCAGCTAGCTTGCGTTGGGGTTCCCCCATTTTTGGATTCGGCCTTTGGGTTGCCTCAAGTTGGATGATGCTCACGCGTCTGCAGATGCTTATTGCGGGGCGCCCAGCTCCGTGGACTCGTGACCTTGCAGTCGAATTGCAGTCGGTTATGAACCGTTCACGGACCGAACCTTGCTGCAGCGTACCGCAACCTGCATGGGGTGTGCAAAGCATTTCGTGTTCAAATTGCGAAGCAGTCCTCTCTCGTACCGCACGACCTGACCTTGGCCGGCCAAGGTCAGACGGCCGCATTTCCGGCTTCATCCGTCTTCTTATGACCGATGGTTTTCCGCTGGCTGAACCGCTCCAAGAACTACCTCGTGACGAAGAATAGACATTTGACGGGGTTCTGAAGGGGAACCTTTGAGAAAAGTCTGCGCGCGCTCCAGCGCATGGAGGGCCGCCCTGCAGTTGGGTCAATGATTGCCCGTATCGGTTTGACCGGGCAATTACTCGGTCAAATTTTCCTCACGCCAATGGCGGCCTTTTCCCTCACGTATTTGCTCGGTTTTTCAGCCAGCGGGGGCGATCTCAGGCTTACCATCGAGGTGGACATGATTCCATGGATTGGCATGGCGTCCCTGTTCTATGGCATGCTTGCGCTCCTGCTCGCCCTCGGAATGGGCGGGTTTACCCCCCTTCGCGTCATTGAAGCAGGAGGGTGGCGGCTGGCGTTGGGATTGACCCGGCACAAGGGAAGCACTGCTCACCGTTTCTCCGCCCGTCAGCGGTATGCTTCATCGGCCCATGGTCAACTCTCAACGCTTGTGTACGATCGCTTTTCGGCGGGTCATGCACTTTGGACCATTCGCGGTTCACTTGTCCTTCTGGCCATTCCGTTCCAAGTTCTGCTGGCGACCATTCCCCTCTCACTGGTCCTTTTGTTTCCAGAAGGCGTGGTTCGCCAAAACCGACAGTTGGAGATGGCGCTGCTCTTGTACGCAATGAGCCTCTTCTTGTCGATTCGCATGTTCCCCCGGTTCGCTCGTCGGTACATCACGTTGGCCTCGTTAGGGAGGAAGTTCCTTGGAAACACGTTGCGAATTTCTTGGGCCTTCCCCATCTTTCTGCTGTGGTCGATGGGGCAACTTTCCTCCTACATCGTACAGCGTGTCCTCGGGGAGGACATTTCATTGAACATTGCGTTCGAGAAGCAGTTGTTTGAATCGCTCATTTCTGCTGGGGCCACACCAGAAACCTCGTTTCTGAACTTGCTCACCGCACTGGCCGTCATGCCCATTGCGGCCTTCACGACTCTAGCGGTTCTTGGTGGTGGTGCAGGTGAACCACCAGCGTGGATGCGTCCTGGTTCACGTCAAATCAACGACGATGCGCAAGAACAACTGGATTCACTGTCCGCTGGTTTGGAGCAATTAACGGCCGAAGTCGCACACTCCCAGGCAAGCCAGCCAACCCTTGCCTACACGCCGGCCATTGTCCAGCACGTGATGGTGCCCGCTGTTCAGCCGGTTCAACCCACTCCAGCGATGGTACAAGAACAACCCTCAATGGTCGATGATTTGGACATCGAAGGTCTGCTTTCAACCACCTCCGTCCCATCGCAACAAGAGCACATGAAACAGCCTTCACACAACGAACCGGTCATTCGAGGGTTTGATGTGGAATCAACCGATAAACCATGATTTTTGACTGGTTTTGGTAGCCCATGAGAAGGCGACCTTCTTATGCTCAATCGTGTTGGGCAAGGTTGCTGATGTCCATGCGCCGAATGATGCCGTTTACCATTGTTATGCTGCTCTTGATGCAAACCCTCGCCTTGAACATGGTTGTTCCCGCAGAGGCTGCATCAGGCCGTGGTGGTACCAACGACGACTTCACCGTCAAGTCCATCACCGTTGGCAACGCCAGCGTATCGGCCAACGAATGGATCCAGTCAGATGGCACAGTTGTTGATTACATCTTCTTGGGACAAACGATCGAGATCACGGTCACCGTGCAACGGTTTGGTGCCTCAGGCATCGGCGACGCCGCTCCGGTTTCGGTGGACGTTGTTCACCCAGTCGGCTTCGTCATGGAATCCTTCGATTTCACCACGAATCCACTCACCGGGGGCCAATCGTTCAACCAGTTTATCGAGTGGACGCCGACAGCCGCCCATTCGATTCTCAACACGTCCACCAACGACCTCTCGGGCGGCTTGATTGTCCGTGCGAGCGTTAACTTTGCTGACGACGACAAAAACTCCAACGACCAACGAGACAAGGTCGTTCCAGTGGCCGTCGCCGCCGATGACATGGAATCAACGGCAGCCGTCACCGGGCCCCAACTTTTCACCGGAAAATACCCTGCCGACGGTGGCGACGCCATTGCTGCTGGTTCGTGGCAGACCGACTCCAGTTCAAGCGCTGCAGGGAACGTCCACTGGCGTCATTCATCGCCCGGAAGCAATTACCCCTCGAACGCCGAGGCGACACGTTTGGTTCATGCCCGGTACATGACCGGGAATTCCTGCGATACCGATGTACTTGACCCCGGCCTCACCAACGTGAACCAGGCTTACATTTGCCGCATCTTGTTTTACTCGAACGAATTCGTCTCAAGTCAATTCCACATCCAAGCCTATGGCAGCATGTCCGCTGGTGATTCGGTGTCCATGGAACTTTGGCGGGGCTCCGGGAACATTAACGACCCCTTCGAGTCCATCTCTTGGGACATTTCGCAAGGCAATCCGAGTGCTGCAGAAGGTCAGTGGACCAACCTTTCGTGGGACCCACAAGTGTCGTGGGAACAAATTCCAAACCTCGCTAACCCTGAGGTGTTCCTCGGTGGAAGTTCGTACACCTTCAGCATGCTGTTTACTTCGGACAGCAGCGTGGCCAGTGAGGGATTCCACGTTGACGATTTCGTTCATTTCGGTGTCAGCCGCGTCTCCGACTACACCGTCGACCTCCAATGCGACAATCCGCTCAACGGTTACACCGTGGCGCCCAATCAAATGGCAACCCTGTACTGCACCTTGACCAACAACGGCTACGCACCAGCGACCATCCGAGTGGAAACCAACGTGACCAACGACTCTTGGATGGTCCCGTTCCCGATCATCCGCATGGACATTGAGGGAAGCAGCAACCATGGAACAAACGTCATCATCCCCCCACTTGGGGCTGGGAAAACCATCGAATTCTGGGCGAATTTAACCGTTCCCGCAGGTGCCGATGTACAGCAGCAAAACTGGAATCTTTGGCTTACTGACGCCAGCAGCGCTCAACTCGGAGAAAAGGCTCGTATCGGTATGGATTTAGCGGTGAGCGAACAGTTTAGCGTGGCATTAACCTCAACCGTTCCGCTCGTCGCTGCAACGATTGGACCCGATGATTACGGATTGGTCAATTTCCGACTTCAAAACACCGGAAATCGAGATGCTGCGTTCAACCTTGCCACAACGTTCTCCGAGAATTCTGGTTGGATTGGACTGATACAGAACGAAACCGGTGTCATCCAACCTAACCCCATTACCCTCTACAAGGGTCAGCGAGTGGATTTGGTGCTCAACATCACCTCTCCTGAGTTGGCCAATCCGGGGACGGTGTCCTTCAACCTCCGGGCAACATGTCCTTCATGCAGCACAGCGCTCTTTGGCACGGACGTTTTGGTCCGAAACATCGAGGTTCCCGTTCTTCGTCACGTGGATCTCGTGGCCGAGGAAAACACCTTTTCCGGGGCCGCAAACGGCATTGGGAAGTCGCTATACCTTGATTTGTTCAACCTTGGAAACGATGACGAACAATACGATTTGAGCATCGGTCAGAGCAACTGGCGCCTGCAGGCATCACTTCCTTCCGAGCAATCGCCTGTGCTGGACGCTTGGGACGGTGAATCCACGGTCGTGGTCCAACTGGCCATGCCAATCGGACTTAGCCCAGGCTTCTATTCGGTGACCATCACAGCGACCAGCGTGGACGATGAAAACGTCTTCGACTCCGTTGAACTTATCATCGAGATTCTCGAGACAGCCGCCGTGTATGTATCGGACGAAGAAACCGGCCAGTCTTACATTCCAGGCGACCTACCGCAAACCATGTCGTTTGAGGTCCGCAACGACGGCAACAACCCCGACAGCTTTGCCATGTCGCTGAACGCCCCAGCGGGCATGAACGCCGCCTTTACCAACCTTATCGGTGGGAATACGCCGGAGATTAACATCGGCGCAAGCTACAACGTTTCGGTTGAGTTTTCATTCGTTGAAGGTACGGAAGGAAGCCTCAACCTCCAAGTGACAGCTACCAGTACGGCGGACAGCAGCATCAGTGCCACTGGCGAGTCAACCTATCTGGTGGGCTCTCAGGACTGGCTCCGCATCTTTGCCATCCAACCACTTGAAGTCTCCGAGGAAGGCAAGTACGATGTTACCGTACGCATTGTCAATCAGTACACCACCGGCCAGCGGGTCGTGATGGACCTGGATGCGAGCGAAGGAAACAACTGGTTCCGCTCCTCTATCGCCCGTCTTGACAAGGACTACACGTTGGCTACCGGTGAAACCAAAGAAATCACCATCACGGTTGACGTGACTGAAACCACGCTCAAGAATCTCAATGGAGATAGCTTGACGGTAAACCTCACGGTTTGGGCTCGTTCTGAAACCGTGAGCGATGCTGCAAACGCTGTGTTGGAAGTGACCCTCGTACGGATGGATTCAAGCGTAGATTCGGCCACCGACGAGGCCGGTCTGCAACTCGACGTCATCGCTCTGTGGGGTGTCTTCATCCTCATTCTTGTCGGCGGTGTTGTTGTGCTCCTCTCCATCCTGCAAACGGAGGAAGAAGAGGACGAGTATGCGAATTGGGGCGAGGATGGATACGAAGACAGTTTGGCGGCAACGTACGGGGCCGTCGCTGCGGCACCTTCGATTCCGACCTCCATGCCGACTCCTGCTGCGGCCGATGCCCCTGCCTTGGCTCCCGATGTGCCCGTTCCTGCATCTGCGACGGAAGACAGCATGCCTCCTCTCCCAGAAGGCGGCTTACCCGCTGGTTGGACCATGGAGCAGTGGAAGCACTATGGCCAGCAATGGCTTGAGCAAAATCAACAGTGAGCCATGTTTGGCTCCGATGCTAAAGAAGCGCAGGGTTCAAGTTGGTGGCAACCTCGCCAACCTTGCCGGAGGGCACCAACATGTATGGAAACGGACAAGCACCCATCTTCATTTTGAAAGACGGTACACAACGAACCCGCGGCCGAACGGCCCAATCCAACAACATCGCTGCCGCCAAAGCCGTGGCCGATGCGGTTCGCTCCACGCTCGGACCGAAAGGCATGGACAAAATGCTTGTTGACTCGATGGGCGATGTCGTCATTACCAACGACGGTGCGACCATTCTCAAGGAAATGGACATCGAACACCCTGCCGCAAAAATGATCATTGAAGTCGCCAAAACCCAAGAGCAACACTGCTTCGACGGCACAACTTCAGCGGTCATTCTCTCAGGCGAACTGCTCAAGCGAAGTGAAGACTTGATTGAACAAAACGTCCATCCGACGGTGATCTGCGAAGGCTTCCGCCTCGCCGCTGAGCGAGCCATCGGCTTGATGGAAAGCCACGGAATCTCCACTGAAAACGACGATGCTGTCCTGCAAGAAGTCGCAAAGACTGCACTTACCGGTAAGTCTGCTGGTGCGGTCAAATCCTTCATGGCTGACATTTGTGTTCGTGCTGTGAACGCTGTTGGCGTTGTTGAAGAAGGCGACAGGATGGTTGATCTCTCCGACATTAAAGTGGAAAAACGGCAAGGCGGCTCCATCAAAGATTCATCCCTCATCGACGGCATCCTCCTTGACAAGGAGCGTGTTCACGCAGGCATGCCTCGGAGCGTGAGCGGTGCCAAGATCGCCCTGGTAAACTCGGCCATTGAAGTGAAGAAAACCGAGGTTGATGCAAAGATCCAAATCACCGATCCGAACCAACTCGCTTTGTTTTTGGAGGAGGAGGAAAACTACATCCGAAACCTCGTCAACACCATCGAGAAGGCTGGCGCAAACGTCCTTGTCTGCCAAAAAGGGATTGATGAGCTGGCTCAACACTACCTCTCAAAGAAAGGTATTTTCGCCATCCGCCGAGCCAAGAAATCCGACATGGAAGCCCTCGCCAAGGCGACCGGTGGGACCATCATCACGAACCTCGAAGACATGAGCGGCGACGACCTTGGTGAGGCCTCACGAGTGGAAGAGAAGAAAATCGGAGACTCCGACATGACCTTCATCACCGGTTGCCCCGAAGCCAAATCGGTGTCTGTCCTCCTGCGCGGCGGCACTGAACACGTGGTCGACGAGATTCGACGTGCCTTTGATGACGCCGTAGGTGTTGTGTCGGTCGCCTGGGAAGACGGTGCCGTGTTGACCGGTGGCGGAAGTGTCCTTGCAGCTCTTTCTCGAGACCTACGAACCTACGCTGAAACCGTCGGAGGCCGTGAGCAAATGGCCATTGAGGCCTTTGCATCGGCGCTCGAGATCATCCCGCGCACCCTCGCTGAAAACGCAGGACTTGACCCCGTAACCACCCTCATTGAACTTCGCAAGGCCCACGCAGATGGACAAGGCCACGCTGGCATTAACGTCTACGAAGGCGGCGTGGTTGACATGAAGGAAGGCAATGTCGTCGAGCCGCTCCGAGTTGTTGAGCAGGCCATCCAATCGGCCACCGAAACGGCCATCATGATTTTGCGTATCGACGACGTCATTTCTTCCAAAGGCGTACCGATGGGCGACGGCATGGGCGATGGCATGGGCGACTTCCAAATGTGAAGTCATTTTGAGCGAAAATTTCGATGAAAATTTCCATCTCAGTGCCCCGTTTATGACCCGCTGGAATAATAACGTTCAAAGGCCATTGAAGGGTGGCTCAATCCAAGGGGGCTTGTGCAACAATGTCAGGTGTCGCAGGAAATCCACAACTTGCTATCTTCTTCGGTTCCCAAACAGGTAACGCCGAGGAACTCGCAGGAAACACGGCAAAAATGGCCAAAAAAATGGGATTCGTTCCCGTAGTCCATGACATGGACGGATTCAATCCCGCCCAATTTGCAGATTACAAGCGTGTGCTTATCATCACGTCCACTTGGGGCGAAGGAGACATGCCAGACAATGCAGAGGACCTCTGGGTGGCCACCAACGAAGCCAATCCGCCCCTCGCTGGTGTCAGTTTCTCCGTGTGCGCCATTGGCGATACATCCTACGACGAATTCTGCAAAGCAGGAAAAGACTGGGATGAGAAATTCGTCGCTCTCGGGGCGACCCGTGTACACGACATCAAATTGTGCGATGTTGAGTATGAACCCGAGTGGAAATCATGGGCTGATTCAGTTCTCCCTGTGATGGCGACTGTCGACGGGGGCGAGTACGATGCGAGCGCTGCATCCGCCGCAGAGACTCCAAGCGCAGACACTTCTTCCACGGCACAAGTTTCCAGCGCAGGAGCTTCCGATGCCCTCAACTCCGTGTTTGCTGGAGACCGCTCCATCAATATCCTCTTTGGCTCTCAAACAGGCAATGCAGCCGGACTTGCGGAAAAGACAGCCAAGCTTGCCGCCAATTACGGACTTGAGCCCAACATCGTTGACATGGACGGATTCGACCCTGGGCGCTTGGCGACGATGAAGCGGGTCATGATCATCACGTCCACGTGGGGCGAAGGTGAAATGCCAGACAACGCCGATGCCATGTGGAAAGCCATTAACGCCAACGGCCCTGCCCTCGGTTCACTCCATTTCTCGGTGTGCGCCATCGGCGACACGGCCTACGATGAATTCTGCAAGGCAGGACACGACTGGAACAACAAGATTGCAGCGCTCGGTGGAAACGAAGCCTATCCAATTCAAGAATGCGATGTTGATTTTGAACCTCCATGGAAGATTTGGGTCGAGGAAGCCCTACCTATGCTTGCTTGTGTCGACGAATCCGGCACGCTCCAAGTCCAACTCCTTGAAGAGATGAAAGCGTTCGGTGCTGGCGACGACGACGATGTTGTTGAAGGCGACTTTGCACCTGGCATCATCGAAAAGGACATCATGACCATCAGGCTTGAAGTGTTCCGCTACTGCCCACAAGCCGCTGAATCGGGATGGGATACGTTGACCTGCGATGTTCCCGGGCATGCAACGGTTCAGGACCTCCTGACAACAATGCAGCAAAACGTGGACGGCAGTCTTGCCTTCCGACGTGGCAACACCGCAGGAACACCCACCACCGGCGTTCGGGTGAACGGGCGCATCGTTCTCGCAGACTGTGCGCAAATCGCCGATTTGACAAAAGACGGCGGGCATGTTCGCATTGAGCCCCTCCCTGGTCACCCCGTGGTGCGAGATCTCATCGTTGACACCGCCCGATATGAAAGCCATCGCAGCCGTGCTGAACCATGGATTCGAACCGACCCCAGAGAAGGTGAGCATCTTCCCTCTGGACAAGCCATGGGTACCATGGATTCCGCAGCCGCCACGGCTCTGCACCAAGCAGGCGACGTCCTCTCGTTCCATCTTGTTCAGGCCATGAGTGACACTCTCCCCCACGACCAACATTACGAGGGCCCGGGTGTCCATTTCCAACAATGGCTTCGTGTACTGGATCCACGTACATCCGAGAAACAACGCCGCAACATCATGAATTCACTCCAGGAAAAAGACGGCGTCTGGTCGGAAGCCGACCACGCCAGCCTCATGCGCTACGGCGAGGATGGACGCTTGGCTGCACGGGCGTTGAACGAAGCTCGTGGTGCGCTGCTTAACCAATCAAGGTACGCTGGTAAATCTGGACGCCTTGTCAAATGGTACGGTCGCAGCGTCAAATGGTCGGGCAATGTCAACGAAACCACCCTCTACCGACAGGTGCTCGGCCCGTTAGGATTGGTCAGCAATGTGTTCAGTGGCGTCTCCGCCCGAATGGCGCTTGCCTTTACCAGAAACGGCGGCCCACCCATCCGTGGACTGCAAGCCCTCCTTGTTCCACCCGCAGGTCTTGGTCGCATTCCGAAAATGTTCAACAGTCGCGTTGATAACTACCACGAGGTTGTCAGTCTCTTCAATGAAATTGATCAACGGTTCTGAGGTGAAATCATGGCAAAGGTGGCATATTACCCCGGAAATGTCGCCCGAGCCGGGGCTGCCGAGGTCGAAGATACCATTCAACCCCTCTGCAGGGCCCTCAACATACAGCTGATTGAAATCCCCCGCGCCAGCAGCGACGGAGGAAACGTCATCAAGCAAGCGACCCCAAAATTACAGGATGCGCTCGTTGCCAGGAACCTCGCGCTCGCAGAGGCCAAGGGCCTTGACGTGATGACCACGTGCGCAACCAGTCATGCCATCATGTGCAACACAGCTGAAGAGATGAAGCGAGATCCTGTTTACGCCAGCACGGTCAACAACCTCGTCGCTCGAACTTCCAAAGTGGAATACACGGGAGAAACGCAATCCTGGCACCTCCTCCACTACCTGGTTGAAGAGATTGGTCTTGACAAGGTACGAGACGCAGTAAAGAATCCACTCAAAATGAACATCGCAGCCTACTACGGGCCAGACATGCAACGTGAAGGAGCCTGCGCCGGCGATGACCCGTTCATGCCGACGTACATGGAACAACTGATTGAAGCACTCGGTGGTACACCCATTGACTACGACTCCAAGTGCATGAGCGTCGGTTCGACCTCAATGCTCACGCTTGAAGATTCGTCGCTTGCTATGACCGCAGCCGTTCTTTCCGACGCCATCCAATCTGGAGCCGATTTGGTCGTGAGCGCTTGCACCGTTTCACACGTCAATCTTGACTCGTATCAATCAAAAGCCGGGCGCGTCAGTGGCAAGAACACCATCGTTCCCGTTTGCCACCTTTCGGAAATTGTGGCGTTTGCGCTGGGGTTCTATCCCGATCGATTGGCTCAATTGCGAACAAGGGTCCGTCTCATTGGCTCGTGAT
>DANX01000108.1:0-1268 GCA_002502295.1 Euryarchaeota archaeon UBA561 | reverse complement strand
CCGTCTCATTGGCTCGTGAGCGTTTGCTGAAGCAAGGTTACAATCTCTTTTGCTTCCTCCAAGGAACACCCTGCCATGGCAACAAAGTCATCTTCTCTTGATGCAAACAGCTTGCCGAGCGATGGCGAAGCAGCCATCAACACATGCGCAAGGCCTTCGTGTTGCTTCACGAAGGGTTCGATGGCGTGTTTATAGCAACGATGGAGATGCTCCTGATGGCTATCGAACCATGGATGATTTTGCTCGGGTTGGTTGGTGATGCTCTCCAATTCACGACGGGCAACGGACAGGGAGGCTTTGAGGGACATACCGTCCTTTTCGGTACCGGTGATGAA
This sequence comes from Euryarchaeota archaeon UBA561, assembly GCA_002502295.1. GTDB lineage: Archaea > Thermoplasmatota > Poseidoniia > Poseidoniales > Poseidoniaceae > Poseidonia. The sequence continues at coordinate 933 of DANX01000108.1, read as the reverse complement.
CCCGTGCAATCGCTCCAGAGCATCGTGTTCCCGTTGGGCAGCCACGGCGATAAAGTGAGCCGCTTCGAGCGGACCTTTGACCATCATGACTGGAATGCCCAGGTCCAACGTGAGGTGGGCAAGAGCGCCTAACACGGCATTTGGGTGTACGCTGTATTGCGATTCACCCCCGGTTTCAATCAGCAAGAGGGGGCGTTGAGCACTCGCTTTTAGACTGCGGCACTGGTGAAGGAGGCGGCCTGATTTGATCGACTCGAGGAGATCCCTGGCTGTTTTTCGTTCGATGAGCACACGCTCTGAAAGCCGAATATCCCCGTAAGGGAGTTGTGTGAACACCGTTCGGAAACCGAGGCCTTGCAGGTATCCCGGGAGGGTTGATTGTCCCTCTCTGTGGTCAATGTAAATCGTGTCCTCGTTTCCGTCCACTTCGTTCAAGTTCATGATCTCGCGATCTGCGGCGTTGAGCACAGCTTCAACCGAACGTTGGTCAACGGGCTGCGGTGTGCGTTCATCCTCCTGTTCAAACGCAAACAGGCTGGCTTGGGCCTGTGGCCTCAGTTGGTCTGCACGAAGGTCGGGGGCGATTCTTGTGGGATCACTGCTTCGTTTTGTATCCCTTTCTATAGAATTTGCATTCGGGGTTTTATCGTTCGCATATTTGGCCAACTCATTGGAAAGATAGATCTTCGCTGGAATCGTTTCCGTGTCGGTCTTTACTTCGAAAGCATCGAGGGCATGTTCGTTGACCACGTATGCTTCATTCAGTTGCTTTTGACGCACGAGGCGCCCCATCAACCGGTGCATGTTTTCTTCTTGCCGTTCCGATGCGCGATGGACGTAAGCATCACGCGTGTTTTTGGCGATGAGCACGTGAACTGAACCTGCGCGCTGACGTGCCGTACGGCCTCGCCGTTGAATCGCTCGAACGGCACT
>DANX01000098.1 GCA_002502295.1 Euryarchaeota archaeon UBA561 | reverse complement strand
TCCATGCGCTTCATCGACATCATCATGGAACAAAACGATGAAAGTTCAAGTCTTAACGGGTTCCTCGAAAACATCCAAAGCAGCGATTTGGAACGTCTCATGAACGCTGGATTTTCCATTGAAGCAATGATTGGGAGTTCGTTCCTGAACGAAATCCCCCTCAACGGATTGCCGCCAGCCGAATTGACCGTTGAAATAATCCTCCCCGATTGGGTCACAACGGTGGACGGTACTTCGACCATCGTGCTCACCAAAACACTCGATGAATCAAGTTCACTGAACCTGTCGTTGACGGGCATAGATCCTTACGATTGGGAGCATGAGATTCTCAACGAAGACGGGCGAGTCCTCTGCTATGCCAACCAAAGCACATGTGTGCAATCCGACGTCGAATTTGACCTGTCCAAGGTGAACTTCAACGAGTGGAGCGCGTCCTTCAGCGTCACGATGGCCTTGGATGTAGAACTGAGCATTTACCGCCTTGGATTTGTTGATGGAAAGCGATGTTTCGATAAACCTGACATCGAAGCTTGCGGTCAAATGGAGGCTTTCCCTTCCGATTTACTTCGTCTTATCATTGACCTTTCAAGCCGAATGGAAGACCCGCTCGGGACCAACGTCAACCTTCCGTGGTGTGAGAATGATAACCTGAAACCGTATTTCAACGATTGCGACCCCCTCGTCCTCGAAGCCACTCGCCAAGGCATGAAAGACCTCGCCAAACGCTTCGGCGAAGTGGTGACCGATGGCATCCACGGGCTTGGAGCGTATGCGGAAGATAATGAATCAACTCCCTTTGGTGTCATGGACCTTTCTGGGTTTGAGATGCGCACTTCAATTTCGGGAATTGAAGCCCCAGATGGAGTTGTCAGCGACGAAGAACCCATCACCCTCTCGTTGACCATCCCTGAAGTCAAATTCACCATCGGTTCGGATGGTGGATGGAATCAATTGAGCACAGGCAATCCTGAAGACCTCAAGTTGAGTTTGGTGACCAGCAGCATTCAGTCCATCTTTCACCGTCCTGTAAAGATGGCGGCCGATGCGGTGACCGAGGGGTTGCGAGGCTCGCTCCTAAGCGGAGATGGCTTGTCCTATCCCCCCACGAATGAAGAGACCATCACCATCAGCACAGGGAAGGTCAACACCAATCTTCCAACCGAATTTGGAGACGTGGATTCACCCATTGATGGTGCTGCTTACTCCGGCCCAATCACCTTCACGCTTCCTCGTGGCCTCAAAGTGGTGGATGTCTCGTCGACTGCCGGCAACGTGATTCTCTCCGAAGATGGTGGCCGCCAAACGGTCACCTACATCGTCCCTCCAGGTGAATTTGAAGACGATTTGACCTTCCGTATTCAGGTCGGTTGGATTTACTTCCTCATCCAGTTCTGGGTCTATCCTGCCATCGTTCTGTTCCTGTTGGTGATGTTTGTCCGTCGTCGACGTCGAAAGAAGAAGCGCAAGAAGAACGCCTTGGCCAACCGGCAAGCGGCCGTTAACAAAGCGCAAATTGGCGATCACGAATTTGCTGACCTTGCTGGTTTCTCAAGTCCGGCTTTGCGGCACGGTGAGACCATCGAAGACATGGCCTACATCGACGAGTTATCCCGTTAGCGAACGGCCTCGTAAATTCGCTCGGCCAACGCTGGACCGATGCCTGGAACGGTGACCAACTCCGTTATGCTCGCATGTTCAATGCCCTGACGGCCCCCGAAATGCCGAAGCAGCGTTTGGAGTTTTTTTGCACCGAGACCTTCCACGCCTTCCAGCGGGTCAGCGAGCCTTGAGCGACTTCTTCGCTTGCGATGAAAGGTGTTAACGAAACGGTGCGCCTCGTCTCGAGCATGGACCAGCACGCGTCCAGAACGGTCCAGTACGAGCGGCTCCAAGCCGTCGCGGAAAATCGTTTCTTCGCGTTTGGCGAGCGCAGCCAGGGGAAAACGGTCCGCCCAATCGTGTTCTTCCAACGCTCGCCGTATCGTGTTGAGATGGGTCTCGCCACCGTCGATGAGCAGCAAGTCCGGCCACTCCTCCTGGCGTTTTGCCCAACGAATGACAACTTCTTCCATCATGCGTAGATCATCCATCGCCTCACCCTTGACGATGTATTTCCGATATTCTTTCTTTGCCGGACGTCCGTTTCGCATGACGACGCTGGCGCCAACCCGTTCGTCGCCCTGAAGTTGTGCCATGTCAAAACACACGATGTGGTCAAGTTGTGTCATCCCGAGGGTTTTGGCGCCATCGTCTGCCGCTCGTTGCTCCAACGAACCGCTTGATTTGTTTGCCAACCGCTTCAATTGGATTTCAGCGTTCTGACGTGCGAGTGTGGCCAGGTTTTCCAAATCACCACGCTGAGGTGTTCTGAGCTCAACTGCGGAGCCACGACGTTCGTCAAGCCAAGATTGGAGGCCGTCAAAAATCGGAATCGGCGAGAGCAAAAGCCGTGGAGGCTTGCGATGAGCGTAGTGTTCTGAGATGAACATTGAGACGGTTTCACCGATGTCGCCTCGGTGGATGACGGGCCAGGCTTCTTGGCCCTGAACGATGCCGTCGTCGGCGTGAAGAACAACCACGGCGGCGAGATCGCCATCCGAGGCAAAACCCAGGGCGTCACACTCCCTGTAGACCTTTGAGGAGATGACCTGCTGGCTGGTGACGGTTCGAACAGCCTTGATCATGTCGCGTGTATAGGCGGCTTCTTCGTAGCGCTGGATGGCAGCGTATTCGTCCATTTCTCCAATCAATTCCTCAATGAGAACGCTCGCATTCCCATTCAGAACTTTTCGAACGTTGCGAACCACTTGGTGGTATCCTTCTGGGTCAACACACGGGCCACGGCAAAGTCCAATGTGTTGAGACATGCATCCATCTTGGCCCCGGCAATCCTTGTCGCGAATTCCAAAATATCGTCTTAGGAGTTGCATCACTTGTTTGGCGGCGTTGGCGTTGGGAAATGGGCCCCAGCGTTCTGCCTTTTTGGGAGGATTACGGGAATACATGATGCGCGGGTGTTCTTCGTTGGAGAGGGCCAAGTACGGAAACGACTTTCCATCCTTGAGCATGGAGTTGAACCTCGGCATGTGTTCGCGTATCAGCTGCCGTTCGAGGATCAAGGCGGCTTGAGGTGTCTGCGTGACGATGCATTCGATGTCGTCAGCTCGAGCGACCAACTCCGGAATCATGTGGCGGTCTGGGTTGCTTGCGAAATAAGAACGAATGCGTTCGTTTAGACGCGTGGCCTTGCCCACGTAGAGAACACGCCCTTGGTCATTTTTGAAGAGGTAAACGCCCGGCTCGTTTGGGAGGTCGGCCGAAGCCAAATCCACGGGCATGGCTTTCCCACGCTCGCCCTGACTCAAAAGGGCAACCCTGTCTTCTTGCAGACACAGCGGTGGGTATGATTGATGAAGGAGGTTCCCAAGGTGCATATGTTGCGATGCTGAGCCGAGGGCAAGAAAGGCTGTTGCGTTACCTCGGGGCCTTTCCCGACGCGCTCGCCAAAGCATGGGATGTTCCTAGGGACATTTC
>DANX01000061.1 GCA_002502295.1 Euryarchaeota archaeon UBA561 | reverse complement strand
TGGCGACCGGGACATGACCGATAAGGTGACCCTCAATTATCTGTTAATTTACGCACTGGCCGTTCCATATTACTTGTTCTTCAACGTCGAGGTAACCTCGTCGTGGATTCCGGGTATGGACGCTTTGCTTTACCACGAGGGCTGGTACACGGTGTTCTACGCCCTTCACGATCCGCTGGACAATGCGGTTCCAAGCCTCCATGTGGCCATTCCCTTCGGAATTTTGATGCTCAATTATTTGCACGTGAAGGAACGAGGAGGGACGCTTCGCGAATGGCGGCATTGGCCATACCATTTCTTCGTCCTCGTCAACACACTTCTGTTTATTTTCACCATCATGTACTTGGGGATACACTGGTTCATCGACATCCCACTCGGCATTCTTATTGGAAGCATCGGGGCCTTGTTCATTCACCACCTGCAACCTCGCCTTCGCAACGATCACGGACCCGTGTTCAAGGGCATTAACCGCGAAAAGGTCTACCGCCATATCCTTGTGGAGGGCGTGGTCATGTTGGTGTTGCTGACGTGCATGCTGATGGCGGTTAACTACCAAGAAGAGCACATCGACGAGCGCGTGTCTTTCCGCCTCGGTGAAGGTGATAGCACCTTCGAAATCGTGCAAAAGTTTGACCCAGGATCGATGGTTCAATCAAACATCAGCAACCTAAACCACGATTCTCCTCTCGAAATTGTGGTGGTGATGGTTGAAACGAGTGTCCCGTCCATGGAGACCGGTCAAATCAACTGGAGCGTCATGAAAACACTTGGAGAGCACTACACGGTTGCTCCTCAAACCACGTTAAGTTTGAACATCACCTCTCCAAAAATCTACCATTTCATCGTCATGCACTACGGTGAGGCAAGCGCAGATGAGCCGGTGATGGAGGTGCGAATCTTGAACGATTATGGCGGCGACAAAATGGGACAAGCCGTGTTCCTCAGCCTTCCATCGTTGTGGATGACTGGTTTCGTAGTGTACCGTCTCTATCGGCTGAAAAAAGAAGGCAGAAGTTGGATTGATTCTACACCCTCATATGTGTGGGCCTCTTCCCCATCGCTGGACGAAGAGGCGTAGACGCATGGTGCAAGAACCCATCCAGGCCACTGTTGAGCGGTTGGCTCAATCCTCCGGTGGTCAAATCCTAGCCTCGGCACGGGAAGGGCTTCGCCGTTCGATGAAATATTACGCTGGGTTATTTCTCGTTGGGTTCATGGTTGCGTTTCCACTGACGAGTGAACTCATCGCTTGGTTGGTTGATGAGCATCGGTTGCCTGATGGCGTTGAAATCATCGTCATTTCACCGGTCGAATTTCTCTTCCTTCAATTGCGCATGGCCGGTTATGCTGGCTTGCTATTGGTTGTCTTGATGCTGGTCTGTCAAGTTGCTCTTCACGGCTTGCGCCACAAGGCTGTTCAAGACCGCCTGAAAGAACTTGACCTCGCTCTTCCAAAACCGGGCCCACGCTTGCTCTTGGTCGTTGGTGGGTTCATTCTGTTGATGGTTGTCGGTGCTCTGTACGCTTGGTACGGACTTATCCCGCTGCTGTTGGACTACCTTACCGCAGACGCTCAACAAGCAGGGTTGTCAACCGAGTGGCGATTGTCAAATTATGCAGGTTTCGTGGTTAACCTTGTCGGTGCCTCAGCGATTGGCTTCCAAGCCCCGCTCATCACCACGCTTCTTCTTCGGTCAGGTGCAGTTTCTAGGGAGCAATTCACTTCATCGCGCCGGGTGATTTGGTTCGCAGCGTTTGTACTTGGAGCCTTTTTGTCCCCGCCCGATCCACTTTCGCTTTTCCTCGTTGCGATGCCGATGATTCTTCTGTTTGAAGCAGCCATGGTGGTCGACCAACTCATTGGTCGGACAGCCTAGCGTCCAAGGCTGCCTTTTGCAACGGCATGTTACCTGGTCGCGCTTGCCATGACAGCCCGTGGAAATCCGAACCCACTGTAATCGTCATTCCCCTCGCGATCGCTTCGTTCATCAGTTCATAGCGATAAGCATCTGTATGACTTCGATGGACGGCTTCTACCGCATCAACGCCAAGTTCAACGAGTCGCTGGATGAGGGTGCTTGTCGGGACACCGTAGTAGAATGGATGGGCGAGGGATGTAAATCCGTTCGCTGCTCGCACGGCATCGACGGCTTCCTCGATGGTGGGTTTCAAGTGCGGGACAAAGGCAGGCAAGCCGTCTCCAATCCATGTCTCAAAAGCCTCGAATTTTGACGCCACATAGCCGTGCTCAACCATCGCCTCGGCGAGGTGAGGCCGGCCGACTGAGCCGCTTGCTCGGCGGCACACGTCATCGATATCGACCGGCATGCCCAGTTCTGTGAGCCGATCACACATCGCTTTCATTCGCGGTAAGCGCCCATCTTGGTGCGGGGCAAGCCATGTTTTGAATTCGGCCACTTCTTTGTCGTTAATTCCAGGTTTATGCGACGGAAAGTAGGCCAAAAGATGCCAAGAAGCAGAAGCGCGGTCCCTGCCAATGGATTCAAGATGGCTTTGATCTGGTCCAACAGCGGGCTCACATGTAATTTCGACTCCGGGCACGAATCGTATTCCAAACTCAGCTGCTGCTTTGGCCGCTTCGTACCAACCCGAAGTGGTGTCGTGGTCGGTGAGTGACCACGTTTGGACCCCTTGCCCGTGCATTAACTGGGCCACCTCCTGAACGGGATGCTCTCCATCGCTATGCAGCGAGTGTGAGTGCAAATCCAATGTTTGGGTCCACATCAAATCCGCCTCAATCCAGGTTCTTTTCAAACCTCGTCTTTAGAACAGGTCGTCCAAATCAGGGAGTTCAGGGAGCGCAGAATCCACCGATGCGGACGCACTGGCCGCTTCGCTGGAAAACAAATCGCTGATGTCGGGCAGGTCCAATGCTTCTGGAACTACGGTGGTTGGTGCGGTCTCCAATGCATCCTCAAGCAAAGGCAGCTCGCTCAAGTCTGGCAGGTCGGGGGCGTTCCCGACGACACGGGGTGCCTCGCTTGTTTGAAGAGGCAGAGGGACATTGGCTACGCCTTGGGTTGCAAACGTAGTATTCGTGTCTACCCTTGCATTGGTTGTTTGTTCTCGAGACGCTTCGTCTTCGCGTTCAGGAAGCGGGGTGGGTTGGACCACAGGCTGTTCAAAGGGTTGTCCAGCTTCCGGTTGAGCCGATGCCGCTTCCTGTTGAAGGAGGTTGGCTCGGTTGGCTTCATCGATGGCCTCCATCGTTTGTTGAACAGATGCACCAAACGAGCCACTGGCTAGGGTGTTGATGGCTGAATTCACCTCGGTTGGATCGGTGGTTTGTTGCTCTCCGAGAATGCTGTTCAAAATCGTGGCCGTCGTCGGATTCACTTGGCCCTGTTCTTGTGAAGCATACGGTGAAGAGGAGCGATCGAACCTTTCTTGGTCGCGGTCTGCTGCTGATGAAACCAGTTCGGGGATTGGTCGCTGCTTGTTCGCGAGGCTTCCGATGAAAAGAAGGATTGGAACAGCGGCCAAAGTCGCCCCTTCCTCAAGTGTGAATCCAGTTTCGCCAACCACGTTGAGAACCAAATTCAGCGCCGTTATCAACACAAGGACGGCCGACGTTAACGTCGCAAAAGCCGCTAAGCGAGGTGCTCGTGGATCGTGGACCACGGTTGAAGCAGGTGATGTTCGTTTCTTATGCCTTCGTGTCTGCGGTCAGCATTGTTTCGGCTGCCCGGACGGTGTTTTCCATCAGCATGGCGATTGTCATCGGGCCAACGCCACCCGGCACAGGAGACAGCCAACTGGCCCTCTCTTCGACTTCCGGGTGTACATCGCCAGCAAGCCTCCAACCCCGTTCTCTCGTGGCATCGTCCACGCGGTTTATTCCCACATCGACCACGATGGCTCCTGGCTTAATCCACGATGAAGTGACCATGTTCGCTCGACCAACGGCAGCGACCACGATGTCTGCCTCTCGGCAAATCGCTTCAGCGTCGTCTGTTCTTGAGTGAACCACCGTGACCGTTGCGTCCGCTCCTTTGGCAGCCAACAACAGTGCGGCAGGCATACCAACAATCCTCGAGCGCCCCAACACGACCGCACGTTTTCCCTCAAGGTCGATGTTTGCCCAACGCAGCATCCGCATGACCCCGCTTGGAGTACAGGGAAGCATTCCGTCAGTTCGGCCTTGAACGAGACGGCCAAGGTTTTGTGGGTGAAAACCATCGACGTCTTTTGAGGGGTTGATGAGGTCGGTGAGTGCCTCTTCGTCCATGTGCTTTGGCAGGGGTGATTGAACCAGAATGCCATGCACGTCTTCTTGGGCATTGAGGGCAAGAATGTGCCCACGAACCGTTGCCTCTTCTGTGTCGGCTGGCAGACCGATGTGAGTTGAGCGAATACCGAGGCGTTCACACGTCCTCACCTTCGAGTTGACATACACGTGGGATGCAGGGTCATCACCAACGATGATGACCGCAAGATGTGGCTGGAGATTGTCTTTGGTAAGAGCTGCAACACGGCCCAATAATTCTGCCTCTACCTCGTTTGCACAAGCCTTTCCATCGAGTCGTTGGGCAGACACATGCCGCCCACCAAGGAGGGCGACTTGAGCGTTGGCATCCTTCGTCAAGGCTCACAGAGGTGTTTTGATACCGATGGCTCGGACGATGCACCAACCGGCACGTGCTTCGAAGATGGCAAATGCTCCACCCAATATTCCTCCACCAACGGCGTACCAGCCGAAGCCGAAAGTGAACATATCGGTCGCCAACATGACAGCAAGTACGAGCGCTCCTGCGACGGCAGCAATGCCACCGAGGAGCCGGGCGGCTTTGCCTTTCGCATCCAAATTGCACTCGAGCATGAGTTGAAGTTGATACTGAAGTATTTGAAGCACTGTTTACCATGGTGTGGAGCCAACGGAGGGACTCGAACCCCCGACCGTCTGATTACAAATCAGACGCACTACCAGCTGTGCTACGTTGGCTTCATGTTGCGGGTGACTCCACCCCTTGATGAAACACACGGAACTTCGTCCCCTGGTTGGCCCATGGTCAAATCAAAAAGCACCAAGCCGCTGGCTAAGCCATGGACGAGGGTGATGCGATGCAATACCTCGCCAGCCATGGCCATGAAAAATCAGGAAACGACGTCATATTCAGTTGGTTTGCCAGGTTTCAAAATGCAGCTGCCGCCGGAGCCGATGCTGTCAACGGAACCGTTGGGGCTCTTCTTGAGGACGCTGGATCGTTGGCGATTAACACCGTGGTCGATGAAGCGATACGTGTGGCTCCTCCTGCGGAATTTGCGGCTTATGCGCCGTTGAAGGGACTTCCGTCTTTCCTGGATTTGGCCATCACGCTTGCTCTTGGCGACCACCGAACCCAATTGGAGGGCCTCGGCCTGCACATGGGTGCAACGGCCACACCCGGTGGCTCGGGCGCCCTTTTTCAAGCGGCTGCCAATTTTGCTGAGCGCGGAGACGCTGTGTTGTTGAGGGATCGACATTGGGGGCCTTACGTTGGTTTTCTGAAAGGATGCGGCTTGGAAATCGCCACCTATCCTCTTTTGCCTCCGACCCCTTCTTCGGACACACCCTTCTTTGACCTCGATGGATTCACAACATCGCTGGAGGGTTTGGTCCAAACTCAAGATTCTGTGATGACATGGCTCAACGACCCTGCCCACAACCCAACGGGACTTTCGCTTCCAGCTGAGAGTCGCTATGCGCTTCTTAATGCGTTCATGGAAAGTGCAGCCCGGAACGAGCATACTGGACACACACTCCTTTTGGACGCAGCTTACCATCTCTACGCTGACGAACCTCACGGATGGGCGGAGACCATCGCTGACGCACTCGACGCCGGGTTGCCTTGGCCAGAAAATCTTCTGATTTGCTTTGCAATATCCCTCTCAAAATCACACACAATCTACGGATTGCGAACCGGGGCAGTGGTCTACGTCCACCCCGAGGCGTCGAGTGTCCAGCGTCTCAACGATGTGATGGGCGTCACCGGACGACAAACATGGTCGGCATCCCCACGCATCGCCCAGCATGTCTTGAGTGAATTGCACGCGACGGAAGCAGGGGGGAAGGCTTGGTCAAACGAACGCGATCGCCTTGCCAACCTTCTCACGGCTCGGCGAAGTACATTTATCGAAGCGTGCAAGCAAAAGGGCGTGGCCGTAAATCCGAGCCATGATGGTTTCTTTGCATGGTATGAATGCGACAACCCAGTGGCTGTCGCTGAATCATGTGCGAATCAGCATGTGTACCTCGTTCCACTTTCTGGCGGAGTCCGTATAGGGCTGTGTGCGGTTCCCGAATCCAAGGTTGAACGTGTCGCTGATGCGCTTGCGAAAGCCGCGGAGGCCATTGAATGACGCGCCTCAGCCGTGAAAATTTTCTCATTACCGGATTCGTCTGTATTTTCTTTGGGGCCTCACTGAGCGTGGCCAATCTTGGTCCAATGGCCGTGACTGTGGGGTTGTTCGGCGTGGTGTTCTTCCTGACAGGCATGTCAATGGGGCGACAGTCCGGCCTTTCTCCGGAAGCCGTTTCAAACTGGAAGCCGGACGAGGGAATGCTTCCCGAGGCGGGTCGTTTCATGTTTAGAGTTGATGTGACCCTTGACGAGCCCATTCGTACATCGGTGCTGTGTGGCGTTTGCGGGAGCGTTGATGTTCGCGACGGCCCGCGTCCAATCGCCTATGTTTGTCCAACCTGCGGCCTCCAGTTGTGGGATGAAGAGGAATGATTGGCTTCTCACCCGCTCTCTCCAACGGTGATTTCAAAGCAAGGATTCCACTGGACAAGCCATGGGTGCTCCCAATCTCCTCAATCCCGAGCGTCGTATGCTGCGGGCGATGCAATTGAGCGAGAGCTCTCGAACATGGGATTTAACCAGCATTTTGGCTGCTTGCGATTGGACAGACCAAGCCATTGTGGTCGGAGCAGGACACGGGCTTCAGAACCACGGGTTGGTTGATGTTCGTGAGGAACATATTCGTGAAATTCGGCTTGACGCCCAGGGCGAACATGCCGTTGAACACGGCTTGCTTGAGTCCAGGATTTGGGCGTGGATGCAATCCGAGGAAAGCGCTACAATGCAAGGGCTTCAACAAGCCTTCGAGCGCCATGAGGCGGGTCCTGGTGTGGGGCTTCTCAAGCAGTTAGGCGTTGGCATTGATGGAGGAGAACTCAAGGCTGCAAATCCAGATGAAATCACTTCAGTCATTGACCAACGATCGGCGTTCTTGGCATCTTTACCCGCCGATGCCAACGATGTGGATTCGGGAATGCTCGATCATTTCTCTTCCCGGAAGAATTTGATTCAAACGGTCGAACGTACCTCAAGGCATTGGGTGCTGACACCTGAGGGTTCGGCGGTTTCGGCTGATGATCTCCAAGAGACCATGGTCATTACCGATTTATCCCCTGAATTGCTTCAAGGAGACGATTGGAAAACGGCTGAATTTAGAGCGTTTGACGTAACACTTGAGGCAGCAACCCCACGGACCGGGCGCAGCCATCCGATGCAAGCATTGATCGAACGAGTTCGTTCAATATTCCTCGAGATGGGGTTCTCAGAACTTGTGGATGATTATGTTCAATCCGCCGGTTGGAACATGGACGCCTTGTTCATCCCTCAAGACCATCCAGCACGAGAGATGCAAGACACGTTTTACCTTGACCAACCCTCATTCATTGACCTTGAGGCCGATGTTGTGCAAGCATGGAAAGCCATCCACGAGCATGGAGGAGATACGGGGTCAACGGGCTGGGGCGGTTCATATTCCACCGAGGTGTCTCAACGTCCGTTGTTGCGGACCCACACAACGGTCAACACGATTCAATACTTGGCTGAGCATCCAACCGAGGCCTGCCGTGTGTTTTCCGTCGACCGTGTTTTCCGCAAAGAGGCCATTGACCGGACGCATCTTCCAGAGTTCCACCAAATTGAAGGAATCATCATGGAAGAGGGCGCAAACTTGCAGATGCTGGTGACCACGCTCAAGACGTTTTACGCCAAGATGGGCTATCCTGAGGTTCGTGTCCGACCGGCCTACTTCCCCTACACTGAACCCAGTCTCGAAATTGAAGTCAAGTGGAGAGGGAAGTGGCTTGAATTGGGTGGCGCGGGAATTTTCAGACCTGAGGTCACAGAGCCCCTCGGCATCACATCTCCAGTTCTTGCATGGGGCATGGGACTCGAGCGCCTGGCCATGTTGGTGTTGGGTCTTGACGACATCCGTCAACTCTACATCTCTGACCTTGAATGGTTGAGAAATCAACCCATCCTCTGAAATTCGGTCCAAATCGGAGCGGTACACCGCAGGAAGAAGTTCTTAGAGTGCGAGCCGGAGCACATCCCATGCAACCTGAAGCGACGATTTCGCTGCACATGTCAAACGTAGAGACGATACCAGGAAAGTCAATCACGAGTTCGCTGGGTTTAGTGACGGGCTCCACCGTTCGCGCAAAACACATCGGGAAAGACATTTTTGCTGGCTTGAAGAACATTGTTGGTGGGGAATTGAAAGCCTACACTGAACTGCTCAACGAATCCCGAAACGAAGCGCTTCAGCGCATGATGATGCAGGCCCACAGCATGGGGGCAAACGGCATCGTCAACGTGCGCTTTGCGACCTCAAACGTTGCTGCCGGAGCCTCAGAATTGTTCTGCTACGGTACAGCGGTTATCATCGAGTGAGGCGGTTCCATGGCAACGTCAGCACCGTTGGTCATCGTGTTGTACATCGTGGTGCCAATTGTCACGATCTTCTTCTTTCCCGTTTCGTCTTGGGCCCTTGGACGATGGTATCAAAACCGATTGCATGGGGCTCTTCTTGAAAACGAGAAACTAGAAGGAGCGACACTGCAAGACAGCAACTACCTCTCAACCTTTTCAGAAATGAACGGCATGTCTGCGCAATCCTCTACGTTGCTTCATGTCAGCATTTGCGTTGGCCCCTCAATCGGGCAGATGTTTTTCATGTGGGTGAAAGGCCTCTTCGGAGGCCGCCTCCACTCTTATGATGTGGTGCTGGATTACGGTCGTCGAGAGGTTTTGCTTCGATTGAGGCGCCAAGCCAATGATTTGGGATGCACGGCCATCCAAAATGTTCGAATTGAGACCTCAGTTGTCTCCTTTGCCAAGAACAACAAGAGCAGGCAATCCTCGGTTGAATTCTTGGCCTTTGCCACGGGTATACTTCAGTAACCCGATGCTATTCCCACTCGTCTTGGAAACGCTTCTGCCGTTCTTTTGCATCATCACCAACGTGTTCTTCATCGGGTTCGTGATGTCCCGGGTCGATATCAAGCGATGGTTCACCTTCGCTGAACATTTCGCCGAACCGATGCTGCATGAACCGGCGGATTTCCTCTTTGTTTCCTTCAAATCGCATGTGAAATTCATGTCCACTTGACTCATTCGCTCGGCGTTTACGGTTCTGTGTTCGCCAGTATCTCAGGAAAACACTGTAGCAAAATTTTTCATTTTTATCTAGGGGAAAACCATCAGGCCAGTCCATTGTTGCAACGTCCAAAACAAATCGGTTAAGCCCCACGAGGAATTGAGCCATGTCTTCCACATCGATGTCATTGAAGCCGTTGTTTTCATCGCTGTCAGTATTTTTCTCATCCTTTGCGGTCATGAAAGCACGTTGCTCTGAGTGTTTATGAAGGTACCAACCAGCCATGAACGCACCCTCATAAAGAAAGAGTGCCGGCGTCAGGTTATGGACCTCTCCGGCACAGTGAGTAGCGGTTTGGGTAGGGCTCATGTTTTCATGGCTCAGCCACACTACCAAGATCAGTTTCGTGAAATCCTTGGCGAAAAGGCGTGGCCAGGAACCCTCAACATCGTCATTGATACCGATATGTTTAGCCATTACATTGCCCTCCGGCAGAAAGCTGGTATCGATACACTTGATGCTCCTAACGATGACCGTGAACGAGCAAAAGCGCACGATGTTTCATCTTACAATCGCATTCGAATTCGTGGTTTTCTGAGAGACGGTGTCTCATTTGGTGGTGCCTCGGCCTTCAAAGGCACCATCGTTCATCGCGATGCGACCGTGGAGTGTGCCGTTCTTATTCCAGATTTGACCCGGCATGTGGACGTCGTTGAGGTTATTTCCACAGCATTTCTCCGTGAACATTTCGACTTGAGCGACGGAGACCGCATTACCATCTCATTGTGAGCGATGGTATGCGACGGGCAGTGTGCCAATCTCCGCCCATTCATTGTACAGCATGGTCTTGACTTCGTGCTGTGCTGCTCGCTGCCAACGCCCCTTGCGCGTGCGCTCGGCCGTCCTCCCGGTTGGAGGTGAAGAGAACACGGTGGAGTGGCTCTCCGGAGGTAGCCGTGAGTGTTCCCACTCGACCCCCCACAAAATCAGCCATTCCGGAGGGGCAACACCAAAATCAACCGGCTTCAAAGGGTGTTGAATCGCCGCCTTGATGTCCTCTTCAGTCAATTCTCCGATGGCGAGACGAAACAGAGCATTTGCTATGCGCCTTACTTGGTTCCACAGAAAAGCCTCGCCCGTGATTTCAAAGCCCATCAATCGCTCTCCATCCATCCAAGGTTTCGTTTCAAGGATGGTACGCATCGGATTCTTTCCCTCTTCTAAGCGGGCAAAATTCCTTGCGTCATACGTTCCAACAAAGAGGTCAAGCCAACGCTGAAAGGCCTCAATATCGGGCTGTTCCCAGAATTCGAGCGCTTCCAATCGATACCGATAGACGCGATGCATCGCCATTCTCGGATTGAAATCCAGCGCCACCTCTTGAACGGTCAAAAAAGCGATGTTGTTGTCCAGTCGATCGTCAACGGCCCGAATCATTTTGCGAGGCGTAAGGGCTTCCCAGAGGTTCTTTTCAACGTCAACGATGCCGCCATTGATGCGAACGTGTACGCCAGCATCGGTCCGACTTGAGAGCACCAACAACTGGTCTTCAACGGGCCCAGTTAGCCATTTTAGGGATCGAAACACGCGAACGAGTTCACCTTGGACGGTTCGAACATCGGGTTGAATTTGACTTCCGTGAAAACCATCGCCAAGGTAGCCAATTCTGAAGAACAGTCGGACCTTTTCGGTCAACGGAACCTCTCCTTAATCGTCTGCGCTGAGCGTCGCGATGGCGTCTTCGACGGAGTAGCCAAGGGCGCCGACGGCCCACTCCAAGGCCTGCTTTAGCCATGGTTGAATCATGGGTGCTTGGCGGCTGGGGTCCATCACCTCTATGGCATCGATCAAATTCCGGCTTGCCGTGTACAGCACCTCATCAACGGGAATGTCTTCAAGCTCGAGACGACGAGCATAGCGCTGGAATTCCTTGACAGCCACAGGAATCCTCCGGCATTCAAGTGCGAAGGAGGCAAAATCAGCGATGTACTCCATGTTGTCCTCATCGAGTTCCATGGCTTTCTTGTATGCGTTCATGATTTTTCGGCCGGGTATGACGTCATCTTGGGCTTCCATGTTCTTCATGTTGGCAAATTCAGCCCACATGTGGTGAAGTTCAGCAATGTCGCCGTTGCTTCCTAATTTTTCTTGAAGATCAGCGAGTGCTCCATCGATGTCGCCTTGGCGGAACAAGGTGATTGGTTTCTCTAACAATGCTTCAACCATGGTATCTTCTCCACCTCGGCGTAGGCCGAGGGGCTTTTCAAGCCTCGCTCGGGTGCGGATGCCTTCATGCCTCGGATTCTTCACCGTTTGACAATGCGCTCTTGATGTCTTCAAGCATGTTTGATTGGGAGTGCTTCCGATGCATTTCATTCAGCATCAGTTTGATGTCTTCCCACTTTCGAATCTTGTAGAAACAATGGCGTGGGTCATGGTCGACTCGCCGAGTGGTCCGCTGGTATGTCAAGAAAGCGAAGAATTTCTTCAAGAAGTTTTTTCGAACTTTTGTGGTTGTGGAATCATCGCTGTGCGTTGCCGTACCGGGCGCAGTTCCTGCACTCACGCCAATTGACTCTTCTACCAATCCGATCCCTGAATCGGTCATGATGGTCACGGTGGCATAGCCGAGCATTGTTCCCATTGGAGTTCGCTCCACCATCACTTCGGAAATACGATCGAACAAAATGCGACGGTGGGAACGCGAGAGCAAGAAGGCATGTTGGAAAATAATGGCGTTGGTGGTGACGGCGTATGAAAAACTTCGTTGGTACTTGTACGTGAACGCCCAAAACGCCACCAAAAACAAAAATCCCGAAATAAGGTAGTTGTAATTGTCGATTGGGATGAAATCAAAGGATCCTGCTTCAGCACCGAACAGTCCCGCAATGGCGCTTAGTACGTTGTCGATCGAGATGATGACGGGAAGGAAGGTAACCCCAAGAAGAGCCATAGTGACCCAGCGGCCTGAGGTTGAGATGTTGAGCATTCTGTTTGCCCATGTGATGAAGCACATCACGAGAACAAATCCAACGGGCAGGCTTTCCCAGTTGGTGATGTCGATCAATTTGGCGGTCAATTTTAGCAAAAACGATGCATCATCGGCCGCATCGATGCCGTTGTTAAACAACAGATGGACACCAAACACCAGTGCTCCTAACACATACATTCCGAGGAAAGCAAGGGTGCTGGGGCGCGCCTCTCCATTCTCGAGGATTTCTTCACCGCTGATCAAACGGTATTTGTCCCGATTGGTGGTGCTTTTTGCAGCGTCTTCCTTCACTTCTGAAGTGGGTTCCTCGGTGGGTTCCTCAACGGTTTCTATGTCACTCATCGCAAGCCCTCATGCACCGTTGCGATGATGTAAATGAAATAACTTCCCCCGCGGCGACACCGAATCCTCAGTGTAAGACGCCCCATGCGTGTTCGGCGTTCCCACGCACCCAGCCGTACTCACTTCGACGCCGAACCCCGAATTCATCAACGATCTCAAGACGCGTAAGTGTCAATGGGTATTCGTTGTAGGTGAGGTGTGACCACAACCCACCTCGAGTGGGTTGGTCGAAATGCCAGTGGGCTCTTTCAACGGCTTCAACGGTCAATTTTATGCTCGTTCGACCGTTCCACATGTGAACGTCAAACGCAGGTAGCGGTGCCCCTGGATGTTGTCCATGTGCTCCTTCAGTCCGCTCGGAGGCTCGCTTTTCGACCTTAACTCGAGCAAATCGCTCGCTTCGTTGATGGCGTGCATCGTGAAACAATCCACCTTGCGAGAGCCCAATGTGGTGAATATCGCGTCGTTTCCACGGGCGAGGTGTACGGGCCGTCATGGTCGGTGAGAGGTGTGGGAGGAACCAGTCCAAGTAGGACCCGTCATCAAAATGAAGGACGCCCCAGTACCAAGGTGGTGATGGTGCTTGGACACATACCTTCTGAAAATAAGCCGTTCCCGTCACTTCCTCTCCATCGATGACTCCGTTGACGTTGGTTCCGTGGACTCTGAGGATGTCATATCCCATTCCTGCCGCGTAGGTAGCATTGGATGGACGGGCCGTCGACATGGCTGTGTTCCAAGGAGTAAGGTTCAGGGCCATGGAAGCCGGGGCCCCGTTTTCGACGGCTATTTTGTCCCCACGTAGGTTCAACCAGAACGAATCCTTTCCACTGGTCAACCCCATGGAGAGGTCATCTGGAAGGAGTGGAACAACTGCTCCACCGCCCTCGCCAAGTCCACTGGAAGGCCATGCCGGATGTGTGTCCGACATGGCAATCATGTCGCAAGTGCGCTTGATGTAGGGCTCATGCATTCGGTGACCATCAAACCACCACGCACACACCATTCCATCGATGACCATCCCGCCGTGTTCATCGACGCCCGGACGGCCACTCGGCGTCCATGGCGTCCCGTTTACCTCCACACGGTCGTTGTCTTTGGTGGACCAAAGCACCATCAATTGCTTCCCCCATTCTGGGCCCTTTGGGTCATCGATCATGACCAACCACCACCACCAATCCCACGTCATGTGCCAAAGCGGTTCTCGAATGCCAAGGCGCCACATGGTTGAGAAATCACCCTGAAAAACGGTCATCTGGCGTTCGTCCATGATCGTCCCTCAGTCGATTTCTTTCGATTTGAACAAAACACTGCCCAGCAACCAGCACGCCGCCGCCTGGAACAGAAGCACCAGCATCGAAACCACAATCGTCCCCAAAGCCCCAATGTCAAGCCCCGGTGTTGACCAAAAGAGGTTCAATGCTTCCGAACCCTGAAGCGAACCGTTTCCACCACCCCAAAGCCCCATCTGTATGAGCAATGGCGTGTCTTGCCAAGCCAAGGCCGCTCCGGCATCAACGATGTTCATCGCCCATCCGATGACCGAGAATCGGAGGATGGCCGCATCTGGCGCCCCCAGTGTCGTAAGAATCATGCCCAGTTCCCAAGCAGCGAACGGCAGTGCCAAGACCATGCCATGCTTCCATATCACGCCCAAGGTGCAGAAGAGCATGCCGTACACGGTGATGGCCAATATGGATGCGAGCCACACCGCCATCCAGACGCCAAGGTCGCCAAATCGGAAGAAACCCTCGCTCGGCCCCATGAGGCCTGAAACGATCGCCAACAACGCGATCAAAATCGTGAGGTAAACCCATGCGAGAGCATAAAATCCTAACAATCGATAGAGAAAGACTTCACCTCGGGCGATGGGTTTGGCGAGCATGAAATGCATGGTGCCGGAATTCATCTCGTTTCGAATAAGCCCAGTCGCCATGAACAACGGAACGAAGATACCGATGAGGAACACAACCCCCAACTTCCCGATAGCGAGGACAAAGCTTCGATGGATTGATTCCAAGGCGTAGGCTTCGTCATCAGGGTCTTCATCCACGTTTCCATCGCTCAGAATGGAAAACGTCCCTTGGCCATAGCGATCAGAAACAATCTGGATGTCGCATGGAATTCCATTCTGATTGGCGTCTTTTTGAGACGGTGTGCGATTCTCTGTATCGCAGTCCCCGTTGTCGTCCATGCCAACGCTGCCCTCTTTGAGGGCGTCCCAATCAAAATCATCCTCGTCGACCCACAGGCTTGGGTCGTCTGGCAAAATGGACGGGTCGAGAATCCCTGGGTGAGAATTCACGTCAAAGATGTCCGTTCCGTACAGGATTTCTTGCCCGTTTGGATAGCCATCGTTGTCCCAATCATACGAATCCCCATCGTTGTCAATGGCTTCGTAATCCCGTGTCATGGCGTCGATGTAAAACATGGTCAGCACGCCCATAGCCGCAAGACCAACGAGCAAAACCACCCACGTGGAGAGCCGCTTACGTTGTTGACGCAAGGTGAATTCTCCGATGGCCAAGGCTTTGCGGTCCATGCCGCTCCAAAGGCTGGGAATGGTTCGTTCAGCCATCAGGTATTCCCTCCAGCGAGGTAATGAAGCAGTGATTCGAGATCGTCGTCTGGGTTGTCAATGATGTTCACTTTGTGACCGTTTTCAACGATGAGACGAGGCAATTCTGCGTGCAACTTTCCGAAATGGTAGGTTTGGATGAGCAGTTCGTTTGCGTTTGGAAAACTGACGCCAAACACTGCGGGGTGAGTCAAGATGTCCCGAGCAAGGCCGCGCGCATCTTCACCAACGAGGCGTATGGTGTGGGGGATTTGGTCGAGGCGTTCCCGGATGGCGTAGAGGTTGCCCAGTGCAACCAATTTTCCTTGATGTAAAATGACAATTTGTTCGGTGATTCGCTCAATTTCATTCAAGATGTGGCTGCTTACGAGCACCGTCCTGCCCAATTTTCCTAATTCCCTTATCACGTTCATGATCGTGGTTCGGGCGAGGGGGTCGCATCCCTGCAGCGGTTCATCGAGGATGATGAGTTCTGGGTCGTTGACCAAGGCGTGAGCAATTTTCGTTCGTTGACGCATCCCCTTTGAGAATCGCCCGATTTCTTTGTTGGCGACATCGCTCAGTCCCACAAAATCAAGCACGCGTATGGCCTCCACTTCGGCCTCCTTGCGGGTCATGCCGTGAAGGCGAGCGAAGGTGCTCACAAATTCGAGGGCTGTCATCCAATCATGCATTTTCTCGTGCTCAGGGACGAAGCCGACGTTGGCGTAGGGAGCTGGGTTTTTCCACGGGTCCACGCCAAACAGTTTCACTTCGCCCGCACTTGGCCGCAATTTCCCCATCAAGAGTTTGAACAGCGTTGATTTCCCAGCTCCGTTCATTCCCAATATGCCCGTCACGCCTCCGCTTAATCCCAAGGTGATGTTGCTGAGTGCGTGGATGCGACCGTAGGATTTCGAAACACCATTGAAGTAGACCACCGGTGCTTTGGGAGCCACCGGCGGTGAATGTTGGGGATGCTGCCCCTGTTGCGTCATATCGGGCATCATTCGCGTGTCACCTCCATTGAGGCGACCCTTGAAGCCAACACATAGAGGGCCAAGGCATTCATGGCAACCAAGGCAACCAGTGAATAGGTCCACGAATACTGGTCGTAGGTGGTTTGTGTTCCAATGATGGCTTGTCCCACATGAGCCACACAGTCGTAGGGCGAGATGAGGTAGAGGATTTCACGGTCAAACAAATTCTTGACAATGCTCGCCAAGGTTTTGGTGCCAAAGACAATGGCCAGAAGTCCAATGCCAGGGAAAAATCGTCCGGTCGACACACTCGAAAGGCTGAGGCCAATGCTTGTGTAAGTGAAAATCAAAAGCATTCCGGCCAAAAAACCGGAGAGGAACATGGGAAACACGTCGACCATCCACGCCCAACCTCGGCCGTAGGCCACCACTTCGGCGAGGAAGTAAAGCACGTAGGTGATCAACACCACCAAGGCCTGTATGAGGGCGACCGAGAGAAATTTCATCCCGACGTAATCAAACCGAGATACCGGTCGGGAGAAGTACAAGGCCGATGTTCCGTGTTGTCGGTCTTCAGAGATGACTCCTCCCACCAAAAGGGCCGCCACCAGCGGATAATACAGCACGTTGCGAGGAAAGAAACCGAGCACGTGGCCGTACAAGTTGTCTCGGCTAACACCAAAGAGGGCGTGGAATTCAGAGCTTCCAACGAGACCCGAGAGCAAGGTCATTCCGGCATCGGCCAGCGAGGCGATGAATGCGATGAGGATGAAGATGCGAGTTGGCATCGTCCAAGGGCGGTGTCCTTTGCGGAAAATACCCAGCAGGTGGTGGCGGAGGATTGACCAGTTTCTCATCCAGCGTGGATTGAGTTGTCCAGTCCATGGCGTGTAGTGTTGTTCAAAAATTTCACCGCTTTGAGCGGTGGTAGCGGCTTGCCCGTGTTCCGGAGATTCATCGCCGGTGTTTGCTCCCCACGCAACATCCATTCGGCCCTGCCCTGTGACCGGTGCCTCTGCCGAGAAATTCTCATCGCTCACGATGCACCACCGCCGAGGGATTCCGGTGCATCTACGCGGCGGGCTTCGATTGGTGAACGGAGGAGGTCATCGCTTGATTTCACGCTGTACCCCAGATTGTCCATGATGGCCAGAAACAAATCTTCCAGAGATGCCTCGTACTCGTGCATCCTGCGAACTTGTGCGCCAACCTCTGCCGCCGCTTGAAGGATGGCGGTGGTGGTGTCGTCCTCGGTGTGGGCGATTCGCATGACTCTCCCTTCTCGGCGAACTCGGAAACCCTGGCCAGTCAGGCGTTCTTCAAGACGAGTGGCGCCTCCCCACACATGAATCTCAATCTCTCGGTCAATGGCCTTGAGGTCCTCGATTTTTCCTTGGGCTGCAAGGGCGCCTTTGTGAAGCAAAATGATGTTCTCGCAGACCCGTTCAACGTCGTCCATGAGATGGCTTGCCATCAACACTGAGCGGTTTGCTTCGTTGACCATGGTGTTGAGGGTGGAGATCATGAACTCTCGGGCCTTCATGTCCAGGCCGTTGGATGGTTCGTCAGCGATAAGCAGGTCAGGATCGTGTATGATGGCGCAGGCCAATTTTGTCGCCTGTTTCATGCCGGTTGAGAAACTCCCAATCTCTCGGTAACGCTGTTCGCCAATACCAACAAACTGCAACGCTTCGTGAGCGCGATTCATGGCGACCACGGGGTTCATTCCGAGGAGCTCACCGGAATACCGAACTTGGTGTATTGCATCCATGTCTGGATTGAGTGCATCGTATTCAGGCATGTAGCCAATGCGTTGGCGAATCTCAATCCCTTGGCTGCGAATGTCATAACCGAGGACGGAGCCGTCTCCTGAGGTGGCCTGTATAAGACCAAGGATGGTTTTCAAGAACGTGGATTTTCCAGCCCCGTTTTGTCCGAGCAGACCGGTGGCTCCACGTGGGATGGAAAGATTGAGGTTGTCAAGGGCTATATGCGGTCCGTATGCTTTGGTGAGTTCCGTGGTTTGGATGATTGGTTCATCCTCCATGGGCATCTCCAAAGGTTGGTGGGCCAAGACGAACCATGAAGCCTTGTGTTGAATGGTCTAATTTTCCTTCCCAATGCCACCGCGTGTTTTGACGGCGATGCCTTTTGTCATCGCCCCCATCTCGGTGGATGTGCACTGGGCTACGCCGTGCCCGAGGAGTTGGCCAGATGCATTGGTTATGAGGCACGGCTGACCGGGGGCCAACCACGGGTCACACCCCAGCGCAAAGCCGTGGAACACGTTTCTTCCCTTTCGAACAAAGGGTTCGGCATCGTCGTCTACGACAACGATGGCGGGACCTTTCCCAACATGCCCCCACCATTCTGTGCGTGGCAATCCCGTGGGTTTTGGTTCCAACCGATGTTGAAGCATCGCTTGAGCCCCAGCGTTGGCCAACGACATGCCACCGTCTCGGAGCCTTGGACTGAACAAGTGCTGACCCTGCCCGTCGTTGATGTTCTTCACCCGCCCTTCCCTGTTCACAACGAATTCGGCCCCTTCCATGATGGCCATGGCAACGTCCTTGCTGGCGTTGAGCAACACCATCTGCTTCGCAATGCCTTGCCTCATCCGGAGGTTGTTTCGAGCCTCCTCTCGCTGGGATGATTCCATTGGTTGATGCACTTCATTGGCGAGGTTGAGGCTTTCAAGGGCCTCGGAGAGTCGTTGTTTCATCCCATCGCCAGCAACGTCAACGGTAGCGAAAGCGACATCGGAAAAGCCGAGGCGTTGAAGTTCTCGTTGAATCCACGCCGTTTCGGGCTCGTGTCGCAACACCCAAGCAGGGGCGTCAAGATGAGCAAACGGGTTGAGGTCTTCCAACGAAGCTGGAATCAACCCCAACGAAGTAAGAATCAACGGTTGCAGGGTTGGGTGGTGGTGGTCAAGCCATTCGAGAACATCGTTGATGCGGTCTCGGAAAGGCCCTCGGATGCCATGGAAAACAATGGCTTGCTTGGTTTCACCTGAACCCTCCCAGCGCATGTGGAGGGTTCGTCTCGCTTTGGCGATGTGCGGCCGACTGAAGGTGTCATCTCCACCCCATTGAATGCCCCCACTTCGTGGTGTTTGTTGGCTCCATACCACCCAGTCCCAGGCATCTTCCCACATACCCCGGTCTCGGTCAATGTCCCGGGCAGCATCTCGGTCGGTGTAGAATCGTTCAGGGCGAAGGTTTCGTTCAAAACTCGGTGCAGTGGTGAGCCACAGAAAGGCTTCCCGAAGGGCCGGGTGCTGGTGGCTACGTTGTTCAACCAACTGCCAAATACGCCCGTCCCGGACGGCCTGTTTGCATCGCGCAAGTTCCGAGAGCGTCACTTCGAGGTTGTACTTTGCCAGCAAGTGTTCTCTTTCTTTGGTCTTCATGCTCCGGACTTGCTCGGGTGTCTGGTGGGCGACACAGGGCATCAGCAGTGGCCAATCAACCAACTCATCAATCCGTTCTGTACCCCACGGCGTTAACAAGCGGCCATCTCGAGCAAACAAGGCATAGGCTGCTGAATCAAACAAATCTGCGCCCAAAGCGATTGACATCGGGAACAACATGGGGTGGCCGCACCCAAACATATGCACGGGGCGATTGGGTGGGAGCAAAGGAAGGCTTGCCATCATGATTTTTGCATATTCCTTGTACCGTTGCTGTTCCATCACCGGTACAATTCCACCGATGGGGTGCACCGCAAAGGGGTGAGAACCCATGAGCTGAGCAGAGATATGACGCAATTCCCGAAACACCCCGCCTTGAACTGGTCCGTTAAGCATCGTATCTCCCGCTGCCTCCAGGCTCTGAGCTGCACGTGCCTCGGTCTCCCGAACCGCCTCCTCGACCTCGGTGGCGTTCATGTCAGGTCGTGAAAAAACGTCCAGCATGGTTGCGATATCAACGCCAATCGAGCGTTGAAACGCTACGATTTCATCGACACCGACTTCCACATCCCCGTAAACATAGGATTGAAATGTGCCGGAATCGGTCATGACCACGCCGGGAAAATCCAGCAAGTTGTGCACGCCTTTGTTTTGGGCGATCGTTCGAAGATCCTCGTGTTTCCACATGATGTAAGAGTTGGTGATCAGTGCTTGTATGCCGTATTTATCCCACATTTCTCGAGGTTCAACGGTGCGAATGTTTGGATTGACAACTGGCAAAAGAGCGGGTGTTTCAAGCACGCCGTGGTGGGTGTGTAATTTCCCGAGGCGAGCTCTTCCGTCCCGTTGTGTCACTTCGAACCGACCGTGGTCTTGCGCTCTGCACGGGGTTGGGTCGTCTCGCCGTTCATGGCTCCAAGCGGACATGCCTTTCCCTCCGAGCGGTCTTTTTTGAAAGGCTCGCCGTTTCAATCGTTTGACGCCTCGGTTGGCATGTCCACAAACTCAACCTTGCCGTGAGCTAAGATAAATTCCCGCCCAAGTTCGTCGAAGGTGTCCAGAAGAGCTGAGGAGAATCGGACGCGCTGTATCTCATCATCGGCTTCCAAGTCCGTTTTGACACCCTCCAGCGTTCCAGGTGCCGCTCCACACGACAAGCATGCGCCAGTCAAATCGAGCACAATGTCGAGGCCGTTGCCACTGTCCTCGGTTTGCGACACAGCGATGCCGCCGCCGTGGCCATCGAGGGCGGCTCTGACCGGCCCAAGGCGGCTAAGGAGAGCCGGGACGTAATGCTGGGTATCCACGACGGAGTGCAAAGGCATGTTCCTCAGACGCTCTTCTTCCTCTGGGTTGGTGGCCTCTGCCACGCGGCGCGCGGCCTCTGCTTCCATTGCAGCCTTTGCCTCAGCGGCATACTTCGCCACCAGGTCATCGTCCATACGGTTGGCTCGGGGTGATGGACTTCAACCCTCGCATCCGTCATAAATTCGAACTTTCAACAAACTGACTCGTTTCTTCTTAACCCTTGACGACTACATCCATTGATAAAGGAGAGACACGAGGGTTAGTTGGGTGATGAGCGTGACTGATGAAGTCCTTAGGGTTGAGAACCTCCATGTGAGTGTTGATGACACTCCGATTCTCAACGGGATGAATCTCACGATAAACCGAGGTGAAATCCATGTCGTCATGGGGCGAAACGGTGCTGGGAAATCGACCCTCGCAAGTGTCGTCATGGGCCATCCTGACTACGAGATCACGAGCGGCTCAATCTTCTACATGGGCACAAACATCGACGAGATGACCGTGTTTGAGCGAGCCCGTGCCGGCATGTTCCTCTCGTTCCAATACCCAGCGGTCATTCCGGGTGTTCAAGTTGGAACGTTCCTCAAAAAGTCCGTGCAATCGGTTCATGACGAGCCCCTCAAAGGCCGTGCATTCCGCAAGGAACTCAACGCTGCGATGGCAACGCTCGAAATGCAAAAGTCGGTGCTCTCTCGCTACGTTAACGATGGGTTTAGCGGAGGAGAAAAGAAGCGGCTAGAGATTCTGCAGATGCTTTTGCTCAAACCTACACTTGCGCTGCTCGACGAAACCGATTCCGGTCTTGACATCGATGCCCTGCGCATCGTGGCGAAGGGCATCAACAGTGTTGCTCCACAAGCAGGCTGCCTCATCATTACGCACTATCAGCGTCTCTTAGACCATGTTCAGCCGCATTATGTCCACGTCATGATCGACGGAACCATCGTTCGAACCGGAGGTCCAGAACTCGCCCTCAAACTTGAGGAACAGGGGTACGATTGGCTCGAAGAACCACAGGAGGTCGAAGCATGAGCGATGAAGCACGTGAAGCAGTTGGCGACTACAAGTTCGGGTTCCACGACCCTGAAAACGCCACCATTCGATTCGACAAAGGCCTCTCCGAACAAGTTGTCAGGGATATTTCAGAACTCAAAAACGAGCCTGAATGGATGACCGACCTACGGGTGAAAGCCTACCATCACTTCATTCAACGAGAAATGCCGGATTGGGGCAACTGCAGCGAACTGAACAACATCGATTTTGACAACGTCACCTATTTCCTGCGCTCCTCTGATGCAACCGAAAACGATTGGGACGACGTGCCTGACGACATCAAGAACACCTTTGACCGACTTGGCATCCCCGAGGCCGAACAGAAGTGGTTGGGAGGCGTCACTGCCCAGTATGAATCCGAAGCCGTGTACCACTCGATCCGAGAAGACCTCGAAGACCAAGGTGTCCTTTTCCTTGACATGGACAGTGGTCTCAGAGAGCATCCAGAACTTGTCAAGAAATTCTTTGGAACCGTCATTCCCTATGGCGATAACAAGTTTTCAGCCCTTAACACAGCCGTATGGTCCGGTGGTTCGTTCATTTATGTCCCTAAAGGCGTTCATGTCGAGATGCCCGTGCAGGCTTATTTCCGCATCAATGCGAAGAACATGGGCCAGTTTGAACGCACGCTCATCATCGCCGATGAGGGCAGCAGCCTCCATTACGTCGAAGGATGCACAGCGCCCACATACTCCACCGACTCACTTCACTCCGCTGTGGTCGAGCTCATCGCCATGAAGGGAGCAAAGATTCGTTATTCGACCATTCAAAACTGGTCAGCCAATGTCTACAACCTCGTGACCAAGCGAGGCGTAGCCCACGAAAACGCTACCGTGGAGTGGGTCGATGGCAACATTGGTTCAAAGTTGACCATGAAGTACCCATCCGTCGTTCTGAAGGGCGAAGGCGCTCACGCAGAAGTGATTTCTGTCGCTTACGCCGGAGCAGGCCAGCACCAAGATGCGGGAGCCAAGGTTCACCATCTGGCTCCGAACACGACCTCGAGTATCCTCTCAAAATCCATCTCCAAAAACGGCGGTAGGTCCTCCTATCGAGGCATGCTGCAAGTCACGCCGAAAGCACACGGTTGCCGCTCAAAGGTTGTTTGCGATGCACTGATGCTTGACAGTGATTCACGCTCCGACACCTACCCGACCATGGAGGTCGGCAATTCAACCGCTGACCTCGAACACGAGGCCAGCGTTTCAAAGGTCTCTGGCGACCAACTCTTCTATCTCATGAGCCGAGGTTTCTCAGAAGAGGAGGCCATGGGGCTCATCGTGAATGGCTTTTTTGAACCCTTCACAAGGGAATTGCCGATGGAATACGCTGTGGAACTCAACAAGTTGCTTGAATTGGAAATGGAGGGTTCCATCGGATGAAGTACGCCGACATGGCCGTTCCCTCCCGTGCTCTTCATCTATGGCGATACACACCATGGGCACGCATCCATCCCACCAAGGTCTCCGAAGTTCCTGACGCCAACGATGTTCAGTTTGACGTTCTTGAAGGCGGTCAGTTGATCGAAGGAGCTCCTCGCATCGTTGACGGCGACGACATCGGACGTGTGTTCCTCAGCGAACTCGGGGGCTCCGCGTGGACGATGGAAACCGACGGGCAAAGCGACATTATCCATCTGCAAGCCGTAACTTCAGGCGAAAACGCCGTGGGGCACCTCCATCTCGTGATGAACCACGATGTCGCCGTTGTTCTCCACCTCACCGGTCAATCCGAATGGGCAGGGCTTCACATCACCGGGACAGTGAACGCCAACGTTAGAGCGGCGTTTGGTCTTGTCAACGAACTCTCACCTAAGGGCAAACTCCTGCATTGCGAAGATTGGACCATTGGTCGAGATGCCACGCTTGAATTGGCTGGCCTGTCCATCGGTGGCTCTCGTTGCAAGAGCGATGTACGAAGTCGATTAACCGCTTCAGGAGGGGCGCTCTCCCAGGCCATCTCAGTGCATGGGTCGGGGCAACGTCATGTCGACCATCACATTGAGATTCATCACGATGTCCACCACACAAATTCCTCCCTCAACATTCACGCAGCATGCGATGACCGCAGCCATTCAATCGCCACTGGCTTGTTGACGATTGCAGAGGACGCCAACCATTGCGATGCCAGTCAAGTGTTCAAAAATCTCCTTCTCTCCGAACGAGCCCGTGCCGAGGCCATCCCAGAACTCGAAGTTTTGGCTGACGAAGTCTCTGCGGCTCACGGTGCCGCCAGTGCCCCGGTTGACCAAGACCAACTCCACTACCTGTTGAGCCGTGGATTGGACGACGAAACAGCGGTTGCCCTTCTCATTGAGGGCTTCATGCAAAGCGGATTCTCAAGTCTTGAGAACAAGGCCTTGGTGGATGAAATTCAGAATCGGCTCGCCATGCATTTGGAGCGCGAGTTAGAGGGGTGAAAACGTGTCGCTAAGGGAACAATTTCCTATTCTTCAACGCGAGGTGAACGGTTACCCGCTTGTTTACCTCGACAATGCCGCAACGACCCAAAAACCTCAGGTCGTCCTCGATGCAATGAATGCTTACTACTCGGAATCCAACGCCAATGTCCACCGGGCGGTTCATACGCTGGCGGGTGAGGCCACGGAAGGCTATGAATCATGCCGTACCAAAATCAAAGAGCGTTTCAATGCTTCAAAGGTCATCATCACGAGTGGAACGACGGAGGCCATCAACCTCGTCGCTCATGCGTGGGGACGAGCAAACTTGGAGAAGGGTGATGCCATTCTTTTGACAGAAATGGAACACCACTCCGATATCGTACCTTGGCAGATGTTGGCTGAAGAACGAGGCATTGAGTTGCGCTATGTTCCGGTCACTCAACACTTTACCCTGGACATGGACGCCTTCGCTCATGCCCTTGACGGGGCCAAACTTGTTTGTGTGGTCCACACATCGAACGTTCTCGGTGTTCGCAACCCGCTTGAAGACATCATCGAAGCCTCGCACAAAGCCGGTGCCAAAGTGCTCATCGACGCAGCCCAAGGTGTGCCGCATTCGACCGTTGATTTCACGTCATTTGGGGCAGATTTCATGGCGTTCTCCGCCCACAAGATGTGCGGCCCCACGGGCATTGGCGCCCTGCTCGTCCAGCCCGATGCGTTCGAAGAGATGCAGCCATTCATGGGCGGTGGCGACATGATTGAAACCGTCACAATCGAAGGCTCAACCTACCAAACAAATGAACACAAGTTTGAGGCAGGTACTCCACGCATCGCCGAGGCCATCGGATGGTCGGCTGCGCTTGATTGGATGAATTCGTTCGACCTTGACGCAGAACATGCCCGTTTGGTGAACATCGCCGCTTGGGTAGCTGACGAACTTCGCTCCATGGGGATCACTGTCTACGGGCGGCACGGCGAAGACGACGCCGCCGTTGTTTCGTTCCTTCATCCAACCATCAACAGCGAAGACATGGCCCATCTGCTTGACGCACGCGGCTACGCCGTCCGCACCGGCCACCACTGTGCTCAACCTTTACTGCACCGTCTAGGAATCTCCGGAACGGTCCGAGCCTCCTTCTATGTGTACAACACCCGCGAAGAAGCCGAAGGACTCGTTCAGGAACTCAAAGAAATTGTGGAGAAGTTCGCATGACGTATTATCCAAGTGCGCTGCAGGAACTCATTGAAGAATTCCAAGAAGTGGACGACAAGCGGGAACGTCTCGAGATGGTTTACGAGCTTGCGGAAGAAATCGTTTTGCTCCCCGTCGACGAGTGGAACGATGACACGCGAGTGCGTGGGTGCCAGTCAGAGGCTCATGTTCGCATTGAGGTGGAGGAAGGGCTTGTCCACATTGTCGGAGCGGCTGATGCGAAATTGGTCCAAGGGCTGATGGGCGTCCTCAGCATTGCCATCGAAGGATTGACACCTGCCCAAGCTTTGCTTATCCCAGTGGATTTTGCCAAGGAAATGGGGCTCATCACGAGTCTCTCGCCGAGTCGGTCAAATGGGTTTCGCAACATGTACGACAAGGTCATGAACGAGATTCGTGCTCGCTCGGAGTGAACACGATGACGAGCAAAGACGCTGTGATGCATCAACTTGACGAGGTAGAGGATCCTGAATTGGAACTCTCCATCGTAGAACTCGGACTGGTGTACGATGTCCGGCTCGAAGAAAAAGAGGAAGGTCTCCACGCCGAGGTTGACTTAACGCTCACCTCCCCTGGTTGCCCTGCAGCTCCAGAGATCATGGCGGCAGCGCACCGTGCAGCCCTGCAAACCGAAGGCCTTGCTACCGTCCACATCAACCTCGTCTGGACCCCACGCTGGGACCCGAAGGTCCACGCCAGCGAGGATGCCCGGATGGACATGGGCATCTGGGATTGACTCCTTGTTTCGTCGTGGACGAGGATGAACAATCTTGAATATCCAGTCGCCCATCACTAAGCCATGCGACCGGTTCATCTCTTGTTGATGCTGGTCGTTTTCGCATCGATTTCCGGATGCCTTGGAGGCGACGGAATCGGTTCTGAATCACCGGGCACCTACACCGTTGAATCGACCATCGTCGCCGTCGACCTTGAATCGAAATCGGCCAATTACCAAGACGGTGAGACCGTTGAATGGAACGTTGATTCCTCCGCCTCCAGCGAAGCCATTGAGGCGGCTGGAGGCAACGTTGTCGGTGTCCTTTTTTCCCTCGCCTACGGTGAAGACGAGACCTCGGGTGGCCCGGTTTGCACGGGTGGGGAAGCCAATGCACCCGACACGATCACCGGGGTAGCCACCAAAGGCGAGTGGACCCTTTCTGGGACCGACCAGAACCCTGGTTCGCACGATGTGAATCTGACATGGTACAATGCATCTCTCCTCTCCGGTGTGATTGAAGGCCTGACCAAAAGTGAGATTGAGGCCCAATTGGCCTTTGGTGAGGAGGCCTTAGGAACGTACGACCTACGTGTCACCGTCGAGGCAGAGGCTTTCAATGGCGCACTGTGCACCAACAACGACGATGGGGAAGAGGTCTCCACTGTGGTGAGCTTGCTTGTCTTGGACTTCGAGATTCTTGATGAGGCTGGCGAGGAAACAGCGGCACTGGCGGTCGGTGATGATTCCCTTCCCATCGGTTTGTTTGCAGGCTGGATTTTCCCCGTGTTGTTCCTCGTGGGGTATGTTTCAACCAAGCAGCGAGACCGCTTTCATCTCGACCTTGATTTCAGCGAACCGGAAACCGATGTTGTTGAGGGCGAATCCACATCAGACGGTGAAACCCTCGTCGACAGTTACCGAGCCCGAGTCATCACCCTCTCGGCTCTTTACGTCGCCCAAGGAGTTCCCTGGGGCTTCATCACGGTCACGATGGTAACCTTCCTCGCCGCAGAAGGCGCCGATGCCGGCGACCTTGCATACTTGCTCACGCTTGGTACGTTACCGTGGTCGTTCAAGTTCCTATGGGGCCCCATCATTGACCGCTTCCAACTGCCTGATTTGGGGCGTCGTCGACCTTGGATTCTCATCGCCCAAACAGGTATGGTGGCGCTGCTGATCACCATGCTCTTGGTCCCCAATTTGACCGAAAACATCTCGCTCCTCGGTGCTTTGTTCTTCGTGTACAATGTGTTCACGGCCCTCCAAGATGTATCAACCGATGCCCTCGCTGTGGACGTCCTAGAGTCCCATGAATTTGAGCGGGTCAACAGTTACATGTTCACCGCAAAATCGCTGGGTGGCGTTATTGGCGGTGCGGGTTTGGGAACCATCATTGGCACGGTTGGCATCAAGGGTGCTTTTTTGATTCAAATCCCCATTCTTGTCCTGATCATGATGGTACCGCTCTTCATGCGAGAACGTCCTGGTGAGAAGCGGTTCCCTTGGGACGATGGTCAAGCGGTGGAAGGGAAGGATAAACCAGAGGAAGAGCAGCGAGATTTCAAGGTGATTTTAACCAACATCAGGACGGCTTTCTCTGTTCGTTCTGCCCAATTGGGTATCGTGGTCAGTTTGGTGATTTCGTTGGCCTTTATCCTGATTCCAATCCTTCCGTTGCTTTTCCTTCAAGAGTTGGGGTGGACTCAAGAAGAGTTCAACGCCACAAAGGGCGGTATTATCCTCATTGTGACCATGTTGGGAGCCATGGCGGGCGGTGAACTTGGGCGTCGTTTTGGTGGCAAGTCCATGCTGATGTTTGCAGCACTCGGTGCCTCGTTGACCACGCTCACGTGGGGAGTGCTCGATTCAATGTGGGGCGAGGGGTGGTTCATGATGCTCGTGTGGATCGTTCACACCTTCCTGTGGGCCATCGTCTCCATCTGCGCTTATTCGTTGATGATGCGGGTCACCTGGGCGGAAGTTGGCGGGACCCAATTCACCGGCTATATGGCGATGATGAACCTCTCTGCCATCATTGGCTACCAGTTGGCCCCCATCTTTGCCGCCAGGTACGACTACCAGACCATCTTCTACATTGCAGCTGTGCTTGAAACGTTCGTGATCCTCGCCGCACTGTTCATTGATCCCGAGGAGACCGACCGTACGCTCTCCGATGCCTCAACGGCAGTCTGAACCCAGGAATCGATATGAACGATGGGTCCGTCTTAATTCATGGCCGTGGGTTTGAATGTGATGAGATTCACATTAACGGTGATCTCTTCCTCATTATCGGTGGTAAACGGAAGAGCATTGGTTTCAACGCTTAACTCCACATTTAGCGTGCCCAAACCTGTTCCATCCATCGACCAGGGTCCAAGGACTTGGATTTCGTTGTACCCTGTCATGTTCTTGTTTTCTCCATCGTATCCTTCGTATGCGCGAAGATAAAGGTCAATGCCAGAGCCGTCGTTTGAAGAACCCGTCATGGTGTTGTTGTCATCATCCCATACGACCTTTAGGTCATTTTGTTCAATCGAGGCGAAGACCGAATCCAATGGGTCACCCGGTATTCCTGAGGTTTCCCCGTACGTTATTTGGATGGCAAAGCCGCCAATTCGATAACCTTCGGCAACGAGTGTATCTTCAATGACGAATTCGATCGTCTCGATGGCGCCGTCTGCGACAACGATGGTGTTGCTGAGAGCGACGATCTGTTCCTCAAAACTGACCGTCCAGTCAGAATCGCCGTCGACAACGGCACGAACTTTTTCGTTGTTATCAAGGAGATCGACAGTGTTGATGCCGAGGAAGATGAGGAAGAACGACACAATTCCCACCGATATCTTGTTGGCGGTTGGCTCGTTGAACATCTCGCTAATACCGCTCATGTCAAGTTCCTTCGTGTCGTCCATTTCTAGGCCCCCGCATTTGCAAAAATCAGCGCAATGACGACCAGGTACAAAGCGATTAAACTCATAAAAATCGATGTGTTTCTTAGAAGATTGGGCCGGAAATCATCTCCAGCGATTGAATCAACATCGGATTTTTTTGATTTTCCGATAAAATTTTCAGTAATTTTCTCCTCCCAACCAATAAAGAATACAACGCCGATTGCCAGCAATGAACCTGAGATCATTTGTGGTATTGGTATGAGAGATTGAATCAGTTCGATGATGCTCGATGAAATGATGAGCAAGATGAGAAGAATCATGACACGCATGAGGTTCCGGTTGTCCTCCGAAGACGTGTCGACAATTTGGAATTGAACCAGGAGATAAACAAACAAAAGTGGTTTGAGCAGATAAATAAGAACGCCGGATGTTAGGTAATTCACGAGTGCGAAGACCTCGCTTTGTGGTTTACAATTTCCCTCAAGGCAACTGTAGTATGCATCAAGCAGCAATGAGTCTTGAATCCAATTGGCAAAACCAAGGAAAAACACCACAAAAACAAGGGCAGATACGCCTGTAAGCCCCCGTTGCGTTGTACGGAAAACCTCGCCAGCAAACAAAGAACATACAGTAATGGCTCCTATGGTCCAACCGAGATTGACCGATATTAGCCACAGGACACTTGGAGCAGTCTCGAGCTGGCTCAGGACACTCACAAACCATTCGTTGTTAAGCAAGGTAAAGGCAGAAAGCCACCATATCATCTGCCATCCAAGCCAAATGAGGAGAAGAATCGCACTTGCTTTTGACTCAGAGCGATACCTCTCATCGCCTGTTTTGTGTTCAAGAATGATTCCTCTCAGATAGTGGTGCGTCCAAATTAATCCCACGACTACCCAAATGATGAGTTGGCTTGCAGCCAGACGCATCCCACCCAGGAAGATGAGCGGGGGAACAACAATGCAGTACACGGCGATGATTGAAATAACGATGGCATTCCAGTACGATCCTTTTCCGAAGTCTTTTGGAATGTGCAAGGCCATGACCAACATGATGATGTTCAGAACTGAATTGGCACCGTATTGGATCAAAACTAAAACGTCTCGAGCAACAACACCCTCGTAATCTACCAGCCCGAGGTCGAAACCCGTTGGGAATGGTGAGATGAAGTACTGGTCAAGAAGTGTTTCTGCGATGTAATACAGCGATAAAAACATGAAACTCCATCCAATAAGTAAGGCAGTGAAGCGTTTATGCGAACTGCGTTCTTCGCCTCTGTTGGACATGGCAATGGTGATGATTCCAAGAATGAGGTTTGTGATTGCCGCAACAGGTGCCAGGGATTCCTGTGCCATTGGTTGCTGTGAGGTGGCCATCCATTTAATCCATTGACCTGCAAATCTGGGAAAAATATGTTTCTTGGTGGTTCCGTTGAATCGGGATGAAAGCAACTCACGCATGTTTAGAGGCCGCGATTGCTGACCATTCTGTGCCCTGTGATTCCACCATTTCCTGTTCGCCAAGGATGCGGCGCACATTGATGAGGTTCAAGGCCCATCATGACTACCGTTTGACGACGATGGTCAACACGTCGCCGTCTTTGAGTTGATGGTCAAGCCCGACTCGCTGGTCGTCAAATTTCGCGCTGGGCCCTCGAATACGGGCGAAGCGGAACTTCCGGACGAAATCACGGTGCAATTTGATGCAGATGTTTTCCACGGTTGAATCGTCTTTGACGATGAGCGGTTCTTCCATGTCGGCTTCTTGGCCTTGCGGCTTGAGGAAGACCCGCATGAAACCAAGATTGTCGTAAATGAAGTCCTTGAGTTCATCGAGCCCGATGTCCTTGAACGCCGAGATGTTCATGATGGGCCATTCTTGGGGAAGAGCAGATCGTGCGCGAGCGATGTCGTGGTCGGTAGCGATGTCAATTTTGTTGATGGCGATCACGGCTTTTTCGTAAATTCGGTTTCCAGCCAGGGCGTCGACGATTTGTTCTGCGGTGGAATTTTCCCGAAGGGTAACGAGGGCAGAGGTGTAGCCGAAAGAACGGATGATATCAGCCATTTCTTCGTGCGTGAGGTGGGTTTGTTCAACGGTGCTCCGAACTTCTATACCGCCACGGTCCGTTCGTTTGATGAACACGGGAGGCCTTACTTCGTTGAGGCGCAATCCTGCGTTGTGGAGTTCCCGGTGAAGGACGTTGAAGTGGCCGTCTTGGAAGGGATCAACGATGTAGAGGACCATGTCAGCGCTTCGAATCACGTTGAGGATCTCACGCCCACGACCTTTTCCTTCTGCTGCCCCTTTGATGAGTCCGGGCAGGTCAAGAATCTGGATTTTCGCTCCTCGGTGTTCCATGACACCAGGAATGCATGTCAGCGTGGTGAACGCATAGCCACCGGTTTCGGAGTGGGCGTCGGTCACTTTGGAAATCAACGTCGATTTCCCAACGGAAGGGAACCCTACGAGAGCAACGGTCGCATCACCGGATTTCCTGACTTCAAACCCTTTGCCGCCACCGCTGGCTTTTGAGTGCGCCGCCGTCTTTTCTTCCTTGAGTTTGAGTTGGGCGATTTTAGCCTTCAATTTCCCTATGTGGGCGTTGGTGGCTTTGTTCTTCTGAGTCTTGTCGATCTCGGCGCGAATCAACTCGATTTGCTCCTTAATCGTCGCCAAGCCCAACCCTCCTGTATCGGGGCTTCGTTGGCTGTTCTTGAAGGCTCTTACGCATCATAGCGCCGAATCGCATTGTTTGTCGCTGCGAACGATGGACTCAAACATGGCGAGCCGTTGCATTGAAACATGGGCTTGGACATGATCGGCCTCTTGGTCCACAAGCCAACCCTTCACCACCTGCTTTCATTGCCTTGGAGCGAATTAAAATCGGGCATGGAGAAAGCGACGCTGCGAGCCCACCGGCCCGACCAAGACAAGATGCTGAACACCTCGTTTGCCATCGATGCTGAGGCAGAACTTTTGGATTGGATGGACCAGCAATCGGTTGAATCTCATCCGACAACTGCCCAGCATCTCGCTGAATTTGACGACGGCGAAGAAGGTCTCCTTCATCTCATGAAATGGGCCAGCCCCGGTCAGTGGGAAGTTTGGGAAGGGAGAGCTTTTCTGTACCTTGAAAACGCCACAGGAAAAAAGGCCGAAGACATCCATGAACTGTACACAGAGGCCACCTGGGATGTGGCGTTGAACCGTCTTCACGGCATCGCTGAGAACGAGTATGCCGAACGCGTTGTGATTGATTGGATGGAACGTCGTAAAGCGCTGGGGGAGACGTTGGATGAGGCGCTTGACCCAAAAATTGTGCCAACGTTTGAGGCCCATACGCGTGCATCAAAAGCGCTTGTCCATGCCGTGAACCGTGCTGCGAACGAAGACGATCTTGTGCTTGTGATTGGAAGGGAACACCTCGAAGCTTCAAAATGGGGGCACGGGGACTGGAATCTTTCGGTCTTTCTCCAGTCTGTGTAAGCGTTGGGTTCAAAATCCACCTTCTCTGCCCTAGGTTCAATGTCGGACGAAGAACCCGGGGAGGAGCCCGTCGATGACGCTGCTGTCGATGCGCCTTTAACAGAGGAAACCGAAGCTGATGTGAGCGTCCCCGAAACCACTCTGGACGAGCCGCAAGAGGAGCAGGAAGAAGAGCGCGACCCGCTTGAAGTTGCCCTTGAGCGTGCTGAATTTGCCGAGAAGGAAATCGCTTACAAAGAGGCTGAAATCCAAAATGTCCGTAAACGCCTCATGGCTGAAAAAGCCGAAGCCATTCAATACGGTGGAATGGGTATGGCACGTCGCATGTTGACGATTCTCGGCGATGTTGACCGAGCGATGAGTGGCATTGAGGAGGATGACCAGTCTCCTGTGGCCCAAGGACTTCGCCTTTTGCGAAACAAAATGTGGCATGAACTCCAGGCCGACGGGGTCAGCCTAATCGAGGCCAAGGGCGCTGAATTTGACCCCTCAAAGATGGAGGCTATCGCTACCATACCTCCCAGCGAAGCTCATCCAAATGGGACGGTGGTGGACGTACTTGAACAGGGTTACATGTACAAGTCCAAAGTCATCCTCGTCGCCCGAGTTGTGGTCGCTTCAGAGTGAGACCTAACCGGCATGGACGCCCGTTTCAAAGGTCGAGCAACGGAACATGGCGTCGTGTTTGATCAACCATTCAATCACTGAGGTTGGCACGGCGTTGCGTAAGACCTCCCGAGCGGCCTCATCGTCCATCACGGTTGACAGCATTCGGATGGTTTGACGTACTCGCCATCCTTCCCATGTTTCTCGTTCACTCAACGATACCTCGTGAACGGTCCATCCAGCGTCCTTGTAGAGCCCCGCCGTTGATTCATCGGATGTGACAAGGAGACCGGTGCCGTGTTCTTTGGTGGCATGTTCTACCCAATTTGGTGGGTCGTTGATGTCTTCAATCTGCACAAGGGTGAGCTCAATGCCCGTTTCTTTTGACCACGCTTCTATCATGGACTGACGTTCATCAGCCGTCCACGGGTTGTCCGGTTCCCACCCTGCTTGGGATGAGCCAATGGCCACCACCACTTCGCCTCCGTCGGCGTGGTTTACGGCACCTTGAATCAAACCAGCATGTCCGAGATGGAACGGCTGGAAGCGTCCAAGAACGATGCAGCGTTTCATGGCTTTTCTCACCTGAAGTAGGAATCGATGTCCACCTCTTTGAGGTCAACGCCAAATTCACGAAAGCATTCAATCATGCGTTTGCAACCTTCGACCATTTCCTCGATGGGTGTTTCTCCCATCGAGCCGATCCTGAACATCTTTCCTTTGAGGTGGTCTTGTGCGCCAATCACTTGCGTCTCATAGCGGTCCTTTAGTGCGGTTCGCCACGCATCATCAACACCTTCAGGATACAGGACGGCGGTCACCGTGCTGCTTCGCTGCCCACTGTCCGCTAACAATCCAAATCCGAGGTCAGTAAACAAGGCGCGAACCCCTCGTGCCATGGTGGCGCATCGGTCCCAGCGAACTTCGTTGGTTTCTTGTTGCAGGTGGTAAAGAGCGGCCCCCCACCCCATGGCGAGGTTGATGGCTGGGGTCCACGGCGTTTGGTCATCATCGCCCTTTTTCAGCGCAGAGATCATGTCAAGGTAGTAGCGAGGATTTGAGTCTCCTTGTTGGTGGATGGCCTTGATGCGCTCTACACAGTGTTCATTCAGAGCGATGGCGGCGATTCCCGAGGGACCTGCCGTGCATTTTTGCGCTCCCATCACCACGGCCTCGGCCTTCCATTTTGCTGGGTGAACGGGCATGCCTCCGACCGAAGTAATACCGTCAAGAATAAACGAGACGTTGTGCCGCTCACACATTTCAGCGATGGCTTCAGCATCCTGGGTGATGCCGCTACTCGTTTCGTTGTGGCAGATCAGCAGGGCTTCATAGCAGCCTCGTTCGAGTTGCTGTTCCAGTTCATAGAGGTCAAAGGAACGGCCCCATTCGTATTGGAGTTGTTTCACGTTGCAGAATTGACGGCAAATGTCGGCAACACGTTCGCCAAACTTTCCGTTCGTAGGAACGAGAACGAGGTCGTTGTTGCGAAATCGGTTGGCAATGACCATTTCCATGGCAGCTGTGCCGCTTCCAGAGACCACAACCACACGGTACCCATCTTCTCCCGTCCACGATTGTGTCTTCATCTCTGGGGCGGACGGTGAGAGGTTAAACGCATAGCGCAGGCCAGAGTTGAGTTTGGCCATCACTTGACGGAACTCTGGGCCACGAGCGGTCATCACCGGTGTTGCCATGGCTTGGAGGCACGCATCGTTCATGCGAACCGGTCCCGGAACAAGAAAGCAGTCGCCCGTGTGAGCCATGGCTTTCGGAGGTCATGCCGGTCTTTGAAGTCCTTGCTTGAAAGACCTCCAATGGGCTTCGCTCGAAGCGTTGGACTGATAGGGAAGGTCATGGACCCCGCACCATGCTGCGTGTGGGATTGGCGATGCTTCAGGGCGCCCGCCACGAGCATGCGGAGGCTCTCCGCGGGGCCGCCAGTGAACTTGGTGTTACCGTCGAAGTCGTCGAATGCCGAAGGGCAGATCACGTCTCCGACCAGCTTGATGCCTTGGTGCTACCCGGCGGCGAATCCACCACCATGCGCATCGCCAGCCGCTACGAATCCTTGCTCACGGCTATTTTTTCTTGGATGGATTCCTATCCAGAT
This sequence comes from Euryarchaeota archaeon UBA561, assembly GCA_002502295.1. Lineage (GTDB taxonomy): Archaea > Thermoplasmatota > Poseidoniia > Poseidoniales > Poseidoniaceae > Poseidonia. The sequence continues at coordinate 29 of DANX01000061.1, read as the reverse complement.
CGACCGGTACTCGGTACGTGTGCGGGCGC
>DANX01000048.1 GCA_002502295.1 Euryarchaeota archaeon UBA561 | reverse complement strand
TTCAATCGCATAGAAGGCCCCCAAACAGTGAGCGACCCTAACGCCTACGTTGACGAGCACTTGGACGACGCGACCTTCCTGCCGTGGACGTCAGAAACCGTGAGCCACAACGTTTCAGCAACGTTGAACGCCACGCACACCTTTGAAATCAGCCTCAATTGGACGCTACGTGATGGCACGACGTTCACCGAGCTACCAGCGGGATGGGAGGTGAACCTCACCTGCGGATGGACCAACGGTCCGTGGGAGACGCAAGCAGAAATTGACGTCAACGGAACGGTATCGTGCCATTACCCAATGGGACCTGTGGCGCCAGGCCTCCAGGAGGCGTGGTTGAGGCTGCAGGTGGAGGGTGCTCCGTCAATGTACACAGCCTCGGTCTTCCGAGAAAACACACCGATAGAGGTGTTCTCTCCCAAACCGGTGTTCTACGTGCCACAGCATGGTTCACGGACGTTGAATGCAAGCAGCATGGCCGTTGACCCCGACGGCCAGCCTGTTCGCATCGTTGAGGCCTCCTTGACCGGTGATGACGCGTTTCACTTTTCGCTTGATGTAGGTCTGGATGGGTTGGATTTGAGCGTCGCTCACGCGCTGGACGAGGAGTGGCTTGGTGAGTGCCTGGTGGACGTCACTCTGCGTAGTGACGGAACCACGGTGGATGAGGTTTCCACCCAACTCTATGTCGTGATGACACCGGTAAATGACCCCCCAATCAAACAAGGCACCATCCCCATTCAAGAGATGGATGAGGACGGAGTGAGCGTTGTCTACGATTTGGACGAGGTCGTCTCTGATCCGGAAGGAGAGCCGCTTGATGTTGGTATTTCTGGTGAGAAAAGCGGTGAACAAGGTCCGATTCTTTACAGCATAGAAGGGGACCGAATTACCTTGACTCCGCTGCTTAATGCGCATGGTGCGACCGTGCTGCAGATTCTTGTAAGCGATGGTGAAAACCCATCGGTGATGGTTGAAATGCCGGTTGTGGTGAATCCTGTCAACGACCCAGTCATCGTCAACACCTCGGCTTGGGATGACATCTCAATGACGGAGGACACGCCCCTCACCCTTGCGCTTTCCCAGTTGGCCTACGACGTTGACGGAGATCCGTTGACATGGACACTTGAGGGCAACTTGGACGCCATTTCGGTTTCATTCGCCAACAACTCGTTTGAACTCGTTCCATCCAGCGATGTGTTTGGTGTTTTCGAAGGCCTATGGCTGAATGTTTCAGATGGCACGTCAATGCACAGTCAGAACCTCTCGCTCAACATCGCCGCTGTCGGTGATCTTCCCTTTGTTGCCATCGATTCGGTTCAGGGCATGAGCGGTCCCACTGCAAACATGTATTGGTCCGTGACGGACGTTGACGGCACGGTCGATACGGAGGCCAACATCACCGTCGATGGACAACTTCTTGACGTGAGCCATTCGTGTTTGAGCAGCAGTTCGGGTGTGTACCAGTGCGTAACGTTGTTGCCGATCGCTTCTGATTTGACCACTTCGGTTTACATTGAATTGGAAGTATACGATGACGAACTGGAGCGCAGTGTCATCGCTACCAAGGTGTTTGAACCGACCTCCTCCGACGCCGGTGGGGACGAGCAAGACGATTCAAATGAAGACAGCGCAGAGGGCGGCTTGGCCCTCATCGTCGGGGCGGGTGGGCTCGTGCTCGTTGTTCTTGGAGGTGTGGCTTTCGTTCTCATACGGTCCCGTGCGTCCGATGAGGTCGCCTCATCTCTTCCACCTGATGCGGAAGATTCGTCCACCGTCACGGGCTCCGACAAAGGTTCTGGCCTGCTTGCTCGTGCTGAGCGATTGAAGTGATCAAAGCGGTATGTTGCCGTGTTTTTTTGGCGGAGACCATTCTCTTTTGGATTTCAAAATGTTGAGGGCTCTGCAGAGCCGAAGGCGGCTTTCCTGTGGTTCAATGACATCGTCCAACCAACCGTTTCGTGCGGCGACGTATGGGTCGCCGAATTTCGCCTTGTACTCTCCAACCAAACGTTGGCGAACATCCTCTTTCTCTTCGTCTGCAACCGCTCCAATTTCCCGTCGATGGATGATGTTTACCGCACCCTCTGCACCCATCACGGCGAGTTCAGCGGTTGGCCAAGCAACGTTGTAATCGCTTTGCAGATGCTTGCATGACATGGCGAGGTACGCACCCCCGTAGGCTTTCCGCGTGACCAAGGTGAGCTTGGGCACAGTGGCTTCAGCGTATGCAAACAGCAGTTTAGCGCCATGACGGATGATACCACCCCATTCTTGAACAACTCCAGGAAGGAAACCTGGGACATCTTCGAACGTGAGAAGTGGAATGTTGAAGGCGTCGCAGGTACGAATGAATCGAGCCGCTTTGATGGAGGCGTCAATGTCCAAACACCCCGCCAACACCTTTGGCTGGTTGCCGACCACGCCAACGGTTGAGCCGTTCATTCGGGCAAAACCGATGATGATGTTGTCGGCATAGGATGGGAACAGTTCCATGAATACGCCGTCGTCAACCACTTCCTCGACCACTTGAACCATGTCGTAGGGTTTGTTTGGATTGTCTGGAACCACGTCTTGCAGCGTTTCGTTCAAGCGCGTGATGGGGTCTCCGGTTGCCACGATGGGCGGGTCAGCCATGTTGTGGTCTGGTAGATACGAGAGAAGCGTCGCCGCCAGTTCGCAAGCGTCCTCCTCATCGTCTGCGATCAAGGACGCAATGCCGGACCTTGAGGCGTGAAGGTTTGCGCCTCCGAGGCCTGCAGCATCAACCTCTCCGCTGATGACTTCAGGTGTTTCGAGGGGCGATGAGAGGAACAACTGGCCGTGCTCCTCGCCCAGGATGGTAAAATCTGAGAGTGAAGCCGCTAAGGCTGAAACACCTACAACGGGACCCAGCACGACGCTGATCATGGGTATCCGGCCACTGCATTGAACCAGACGGTCCAGCATCTCCCCCGTTCCTGCGAGTGCGTTGACGCCGTCATGTGCACGCTGCCCACCACCGTCCCACATGGCGATAAGCGGGGCTTTTGCACGTTCGGCCATCTCAACAATTTTTGCGATTTTAAGTGCGTGCATTTCGCCCATGCTGCCTCCATGGACACTGAAGTCTTGGGCAAAACAGTACACTCGCCGTCCTTCAATGGTGCCCTGTCCAACCACGACGCCATCGCCAAGGGTTTGGTGAAGGAACATGTTGTGATCATCGGTTCGGTGGGTGACGAAGGCATCAACTTCCAAAAAGGACCCTTCGTCAAGAAGCAGTCCAATGCGGTCCCTCGCCGTACCTCTGCCGCTTGTCCGAATGGCTTCTTGGCGCTTCAGACCTCCGCCGACACGAGCCGTTTCTCGCTTGGCCCGAAGTTCTTCCAGCGCATGGTTGGGGGTGCTGTCCACTGTTCTGCCACTCCTTTTCGGTTTTTGATTCAAACGCTTACTCGCGCAGCGTCTCACGATGTTCCCCACAGAGGTTGGATGCAAGGGCTTCTTTGACGTTGATGTTCTGCGAGAGGACCCAGTGCAACTTTGCCGTCATGGCCTCTGGTGTCGAACTCACACCGTGGCCCAGCAACCCCATCGCTTGT
>DANX01000037.1 GCA_002502295.1 Euryarchaeota archaeon UBA561 | reverse complement strand
CTTTGATGATTGCCTGAATATCTACGCAGTGGTAGTTGGCTGTGGACAGATTGTTGGCAATGATCCGGTCGGTGGCACTCGCAGGTAAGGCGCCTTTCTCAGCTAGCCATGTTTGCGGTACAACTTCAGGTGCGGTTCTGTCGACTTTAATTTCAAATGAACCACAACCATAGGACGTCGATGTAGCACAAAGGGCCGCTGTGCGATCTTCTGCTCCGTTGGGGAGGTTGATCAGCTTGTACGTGTAGGTGTATTCGTTGGTGAAGACCGGCGCCGTGATGTTGATGTCAAATATACCACCTTCAAAGGTATGGTAAATGGTATCACCTGGATATTGAATGTAGCCTTTGCTGCTATCATCGAGGGCGTCAAGCCGAACGATTTCCATGGTCATTTCAATTTCCGGATTGATGTAGACGCTATCAAAAATACCTTGACGGAAGGCGTACTGACCGGTGAGCCGGATGGTGTCACCTGCGTATACAAACCCTTGGCGAACATCGCTGGTGAACGGTTCGCTGGCATCTTCGAACATTGGCGTCACCATGAGGTTGTTCGCCTCGTCTGTGCGGAAGTCAAGTTGGAAGATGTCGCTGTATTGCCAAATCTGGATGTACCGTCCTGGTACACCGGAAAGCATCGTGTAGAGCGGGTTATCGAGGTCTTGCATCTGCAATTTGGGCTCAATGTCTTTTCCGTCCATTCCTACAATGCCCCAATCAATTCGAATGGGGATGTTGAGGATAAAGTCCGACTCGAACGGGTCGATGAGGGCCGTTTTGTCCATGGTCAACATCGATGGGGCGACATCACCGTCATAGACGATGTCGATGTGGGGACTCTCAGTCCAAGCCGTTTGATTTCGGGGGAAGTACCAGATGGTCATGTCATCGGCTGTTTTGTCAAGATTCATTTGGAAGAAATCAACGTCGCGCCATCCGTTGTCATCGCTGGCCTCAAGAATGAGGTGGTAGGTGTTGCCCGCATACATGGTTTGGTTCCAGGTGCCGTCCCATTGCATCTCGTTCGAGTTCAGGAAACCATTGCCCTTCGAATCCTCAATGAAGAAATTACGAATGACCGGGGTTTTTGACGACATTGAAACATAGGTTACCTTGTCGTCATTGAAGCCTGGCCCACCGCCGTTAATGGGGTTGCCCGCAAGGTCATAACCTTCAATCCAAATGGAGACTTTACCTTCCAAGCCTTCGTTGGCGTAATCGTTGTAATTTCCGGAATAGTTGGCCGTAGGGGCTTCGCCATCGCCGTTGAGCGTGATGGTGATGTATTCGTCAGCATCGGGAATTCCATCGCTGTTGCTATCGTGATCGTGCTCCACCCAAAGGTGCATATCAAGGGAGGCAGGCGGGCTTGGCAAGTCTTGGCTTGACATGCGAATTTGCTGCGATGTTTGAGGAACCACCCAAGTGTCGTCAAGCAATGTTCTCCAGTTGGAATCCACGTTGGAATCCGTTCCCGGACTCAACACTTGGAGATCGAGGAGGTTTGGTTCGTAGGTATCGATGGTGATGTCAAATGGAATGGCACATGTCTCATCGGGATTGTACGACGATGGTGGGCAGAGGAGGTCCCCGCCATCATAGCCGCGTACAGCGAAGCGGTAGGTTTCGCTTCCTGCGGCTGCACCGAGGTCAACGTTCCAATTAAAGTCGCCACCGATGACACCAGAGCGGTTCGCTACTTCTTCCCATTCGATGGTGATGTTTCCATCCGTGCTGTTCACGTGCTTCAATTCCAGCACGAGGAAGTACGAACTTGGGTCAGGTGCATCGTTCAAATCCTGCAATCGAATTTGTCCGATGAGGTTGATGTCTTGACCTGACTCGGCGCCTGTCAGTGCCTGTGGCGATCCAATGCTGTTTTGCAGTTCAAACTGGGTGATGCCTGCGTCGTTTTCAACGGCATTGCCCCCGGACGGTTGGAGAAGCACGGCGTCTGGCAATCCGTTGACACCACTCGTGGTTGTCAAGCCAGCGTACATTCGAACAGCCGGTGTGTCATCCCAAGTTGGGTTCACACGGAAATGCCACGTGATTTCTTTCCCGTTGGCGATGTCGGCAACGGAAGAGGTGGATTCGAGTTGGACATGGTCATCCTCGTCGCTGGCTTCACTGAACTGCATGAATTCGCTCCAAGCGAACTTGATGTAGCCAGATTCTGATTCAAACGTGAGCCATGCTTCCGAAAGCGAAGTTCCGGTCAATGAGTCAACCGTGTGCGTCGTGACGACTTCGTAGATGTCACCGTTCGGGTACAGGCCAACCGGGTTGTCGGTGATCGAGAGCGTATTGGTGTACCCAGTGCTCGATGAAACGCTCAGATCACTCAACATTACGCCGCCACCGGTGTCGGAATACACGGCAACAGGGACGCTAGCGGTTGCTCCGCCAGTCCACAATGCGATGCCTTGGTTCAATTCAATGTCCAAACCATCAGCGGCGTTGAGCACGGTTGAATAATTGTAGACAACATCCAAATCAACCAAATCAAGAGAGGTCCCTGAGGAAGCGTTTGGGGAGTCGACCATGTATCGGAACATAACCCAGTATCGGCCAAACTCATCCTGGTGCGTTCCTGCCACGGACGGGTTGGTCAGGAGACTGTTCAGAGCGCCCTTGAAATCCATGGGTTGGTCAAGCATTTCCTGAACCAAAGCGGTGCTGTTCGGCATGTCGCCCAAAACCACGGATTGCGAACCCGCCATCAAGATGAGCTCGAACCCTTCGTTTGGGTCGTTGTTGGAATGAATCGAAATTTGATCCATTCCGAAATCAGCCGATGAAACCTCGGCACCTTCGGGGAGAAGGAAGAAACCGCCGGTTGCTTGGCCAGTGACACCAAGGGTGAGAGCGGCGTGGTCGGCTGCGTAGTTGATGTTGTCAACGGTCCCTGAAACAAAGGAGGTTTGTCGGCCGAACATATCGAAGGCAGGTTCGGTGAATCCGTAGTCGATGTCGCCGTCATCTGCAATGTCGATTCGCAGATGACTCGCATGGTGGCCGAATTCCAGATCATACCAAATGCCTCCGACGTCGCAGGGGCCTTGGTAGGACACCACGGAGTTGAAACCGAACAGTGGAGCATCAAACGCTGTCTTCACGCCATCCTGAAGGGAAACGCTTGTCGAAAGTCCCGTCGGCACCACTTCGATGGAGGGGGACTCGCTGCAGTCATCTTGTATCATCGGCGTGATGGAGGTGATGGGATAACTGAACTTGCTTCGTTCCAATGAAGGAGTGTAGGCGTCGCGCTTGACGTTCGGCGTGTAGAACATGGGTTCGCCGCCGCCGAGCGTTGACCAAACCCCGTTGTCGATTTGCTCCGGCCCCATGGCCGTGAAATTAAATCCGGTCCCGACGCGCGAACCGATGCTAAAACCGTGAAGAATTGGCGTGGAGAGACGGTCCGGACCTGAATCAAAATTGAACTTGAGGTTCACGGCCCGATGGTCGGCTGTGTCTATGTTCCAGAGTTCGATAATGTCGCCTGAGAGCCCCGTCATCATTGAACCATCCTTGCCCACGATGGGGTTATTGTTGGTGTCCAACACATCGACCTTGAGGGTCGCTGAGAGGGACGTCTCTGCTTCAATCGAAAGGATGCCGTATCCGTTAGGGTGGTTCTGGCCACCGAGCGTGGAAGGTGTCATGCCCCGCACGGTCATGCTGGCAGTCTGCGGGAGAAGGTCGCCGAGGCGGAAGTTGTCAACGTACCAACCCGACATGTTGTCGTCGATGTTGAGCGCCGGTCGAGAGGTGTGGTCCATCACGAAACGAATCTGGACGTATTCGTTGATGTAGTCGTTCAAATCGATGGCGACGGTAGCCCATCCCGATGGGTTTTGGGCCGTGGTTGAGGAACCTGCAAGACCCCAATTCCACGGCTGGCTGCCGTTTCGGAGTCCATCACAACCGCTGGATATTTTTCCATCCCACTGGGATCCTTGAGCTCCTCCGCCACCTTGGGCATAGTTTGTTCCCATGGTCAAACCGGTACTGGCCTGCTGATCGATGGAGATGAAATCAAAATTTGAGTTGTCGGGTGGGAAACCGGGGTTGGGTGAAGAACGAATTTCGAGATAAGCACAATCCGAGAACCGCTTGCTGTTGGGTTGAGAACCGACGGATGTTTCGAGGTTGTGCCATGAGTCAAAGTACGCCGTTTTATCCTTCAGCAACGGGTCGACGAAGAGTTCTGTACTGCGCAATGCAACGATGAAGGGCAGGTAGGAAGCAGGGTTGTTCCCATCATCATTGTCGTCGGTGTAATTGGTGTCGGCAAGGTTGGTTCCCCAACATTCTTGCCCCGAAGAACAACCCGCTGGCACATCGGTAGAGGACAGTGAACCGTGTTCCCATCCGATGCCGCTGGAGGGCATGAGCCCTGGCTCGGTTGAGTCGGCAAAGCCTCCCGTCGTTCCTTCGAAGTCCGTCAAGAAACCTTCAGCAGCCAACGAAACAGGAGTGGCTTGGGTACCCTCTTCATAACGGAACAATGATTCATCGGAAAAATCCGTGAGTTGGTTGTTGTAATTTGGATTCCAAACACGCTGCGTTGTATCAAGGTCAATACGGGAATGAGCGCCGTGCTCCGCCATGTTGGTGGAGACGGTCATGGATGCCCCTGTGACCGTTTCACCGTCGGGGAGATGAATGGCTCCATCGACCAAATTTTGGAGGTCATTGCCATCACGTATCTCGATGTCTACGCTCGAGTTTCCGTCGCCAAACGTCGTGACGTTGGCAGATGCAAACGGGGCGAGAAGCATCAACAACATCAAGAAAATTGGCTTTGTTTTCGGGTGTGGTTCGTTTGACATGGTGTCACCTGCGTCTCTGCGAGGGTTTGACCCCCTAAAATCTCGTCGCTTACCGGACTCGGCGCCTTATTTGGTCCATTGCCCACATTGCGGTGAACATGAGTTATGAGGGTGAACCACTTGGATTGACCATGGAGCCATATTCAACCGAACCGGTGACCCTCATCGAAGAGGTCTTTCCACAAGACACAAATGCTTACAACACCCTGTTCGGTGGTCGCTTGCTTTCTTTAATGGACAAGGCCGGTGGAATCTCCTGTGCAAAATTTGCTCATCGAGAATTCGTAACCATTTCCATCGACACCCTCACCTTCATTGCCCCAGCCCGTCAAGGAGACTTGCTGGAAGTGTCGGGTCAAGTGGTGTACACCAGTAGCCACACTGCCTGCACCAAAGTTACGGCTTACACCATGAGCAAGTCAACGTGGGAGAAAAGCATCATTTGCGAAGGTTACTTTTTCTTTGTGGCCATCGATTCAATGATGCGGCCAATACCGATTCCCCAATTCAGTCCTGAAAGCGAAGAGGAACACGAGGAATGGGCGAAAGCCAAAGCGATCCGAGACAACATGCTTGCACAAAAAGCAAATCGCGAAGGTTGACCACCCATTGCTTCTTCAAGCGCCGCCAACTCGGCGGTGCATGGTCGTCTTGAACATCGCTGTCATTGGTTCAGATGAACTCGCCAAAAGCATTGCAAAGGCCGCCGACCAGCGTGATGTGCACACCTACGTCCACAAAGAAAACGGAACCGACGGGCCTCGCATCCTTTCCCTCATCCGTCCAGCGAAATACCCTGAACGATTGCCTCCCTTCCTCAACGCACTTTCCACGTCCCAAGCAGGCATCGTTGAGGTTACTGCCATCGATGCGACGTTGGGTGAAGCACTGGTCGCATTCGCAAGCGCCGGTATTCATCGTGGCCTTGCCGTCATCAACCCGCCAGCAGGCGAGTGGGTTGACGAAGATAAAGTGAAGATGCTGTTTAAGCAAGCAGGATTGGCCAATTGGACGTTCGAATCCAACGACGGGGTTCATCTGCGCGAACGCATGTATGCCTTGATGGACGAAATTCAACACGGACTTCGAGCCAATGCAGAAGCCCCGTTGGTGCTCCCCGTTGACCAATACTTCAACGTGAAGGGGATTGGCCTGGTTGCGATTGGTTATGTTCAATCTGGAAAGGTGAGCGTTCACGATGAAGTCCTGCTCCTACCGGCCAACGGCACGGGCAATGCAAAATCACTCCAGGTGATGGACGATGATGTCGAAGTCGCCACTGCCGGGGACCGCGTCGGGCTTGCGCTTCGCAACGCCAAAGAAGAGCATTTGACGGGGAGCACGATCATCGTTCATCCGGCCGTGGAAGACAAACGTGCCAATGTTTCGATTCCCCTTGCTGTTGAGCAACACGTACGGTCATCGGTTCAGCTGAACACCTCGCCCTTCCAAAAGAGAGTGCTCGTGCCGGGGGATGTCATTCACGCCAGCGTTGACCTCCAGTTCGTTGTAGGGCGCGTGACTGAGGCCAGTGAAGGACGAGTATTGGTGGACTGGGACCAACCCCTTTTCATTCGCAAAGAGAATCCCCCCTCCGTGTTGATTGCACAATTGGACTCAAAACCACGCATCATGGGTTCGGCCGTTGTTGACCCTGTTAATGAGTGACGGCGTAGCGCGCAGGCAAGAAATTTGCACATGTCGAACCCGAGCGACAGCGGTGGTTTCATAACCTCGCACGGCTGGCTCGGATTTGGGATGCGCGAAATTGGACAGGGGACTGTACCAACCAGCGAGGCGGATAAGGAATTTTTCCATTCCCTCCGGTTGGCAGAGCCCTCAGAGCGGGTGAAAATCACCTTGGATGAGCGCATGCTGAGCATTGAAGGAAAGAAGGACGCCTCGGTTGACGTTCGTATCCCTGCCATCAGCACCATGAAACACCACTCGACAAATCTGGTGCCGACATGGCTGGTCGTTCTGGGTCTTGCTTTGATCTGGATCGGGTACCGACTGATGGTTCCGCCCACCTACCGTCTGGCTTTCATGGGGACGGGAGGGGCGCTGGTCATTGCCCGCCTTCTCACAAAAAAACCAACGCTTACGATTCATACATCATCGGGAGATTCGCACGTGCTGTACGGTCATGAACGTCCTTTGAACCGATTGAGTTTCATGTTTCAACACCTTGCCAACAACAACACCATGGCCGAGGTTCGAGCCAAATTGAAGGCCATCGAAAACGATCACTACGGAGCATGGGGGGAACAGGAGGTCAGCCCAGCTCCTAGTCTTCCAAATGTCCTTCAAGTCCCGCATGCCGTTGACCGTTTCCTTGCTGACGACGACGTGGTGCTTGAAGCAGAAACACTCGTTCAACCCGAACCTGATTGGACGCCGACGCACGAACCTGAATCAAGGACGCCTTCGTCCGTTGTTGGCTTTATTCCAAGTTTTCAACCGGTATTGACGGCACCTCAGGCAACAACATATCCCCCGGATCACCGACCCGCACCGCTCCAGCACCCCGTACTTATCCCTCAACCAACGCCATCGATGTATCAGGGATTGGTGTCCCATGAAAGCCCCGCTTTCTTACCGTCATTTATCAGCCAAGACGCCGTTCATATCCCTGGGATTCACACGGAAACAGAGGGCGAACGTGAGGTAGATTCACTGGGACTCGACGCCGAATTGATTGAAGAAATTGAAACAACAGTGGCCGACACAGTTGAGCAAGACGCCTTCAACCCACCAGCCATTGCCCCTCGAACGACGTTGCTCAAACCAAGAGAACCGACTTCAATTGACAAATCTCCTTTCCGCCCCCGAAGAACGGACCGGTTGGTTGTGCGAGAGCGACGTGGAACCAGCGTCTTCAGCCGAATTCGAGAAACCTCCACTGGCTTACTTGAACGGGCTACCCAACGCAGTCGTCCTCGTCCTTTTGCCACAACGGAAACTTCCGGTGCGCTTCGAGAACAAGCCGCTTCTTCCTCTCCGCCCAGTCAGCACGTCATGGAATCCCTTTCCAGAGACAGAGGCGGAGTGATGGATCCTGACGAGGCTGCTCGACTGAAGGAGCGAGAGGCGTTGCTGTTGGCAACGGCAAACGAATTAAGTCAATCAGAAAAAGGCCGGCTCGAAGCCATGTCCTTCAGCGACCTACGTTCAAGTGCTCTCGACAACGAACGCGTGAACCTGCCCCGACTGGACGACGATTGAATCAAATTCCAAGCATGCTTCTGTAGGAATTGAGTCGCTGTTCAAACCGGCCCTGCTCAAGGTTGCGGAGTGCCTCAGTACCAAACGCCTCGAGCGTGAAACTTGCCATTACGGTCGCCACCATCAACCCACTTCGCAGTTCAGCAAGCGAGATTGGTCCATTTCCGTTCGAAAGGTGTGCAGCAAGAGCACCTGCAAAGGTGTCCCCGCAACCGGTGGGATCTACAACATCTGCCGTGGGAACCGCAGGCAGGGCGAGCAACTCACCTTCATGCAAGGCAACGACGCCGTGTTCGCCTCGCTTTACGATCAGCGTCGTTGTTTCAGTGCGCTCCGCCAAGTGATGCATCGCTCGTATGAGGTTAGCGTCCTCCGAAAGCATGCGAGCTTCGCCGTCGTTGATGATGACCAAATCCGCTGCCGTCATCACGTCCATCAGCGATGGTTTTGCGATGGTAATCCACAGGTTCATCGAATCCAGCATTGTGAGCCGATTTGGCGTGGTTTGTTCAATGACGACGCGTTGGATATCTGGGTGAAGATTCGCACAGAACAGAACCGAGGGTTGCTTCCAGTGGGCAGGGACAACGGGCTGGAAATGCTCGAAAACATTGAGAT
>DANX01000028.1:976-25054 GCA_002502295.1 Euryarchaeota archaeon UBA561 | reverse complement strand
TCTGCCGCTTGCCATATTGTTCCATTCGAAGTGTTGTGTGCCCACAACTCGTGGCCTGTGCTTCCATCATGGGCTGAGAAATAGACGGTATCACCAACGAGGAGTGGTCCAAAATGCAATCCAGGAAGACTTCCGCCTGAACCGCTGAGGATGTCAGCCACATTCCACAAGGAGCCGTTTCCAGTTGTTTGATGGATGAATTGCGGTGCAAGATGGACCTCGGTGTTGTTGGTCAGCGTGTTGTTCTCTGGGTTGTATTCGAACGAGCCCGGTGCTTGTGCATTCACACCGAGGTTGAGAACGAATGACGAGGAGCCACCGCTATTGTTCCCATAGATTGTGAAGTTGGTTTGGGAGATGGAAGCGGTCGGCGTGCCCCATAGCGTTCCATTAGAGGAGCCTAATTCAAGCCCTGTTGGGAGGGCTGGATGAATCGCCCACGATGTGATGTCACCGTGTGCCTTCACCGGATTTGAGCCCGAGAAGTGGTTGACCTTCGCAGCCGAGCCAGCAAAGTTGTTCTGAGAGGTCGACCCGTCGCCTAATTTTCCATTGACACCGTCTCCCCAACAATACAACTCGTTGGTTTGTGCTGCGATGCACGTGTGCCATTGTCCTGCAACGATGTCTTGAGCGACGACACCTGAAGCAAAGGATACGCTGTTAGGCGTATTTTCATTGCTTGAGGATATTCCATTGGCCATTTGGCCGTATGAATCATCACCCCAACACTTCACGGCGTCGTTGTCAAGCAAGGCACAGTTGTGCTTTCGTCCAAGTTCAACATGAACGGCGGTGCGACCTGAACCCAAATTCGGCCAAATCACTCCCGGATTGGCGGTCTGGCCGGAACCCCCTGTGCCGAGCCAGCCGGTTCCCCAGCATGTAACATTGCCATTCACCATCAGGCCACAGGCAGAATAACGGCCGGTAGCAACATCCTTGGCAGGATTGGCGTCACTGAAGAAGGTCTTGAGCGATGGGGTTTTCCCACCTCCGTATTGACCCCAACAGGCAATGCTGCCGTTATCCACCACACCACAAGCCATGTAATGGCTGATGTCCATGGTAAGGACTGGACGGCCACCCGGCATTGGAAGCGTGAGTCCTGGTGTTGCTTGGTGAGTATCCGTGGACGCATTCTCATAACCTCGGCCCAACTGGCCGTTGTTGTTCTTACCCCAACACGAAACAGATCCGTTGTCAAGCAGAGCACAGGTGAAATACCAGCCTGCTTCGACGGCGACGGCGGGTCGTCCGAGTGAAAGCGTCTGTGTTGGCGAAGTACGGGATGAAGTGGTACCATCACCCAGTTGCCCAAAGGCATTGCCGCCCCAACACACAACGGAGCCGTTGTCAAGAACGGCGCAGGTGTGGTCTCCACCTGCTGAGATGTCAATAGCAGTGCGACCAGTGCCGAGGGAAGATGTGGCCGTAGGTGAATATTTGTCAGCTGAACCGCCATAACCGAGTCGTCCGTTCGCACCTTCGCCCCAGCAGCGAACAGTGCCATCGTCCTTGATGGCACAACTGTGGTCATAACCAGCGGCCATGAGGTCTGGCCTGAGTTCAAATCCGCTGAGAGGCGTCATTGTTTGGTTGTAATCAAGCGTGATGTTCTCGCCGAAGTAATTCAGAGGAACAGGCCCGTGATCGTTGACGGTGATGTTGATCTGGTCGGAGAACGAACCTCCTGAATTGTTGGCCCAAACGGTGTATGTCACAGCCGTGGTCTGGAGGTTTTCAGGAGTGCCCGAAATGGCTCCTGTTGCAGAATCGAAGGACATGCCGGAAGGTAAACTTGGGCTGATGCCCCACGTCGTCGCTGTTCCACCCGTTGTCGACGGTGTCGCTGTGGTCATGGTGTGATAGAGCGTAAGCGTGATGTTTTCCGAAGGGTACGTGATGGCCGTCACACCAACATCGTTGATGGTGATGTTGATTGTTGTGGACTTGGAACCGACGGAGTTGTTCGCCCAAACAGTGAATACAGCCCCTGATACAACCTGAGTCGGAGTTCCCCAAATCGTACCGTTGCTGGTTTCGAACGTCAGTCCAGAAGGAACGGTTGCGTTGATGGCCCAAGAAGTGACACTTCCTGTGGTACCGTTGGTGGTGATGGACGGCGTGACTGAAGTGATGGCCGTGCCCTTTGTCCCTGAAATGTCGCTGTAGGCAATCTCGCCGGGTGCTCCCGACACATAGAGCGTGAATGTCGCTGTAGTTGTGGTTCCAAGCGCAGTGACTGTGACCGTAAACGTCGTGTTGGCAAGGGCCTCAGTCGGCGTACCCGAAATGGTTCCAGTTTTCCAATCCAAAACCAATCCAGAAGGCAATGACGGCGATATCGCGAAGGTTGGAACGACCGCAAGGCCCTTGCCCGAACCCTGGATAGTCGTGTGTTTGAGTTGGTAGTAAGCCAGACCGTCAGAATGCATAATGTGCAGGTCGTCGTTGGAATCAATCGCCAAAGAGGAATGGTATGCGCCAAAGTTGATGTCGGAGGTTCTCGTCCATGAGCCAGTTTTGTTGGTAATATACCCGATATCACCCAAAGCGTTGCCGACCTGTGCGTATGTCCCTGAACAGCGATACACAATGTGGACATCGTCGTTAGAATCAATTTGCATGTCCATGTACATTGGAAATCGGTTCCCAGTACCTGTGTTTGAGGTCGACCATGTCCCACTACTGCCAATCCGAGTAGATACATCAATTCGGTTCGAATATCTTGAAGCAATCACGACATCGTCGTTTGAATTAAGAGCGATGGAGGACCACTTCCCAATGTTGCCATTTATCGACACGTTCTCTATCGACCATGAGCCGTTTTCATTGGTTGCATGAACAAGGTCGGCTCCATCATCGTTGTAAAACGAAATATGGACTGCATCTTTTCCACTGAGCGCCATACTTGGATAATGGGCATCATGGTAGGAAGAATCGGAGATTGTGGTGTTGGTCCAACTGCCGCCTTGGTTGTTGAAATAGTAAAGGATAGCTTGATTGCTTCCCGGATTGGAAGATGAAAAGATGAAGTGTACATTGCCTTGTGAATCAAGAGCAAGGTCGGTCCCGAAATAATCGGAATTCAAACCCTTTGCAGCGCTCAGGTTTGACGAAACCCAGGAACCACTGGCGTTCGTAATATAGCGCAGTTGATTGGTCGATATAGCAAAATGAATGACGTGAATGGCCCCGTTTACATCAACTTCAACGGAAGGGCTGTATCCTGAGTTGCTCGTGTTGTCGAGGAAAACTTGAGACCAACTTCCACTTGCCTTGGATTTAACATTCAAATCAAGAACCCTACCCACGCCTGAAACATCTTGTTGAGTAACTGCGATGATGTCACCGTTTGGTGCGATGGCGGTGTCGATACCATACCTTGTCGGGGAATTCACTACCGATGTTGAGTTGCTCACACCTGACGTCCAACCGTAGTTGCTGATTTGATGCGTGTAGGACATCGAGATGTCTGAGATGGAACTGTTCACATTGCCCTCACGATTCGTTGGTGTTATGGTCAGTGATCCACCAACTGCTTGCACTGTGAGCGAGAAGGTGGCCGTATCCGAGCCTCCCGTGTTGGTGGCCGTAATGGTATAGCTTGCTGCGGAACTCGCAACGGTTGGTGTTCCGGAGAGAACGCACGAATTAGAGAGTGAAAGGCCAGAAGGTAAGGAAGGAGAAACACTGCAGGAAACGATGCTTCCGCCACTGTTTGAAGGACTTAGAGATGCCATGGCACTTCCTATTGCAAGGTTCAATGTGGAAGGCGTGAAGGAAATCGAAGGTGCTGCATCGTTGACGGTGACCGTGATGGTGGTGGAATTGGATCCAACAGAATTGTTGGCCCAAACGGTGTAGGTTGTCGCTGCCGTGACCGTATCCGGCGTACCCCAAATGCTGCCGTTGCTGGTTCCAAAGGTGAGGCCTGACGGCAACGTTGCGTTGATGGCCCAAGTGGTCACTTCACCACCGACGTTGGTTGGGTTGAGCGTGGTGATGAGCGTGTCTTTGGTGTAAGTGTAGGTGGAAGAGGAATAGGAAATATCCGGTGCATTCAAACCGACTTCAAGCCAAATTTGACCGCTAAAGGATTGGCCTGAAACGTTGGCCCAAACGGTGTAGGTGGCGTTGCTGGCTGTAGCGGTCGGTGTGCCGGTGATGGTGCACGTTCCCGAGGTCAAGCTCATGCCGGTGGGCAACGAAGGTGAGATGGCACAGGTTGCACCGCTGACGGCTGCAGATGGGAAAGCACCCGTATCGAAATAGGTGTACCCATGGCTCGTTGCGGAAGGGCTCGTTCGGTCAGAGGGGTTGTTGAATCCTCCATTATCGCCAACCTGCCCGTCGGCTCGGTTGCCCCAGCACTTGAGTTGACCGTTGTCGAGTTGCGCACAGGTGTGTGTTCCACCTGCGGAGAGTGAAATCGCCGTTCGCCCTATACCCAAATTCACGGTGTTGGATTGCAGCGAAGACCAGGTTCCCGTGATGCCGGCGTTGCCCAATTGGCCATCAGAATCAGAACCCCAGCATGTGAGTTGCCCGTTGTCAAGAATAACACAGGTGTGATCGTAGCCAGCATCGATGGCCACCGCATAACGTCCTGAAGCAAACCCACCGCTGGTGGCAGAAGGGGTTGATCGAGGAAGGAAGGAAGCCGTTCCCAACTTTCCTTGGCCACCATCTCCCCAGCACTTGATGGAGTCGTCATCGAGAATAGCACAGAAGTGATGTTCGCCACCCGTGATGGCTTTTGCAGTGCGACCGGTACCGAGGTTGATGGCAGATGCAGGTGGACTCGTCAGATCTGAATTAGAGCCGCCATTACCCAATTGTCCGAGGTCGTCTTCACCCCAACACTTGACAGACCCATCGTCGAGCAGAGCACAGACTGTCCTGAAGGCCATTGCCAAAGAAACGGCCGTTCGACCCGTGCCCAATGAAGAAATGGTGGTCGGCGTAGGGGTGTTAACTTCTGAGCCAATGCCAAGTTGACCGTCGTCGTTTAGCCCCCAACACTTGACCGAGGCGTCGTCAAGAATAGCGCAGGTGGAGTAGCCACCGGCGTAAATGCTTGTGGCGGTTCGTCCAGAACCCAAATTGACGGTTTGCGGTGTGTCCTTATCGCCGCCACTGATTCCGAGTTGCCCCCCATTGTTTCGGCCCCAGCACTTGACAACGCCGTTGTCAAGCAAGGCACAAGCGTGTTGATGACCAAAAGCGATGGAGACAGCGTCCGAACCGAGTGAATTGGTCAGTGTTGGTTGATCTTTGCACTTATGGCCAGAATTGCCACAAGCAGCTGTTCCAGTCTGCCCGTTACCAATTTGCCCGTTGCCGTTACGACCCCAACAGTAGACATCTCCGTTGTCTCGAACAGCGCAGGTGTTCCACTCACCTGTGGCAAGCGATAGGTTTTGAGCCTCAAGTGGGTCATAATCCCACTCCCACGTGATGTCGCTTGCAATGGAACTGTTTCGAACGATGTACGCGCCCTCAGCGCTCGGTGTTAGCGTCCAATTGAGCCCGAGCGTGAAGGTGATGCTGGTTGAACCACCGCTGTTGTTGGCATAGACCGTGTAGGTGGCGTTCGCAAGCAGACCGGACGGCGTCCCCCAAATGCTTCCATTGCTGCTGCCGAAGTTGAGGCCTGAGGGAAGAGAAGGCACGATGACCCACGAGGTGACCGCCCCACCGGTGACGGTCGGCGTGACCGTCGTCATCGCTCGGTCGTTGGAGACATCAACGGTTGAAGGATAGGTTACAGATGCGAGTTGGTCGTTGATGGTGATGTTGAACTGGGTAGAGGTTGAACCGCCAGAATTGTTCGCCCAAATGGTGTAGGTGATGGCCGTTGTTTGCAACACCGAGGGTGTGCCACTGATGGCGCCCGTCGATGAACTGAACGAGAGTCCGCTTGGAATGGAGGGGCTGATCTCCCATGTCGTCACACTTCCGCCGCTGATGGCAGGCGTGGTGGTCGTCATGAGCGTCCCCTTCTCAAGCGTCAAGTCATGCGATGAATACACGACGGTGTTGGGGGCTACATCGTTGACGGTGATGTTGATGGAGACCGAGACCGAACCGCCAGAGTTGTTGGCCCAAACGGTGTAGGTGACCGCTGTGGTTTGCAACACGGTGGGCGTGCCGCTGATTTCACCCGTTGACGAATCCATGTTCAGGCCGCTTGGCAACGACGGAGAGATGGCCCATGAACTGACCACGCCACCACCGCTTGAGGGCGTGGTGGGGGACATTGAAACGCCTCTTGTCAGCGTGATGTTCTCTTGGGAATAACTGACTGAAGCAGGAGCGATGTCGTTGATGGTGATGTTAACGGTGGCCGAAGATGAACCGCCGGAATTGTTCGCCCATATGGTGTAGGTGATGGCGCTTGTTTGCAACACCGATGGCGTCCCACTGATGGCGCCGGTGCTCGAACTAAAGGTCAAACCGGTTGGCAAGGTTGGGCTCATTTGCCATGCTGTTACGGACCCTCCGTTCACGCTGGGCGTGTTGGTGCTCATCGCCGTTCCGTTGGTCAGGGTCATGTTTTCAGGCGAATAGGCAAGGTCAGCCGGGGCTTGCGCATTGACCGTCAACGAGATGGTCGCCGTGTCAGAGCCTCCGTTATTCGTGGCCGTGATGGTGTAGGTGGTCGCCGAAACCTGCACGGTGGGTGTGCCGCTGATGACGCCGCTTGAACTCAGGCTGAGGCCAGAAGGAAGGGAGGGGGACGCAGACCAAAAGGCACTGTCGCCGGTGTTGGTGGGCGTAATACTCGAGATCGCTGCGCCCTCCGTAAACGTGAACGGCGAGCCTGAATAGGTGATGGACGGGGCGATCAGGGTCACCCAGAGCTTGAATTCACCCGACTTGGAAACGCCAGTGGATGAGGTGGCCGTGACGTTGTACGTTGTATTCGAACCATCAGATGTGGGCGTTCCACTGATGGTGCACGTGCCTTGATTCAATGTCAAACCGCTTGGAAGTGAGGGCGAGATGCTGCAGGTTGCTCCTGCAACATCAGTCCGTGAAACGGAGCCTGCGTTGTGGCCTTGAACGGTGGCGACATAGAGGTCGGTACCGGTGTTGTACCGGTAGGCAATGTGAAGATCGTCATTGCCGTCAACAGCAATGGCCGTATACGTGCCTACGCTGTTGGTGGTATCGATGGCCGTGGTCACCCAAGAGCCAGTCTTGTCTGAAGTATAATACAAATCATCAGCACTGTTTCGCTCATGAGAAATGTGAACATTGCCAAGTGAATCGTACGCTAACGAGTTGAATCGTCCATAATCACCCGACGGCGAGACCGTGGTAGCCGACGACCAGGAACTCCCCGAATACGATCGATACTCGAGGTCTGTAGCGCCCATGTCAAAGTAGGATATGCCCGGTTGATCGGTTGTTGGGTCAATGGCGATGCTGACACTCGTCCCACCGGTGTTGGAACCAATGGTCCCAAACGATGTCCTCACCCAAGAACTCGAAGCATCGGTCAAATGGTACAGTTTCTTTTGGTTTGAAGCTCCATCGTAATAGGCGATGTGAACATCATCGTTTGAATCAATGGCGATTGACGTGGCTGCGACATCACCCGCCGAATACACGGGAGATGAAACGCTCCATGAGCCGCTGGTCTTTTTCGCGTAAGCAAGGTCACCTCCATTACCACCACCATCCCGGTAAACGATGTGGGGGTTGTCATTGGAATCGATGGCAATGGATGTAAACTTCCCGCCCGTGTTGTCAACGGTGGTTTTTGACCATGTTGAGGAGCCTGCAGCCTGGTACGCATACTTGAGCGTGTTACCCGTATTGTACTGATAGGAAACATGCAATCCGTCGTTCGAGTCGATGGCGATTGAGCAGTATTTGCCCACGTTGTTGTTCGTATCGATGGAAGAGGTGACCCAAGAACCTGAAGCGTTGGTTGAGTGGTAAATGTTGGTGTTGTCATCACGATAAAAGACGATGTGGGCCTTGTCGTTGCTGTCGATAGCGATGCTGTTGTAATTGCCTGAATCTCCAGAGGTATACACGCTCGTTGTGCTGTTCGCGACGCCTGAAGACCAAGCAGTCCAATTGAACGTGATCGGCGTGATGGCCGTGTTTCTAGGCGTCTCAAGATAATCCACGCTCGCCTGAAGCTCCCAATCCACGCTCAGTGAGAAGGTCGTGAAGGCTGAGGTTCTAGTTGTGTTTGCCCAAACTGTGTACTCGGTGAGCGCTGAGAACACTGTTGGTGTTCCGTAAATTGTACCGTTCTCTGCGCCAAGCAAGACACCATTTGGTAGGTTTGGTTCAATCTCAAATTGAGGTCGGTGTGCAAGACTGCGTACAGCTGCATACCCAAGATCATCGTATGAACCTTCAATGTAGTACGAAACATGGATGCCACCGTTTTGGTCCATCGTTGCTGATGAGAGCCAAGATATGGAATTACCAGCAACGAGGATTCGCTCCCAAACACCTCGGGTGTTTGACATGTAGTGGATTTTCTTGTTGATGATGTCAGTGTATACAACGTGAGGGGCATCGCCTTCATCGAGCATGATGTCAACGAAATTCACGCCCCAACCTCCAGAAGTGTTGGCATCAAGAGTGGTTTTCACCCATGAACCAGAACGATTGGTCATGTAGGCCATTTCAGTAGTGTTGGTTTTGTAGGCTACGTGAAGATGGTCATTTGAATCAATGCCCAATGAAGTGCCCCCTCCCGTGTTAGATGTTGAATCAATGGAGGAGATCACCCAAGACGAGCCCATCTGGTGAGCATACTTCAGGGTCTTGTTGGTATTATCTCGGTAGGTGATGTGAGGTTTTCCGCTTGAATCCAAGGCAATGCTTGTGAATTTTCCAATGTCATATGTGGAGTTTTCAACAAATTCTCTTGACCAGGTCGAACTCCCGTTATCTTTTGTTGCATATTTCGGACAAGAACAGAAACCGGAGTAATAAGCAACGTGCAACCTATCATCTGCGTCAACCGCCATGGACCCATGGGTACCGGTATCGCCGTTGTTGTCCATGGTTCCAATGTCCCAGTTAGAGGATGAAATCCCATCTAAGAGGGCTTTCGTAGCGTACATCAGGTTGTCGTTGGAATTATCGTGATAGGTGATATGGATGTCATCTACACTGTCCAGAATGATGACACAATGGGAGGCCGTTATCGTATCTATGGTCGCAGACTGCCAGCTTCCTGAAGCGTTGGTGGCGTATTGAAGTTGGTTTGAGCCTGTCTGTGAACAAATGTGAACAGCACCATTGGAATCCAACGCAATGTTCGAACCAAGACCAACATCGCCCGAGGAAGTCGCTGTTTGTTTATCATCGGCAAGGAACGGCGTGCTGTAGGTTAGCGTGTGCGGGGTCATGGTCACACCGACCTCAAGCGATAGCGTGCTAGAGGAGGAGGAAAGCGTTGTGTAGATGCACGAACCATCAGAAAAGACGGCGTTGCTGTTGTAATTGGTGGAGATGGAATCCATGCATCCCGAAATCGGGTCGCTCATCGGGCTGTACGTCCACATTACACCTGCCGTCCAAGGGCTGGCGTCTCCAGCATCGTACGCTCCAGCGCTGAGTTGGTGCAACTTTGATCCCCACTTGGGGCGGAAATCATCGTTGGCTGGGTCAACCAGCATCTCATGAACGTGAACATGACGAATCGAACTCACGTTGCTGACGACCGCCGGCATGAATGCTTGTGTCGTGTTGCCAAGTCCCAGTTGAGCCTTGTGATTTCGCCCCCAACACGTGAGATCGCCGTTGTCCAAGACCGCACAAGCGTGCCGATAATTCAAGCTGATGGACACAGCTGTTCGGCCGTTTCCGAAGTTGGCGTATTGGGTTGCTGTCGAGGCGACCCGAGATGTGTAAGAGGTCGTGCTATTACCAAACAAGCCCCATGCATCTTCTCCCCAACAGGCCATGCTTCCGTTGACCAAATGAGCACAACCAACGTCTTGACCGAGCTCTACGGTGTGAGCAACCATGTCCAGCCCTACCACGTACTTCCACGAGGTTTCTCGTGTTGACTGGGTTCCCTGCCCAAGTTGATGTTCGGCATTTCGCCCAGCACATACAATCGAGCCATTGTCCAAATTGAGGCACATGAAATCCTTTGACGCACTCATGGATGCAACCGTTCTTCCGGTTGGAAGCGTGAGTGAAACCGGTGAGGTCTGCGAGGTGGTGTTGCCAAGCCCAAATTGACCCTCAGCGTTTTCTCCCCAGCACGCTGCCGAGCCGTTGTCCAATTGTGCACAAAACTCATTTCGTCCTGCATGAAGACTGATTGGGTTACTCGAACCGCTGAACGTGACGGCGTGTGGTGTAAGCACGTCGTTGCTGGACGAATTGCCGAGGCCAAGTTGGCCGAAATTGTTCTTACCCCAACATTTCACGCTATGATCGCTGAGAAGGGCACATGTTGCTGCGCTCCCAACGGCCACACTGATGGTGGTGAGGCCTGAACCCACGTTGACCGTGGTCGGTTCCCAGACACCGCTCGTTGACGTGTTTCCAAGGCCAAGTTGCCCGTCTTCGTTGGCTCCCCAACACAGCAATTCACCGTTGTCGAGCACAACACAAGAATGGGAATTGGGCGCCCACCCTTCAGCCCCCGAATCATCTATGCCCAAGGACGTGATGGTGCGACCGGTGCCAAGGTCAACGTACTGAGGCGCCTCCTCTCGACCACTGGTGTAGCCTAGACCGAGTTGTCCGTGATCGTTTCTCCCCCAACAATAGAGCGAACCATTGTCGTAGATGGCGCATGAAATCTGATTGCGAGCCTCAAACATGCCGTCGTAGCCTTGCAAATACCCATTCCAATTGCCCCAATGGGAGCCGTTTGGAAGCGGGTTCGCATACACGTCGTCGGAGCGGTGGTCAGCCATGCTATCGATGGCGTTGCGATGGAATGTCGAGTTCTTGTTGTTGATGTCGCCATCGGTCAATGCGATGATGTCGTTCTTGCTGGCTGAGGAATTGAACACGGTGTTGTTGTGGATGTTGTGATAATCACCTTTGACCATCAACCCACCAGCAGCGTTCCAAATCACGTTGTGGTGCATGGTGCCGTTTTGGCCCGTTCCCACTTGGCCGATGGGAGCGTCAAAGCGAACGCCGTACTTGATGATGTCATGAATCCAGTTGTACGCAACTTCAGCACCTGGGGCCTCACCTTGCATGATCTGGACAACAGCCCCATCGGTTTGCAAGTGGCCGACGTCCCACACGTCGTTGTAGAAGACCTTGGGCGCGTCACCGATGGAAAGAACGGATGAAGCACCGGTCAAATGAACGGTGTTGTTGGTGAAGTACATGTCCCGGCCGCCTTCGTAAATCGTGGTCATCAAGCCCTTTTGATCGGCCGCTGACCAGTCGATGGCGTGGAAGTAGGAATTGTTCACGGTGTTGTTGTGCGACTGACCGGCTGAACCTTGGAATTCAATGGCGCCCCCGTCGGTGTTGGTGATGGAGACGTTGTCGACGAAGCTGTTGGTGCTTCGATAGAAACGGGTCATCCAACGGTCATTTTCGGATTCTCCAGCAATTCCAAGGCCACGCTTGGAAGTGCTGGGATACTCAAGGGTGGCGTTGGTGAACGAACACCCGTCGCACTCGTTGAAGTTCACGGTTGTTCCAAAGAAATCAATGCCCTGAACGGTCACGCCGTCCGAGTTCTCAACGGAGATGGCGAAGGGCTGAACCTTCACGCGAAGGTCCAAATCGTTCGCATCTTGTCCGGATGGCGTCTTGTAGTACAGCCGATTGTTCGTGTTGTTGAACCACCACTCACCGTCCTGGTCGATGAGTTCCTGCTTGCCTTCGAGGAAGTAAGCATGGTGCTTGTTCTTCCAGCCGACACCGCTTCCATCGTAGGCAAACGTTCCATTGCTGGCAGTCCAGTCCGTGATGATTCGGCTGTTGCTGCGGAACGACCCGAGGTTCATGACCGCAATCGCACCCACGGGGTCAAGTCCAGTGGCGTTGATGGTCTCGTTCAGACCGGTGTGAACGCCTGATTCTGGCCCGGCGTCCGTCAACCACCCTTGGGTGTAGGCGCTGTTGGAACCGGTTAGCGTACCCTCGGCCCAGTAGGAGCGATTGAACACCGTCTCATCGGAGAATTGAGCGTTTGGCCAGCGAGCTGGCACTTGTTCTTCGTACGCCAAAAACAACTGCCATCCGTCAACCGGTAGCGTTGTTTCTTGAACACCGTTGCCGTCAGCGGTGCTCCAAGAAACGTTGAGGTCGTCAGCGATGCTGCGGGTTCCGTCAAACACCACACTGGCTCCATCAGCCGCACGGATCACGAGGTCGTCTTTGCCGCTTACAGTCACGTTTTCGTGGTACAGACCGGAGGCGAGAACAATTTCATCGTCGGATGAAGAATCGTTCAGAGCATCAGAAAGCGTGGCTTTTGGACAAGACCACGTGCCGCTCCAGTCGTCGGAACCCAGAGCAGAATCAACGTAAATCGGCGTGCCTGCCGTTCGGCTCGCTCCATCACAACCTGCGTTCAATCGGGATGGATTGGAATCGTCTGCCAAGGTCCATCCCCGATAGGACTCGACATAGGCCGTTTGAGCCAGCATCACCATCAACAGCGAGAGGACCAGCGCCTTCCGTTGTTGTGGATTGTTCAGCATGACGCCACCTTGCGAGTTGCCCCTCGTGAGAGGCCGATATAAAGCCCCACCCGATAATGAAATCGCCTCCCCCTTAGGGGGAGGCGGGGGACATCACTCCTCTTCGTTGTCAGAGACCGGTGCATTCGGTTGTTTCATTGGCCAACGGCCCTGAATTTCGACCGGCCAACCGGCCTTTTTGGTGTTGAAACCGAGGTCTGAAAAACGCCGGCGAGATTGCCTCCAAACGGGCAAGAGGTAGCCAACTTTGGAACGTTCGCCGAAGCTCCACCGCCAAGGGCAACGGTCCATTCGGGCAACCCAGTGTTGAACCAACGTTCGGAACAATTCACCGTCATGACCGCCAGGAACCAGCCAAGAAGCGATGTTGACGGCTCCAGATGAACCGCGAGTTTCCGACCAGCACGTCAGTTCCATCCCACGCATAGGCCCATCGAGCACCTTGAGTCCAAGGGTGCGAGCCGACTGAGCCATCGGCATGATGATAGCGAAACGATCGACGAGGCGAGAGCCTTCATGCCGTTGGAGCGCCCAACCGGCTTCTTCAGCCAGTTCGCGAAACAATCGGATGGCCTGGATGCTTGAAACGCTAACCTCAAGGTCGAGCGTTGCTTTCCTGACCATGAGCGTTCGAGGTGTGGTCAAGGGATGAACCCTTTCATGACCTGGCTTTCGCTCAGCGGTTTGGAGAATTCGTGCGTGCGATTGCGGCGCTTTCACGGTCATCGCCCGAGTGGGCGAGGTGTTCCCGTGGACAAAGACCGATGGACAGGCCGCGCTCACACGAAAACCGGTCGAAGCCGGCGTGCGATTCGGCAGCGATCGGACCTTGCTCAACCAAAGAGCGAGCCAAGACCGTCGAAGCCTGCTTCCTCTTCTTCTTCCTCTTCCTCTTCAACAGGGGCAGGGGCGTCAGCACCGCCAGCGGCGGCAGGGGCAGCAGCTGCAGCGGGTGCAGCAACGGCTTGGGTCATGGCATCAGCGATGTCAACGCCAGCGAGGGAGGCCACCAGGGCCTTCACTCGAGCAGCGTCAGCGTCGACGCCAGCGCCCTTCAGGACAGCCTTCACCGACTTCTCATCAATCTCTTTTTCAGCAGCGTGCAACAGCATAGCAGCGTATACGTATTCCATGTTTTTTCACCTCAGTGTTTTTTGTTTGTTCAGCCGAACAGGCTTCCAAGACCGTCAAATCCGGCCTCTTCTTCCTCTTCTTCCTCTTCTTCAACCTCGGCTGGGGCTTCAGAAGCGCTCGTGTCGACGGCGGCCGCGGAGGCGGCTGCGGATGCAGCGGCGCCCATCATGGCAGCCAGTTCGTCGTCGAGTGCGTCGGGGCTTAGCGTGCCAGCAACGCCGAGGGCGCTGGCGTGGGCTCGAGCCACCAGATGTGGCAGCGTATCCGCCGTAGCGATCGCTGCTTCCAATGCAACAGCCAGCGCTTCTCCGCTGGCCTTGGCAAGGAGTGTAGGCATGGTTTGCGTGGTGAACCACGTAATGTTGCAGGCGAGGTTGAATCCGCCAGCAGCCACGCTGATGAGGTCCTGCTCAAATTGCTCAAAGTCAATGTCGAGGGTGGACGGCTCAAAGAGTGTGCCACCTTCGAGGGTTCCGCACAAGCGGAGCCCCGTGACCATGGGGTTGATGCCAATCTTTGAGAGCATCATACCGAGTTCGCCTTCAAACACTTCGCCTTCTTCAAGAATGACGGTGCGCTTCTGAATCTGGACGCTTCCGCCCATGATCTTTGCAGGAATACCAACGGAGTTTAGGTCACCAACGATGGGACCGGGGGGCATGCCGGTGTCTTGCTTTTCGACCACGATTTGGTGAGGAGCGATGTCGCCGGGTTTGGCGGCACGACCGGCTTCGGTCTTCTTGAGTTCCGTGAACATCTCAAACGAGTTGAGGCTGGCCGAGGAAACAAGGGCAGGCTGAACGGCTGAAGCGTAGAGGTTCTCCAGGTCAGCGAGGTCGTAGCCGGCGCGCTCCCATGCAATCTTCATGAGGCGCTTCTTGGCCACTTGAATCTTCATCGAGGAACGAAGTTCAGCACGCATGCCGAACATAGCGGAGGCCGGCACGCCGTGGATGTCGATGACGGCGAGGGTTTCGCCACCCGTCAACAAGGTGTGAAGGTCAGAAACGGTGTCCTTCTTCCATGAGACGACCTTTGGAATCAATTGATCACCTCGATGCGTTGTGATGGACCCATTGAGGTCTTGATGAACATGGAACGCACGTTGCCAATGCCACGCTCAAGTTTGTTCGTGACACGGTTGTACACTTCCATGGCGTTGGCCAGAAGTTCGTCGTGGGATTGCTTGACCGTTCCAAAGGAAACGTGGAAGCTCATTCGGTCGCCGGACTTGACCACAACGGTGCTTGCGAGACCCGCGGCGAGAACAGCGGGATCAAGCGTAGGAGGAACGGGACGGGGCATCTTGCCACGTGGACCAAGAACAACACCGAGGTAGCGACCAATGAGCCCCATGTGAGGAACCTCAGAGAGGAAGAAGTCGTATTCATTGGCGACCTTCTTGGCTCGCCCTTTCTTGCCCCCGAAGTCTTCGATGTCTTGCGGGGAGAACACGGCCAGTCCAGCGGCCTTGGCTTTGGTGGCGGCTTCACCGGCAGCAAACATGGCGACTTTGAGTTCCCGACCACGACCGGAGGGGAGACGGATCTCTTCCTTGATACGGTTGTTTGGGTTCTTCAAGTCAACGTCTTTGATGGTGAACGAAATGTCCACAGATTCGACAAACTTTCGCTCAGGAGCCGCTTCGATGGCGGCTTTGATGGCTTCACTGATTTTTTCTTCCATGTTGATTCACCTCTGCGGTCGGCGAGGCCGAAACCTCTTCCGCGGTTCGTGAGTGTTCAATTAAAGCGCTCGTCCCATTCTCCTTTTGCAATGATTTCGAGGGCTTCATTTGCCCAATGACCGTCAACCTTCACACGCATTGACACGCAGGTTCCAATGACCTCACGGGTTTGCGCCTTCAGGTCAGCACCGGTCAAGTGTCCAAGTCCTGCTTTCTCACGGGCCACTTCCATGGCCTTTTCGAGGGGCAGGTCCTCAACAGCGGCGTCCATACTGCCGTTGCACTTCTGAACTCCCAAGGCTTTGATGATGAGCTTTGAGGTCCATGGCTTTGGCATTGTAGTGACTCCTCCCTCACAAACGTAGGTAAGCCTCCCGACCAAACTCCCCTATTTAATCGCGCCGCGGCCCAAGATAAACCGTTTCGCAGGGCGTCTACTGAAACCAGAAACCACTTTTGTTATAAGAAAGTAACAAACCGAAACCATATGCTCCCTCCAGCCAGAGGCTTTGCCCTCCTCCTTACCGGCTTTTTACTGGTGATGTTGCCGGTCATTGAAGGCAGTTCAAACGGCATGCACAACCAAGCCAGCAGCGGCTGCTCCTGCCATTCCGGTGGGTCCACACCGACCATCAGCCAAAATTTCCCCACCACCTACAACGGTCAGCAAACCTACAGCATCCAAATCTCTGTTTCCGGTGGAGTTTCGGGAAACAACGGCGGATTCAACGTCGTGGTTGACAAGGGCAGCCTTTCAGCCCCTGGCATAGGCATCATGGCCGTGAAGGTTGACGGTTCAGGGCTCTCCGCCACCCACACCACCAATTCCTACCGCTCTTGGGCCTTTGATTGGACTGCTCCTGCTGCCGGTAGTGGAGCCGTAAGCGTGGACATTGCGGTCTTAACCGCCAACGGAAACAGTGCTAGCTCGGGTGACGCGTGGACCACATCCTCCGTGACGGTTCCAGAACCGGGCCCGACCAACACGGCTCCGACGGCCAACAATGTCCACATCAGCGACCAACCTGCTGGCCAAAGCACGGCCATCACACAAGCCTACTACGACGTTAACTTGCACGCTGTTTACGACTACAACGACCCTGACGGTGACCTCGAATCGGGAACGCAGATTCAATGGCTCAACGGCGGCACGGCCATCACACAATACGACGATCAGATCGTTCTGGACCAGGCCGCCACCGCCATTGGAGACCTCTGGACCATGACGGTCACTCCAAGCGATGGAACCGATGATGGGAGCAAGGTCACCTCCACCAACACGGTCGAAATCATTGATTACGACGCTGATGGCGACGGGTATGGCGACCAAAGCGACGCCTTCCCCGGCGACGCCAGTGAATGGGCTGACACCGACGGTGATGGGGTCGGTGACAACGCCGATGCGTTCGATGACGACGCCACACAAACCACGGATTCCGACGGCGACGGTTACGGCGATAACGCCTCGGGCAACAACGCTGACGTCTTCCCCAACGATGCCAGTGAATGGGCCGACACGGACGGTGATGGCGTGGGCGATAACGCTGACGTCTTCCCCGACGATGCAACTGAAACCCTCGACAGCGACAACGACGGCGTCGGAGACAACGCTGACGTCTTCCCCAACGACCCCTTTGAAACCGCCGACAGCGATGATGACGGTGTGGGCGATAACGCCGATGCGTTCGATAACGACCCCACCCAAACCACGGACGGCGACGGTGATGGGTACGGTGACAACGCCTCTGGAAACAACCCTGACGCCTTCCCAAGCGACCCCTATGAATGGACCGATTCAGACGGCGATGGCGTGGGCGATAACGCCGATGCCTTTCCTGACGACGCCTCCGAAACCGACGACAGCGATGGCGATGGCGTCGGAGACAACGCAGATTGGGCGCCCAACGACGCCACAGAAATCGCCGACTTGGACGGCGATGGCGTGGGCGACAACGCTGACGCCTTCCCCAACGATGCCAATGAAACACTTGACAGCGACGGCGACGGCGTGGGCGACAACGCTGATGCCTTCCCCAACGACGCCACAGAATCCATGGACGCCGACGGTGATGGGGTGGGTGATAACATCGATGATTTCCCCGAGGATGCGACACAGAGCAGCGATGCAGACGGCGATGGCTACGGCGACAGTCCACAAGGCAACAACGCCGATCTGTTCACGAACGACGCCACCCAGTGGGCCGACGCTGACAACGACGGGTACGGCGACAATCCCAACGGAACCGAGGCAGATGTGTTCCCCGCAGACTCCACTGAATGGTTCGACAGCGACGGCGATGGCGTTGGCAACAACGCCGATGCTTTCCCGAACGACGCCACCGAAACGGCCGATTCTGACGGTGATGGAATGGGCGACAACGAACAAGCCATCCTTGAAGCCAAACAAGCTGAGGAAGCGGAAGAGGCAGCTGCCCAACAACGAATGATGGTGGGAATCGGTCTTGCGATGATCGTCATCACCGCCGTCGTGGTCGTTGTTCTGCGCAAGCGCATGGGTGAAGAGGACGACGTGGCCAAGGATTTCGCAGCCGCCAGTATGCCGTTGGGAATGCCGGACATGAGCGCTCAGCCTGCGGCAACGGAAACCGTTCAATCCGTGGCCACCACCGAATCGGTCGCTGCGCCGCTTGCGGTTGTTGAGGAGCCCACCGTGGTGAACCAGTGGACCGATGAAACGGGCCACACATGGAGAATCATGAGCGACGGCACCAACCTTTGGTGGAACGGGAACGATTGGCAGAAGGTATGAGAGCATGTCAAGAGAACTGATCGATGCTGACATTCGAACGGCACGAACGCTTCCGTCGCGCTACTACACGGACCCGTCCGTGTTTGAGGGGCTAAAATCGGTGTTCAACGGTTGGCAATTTCTCGCCCATAACGATGAGCTCAGCATCAATGCCATGTTGCCCATTGAACACCTCCAGGCGATCAACGGCGAATCCGTTGTGTTGTTGAGCGATGAGGCTCCACGCGTTCTCTCCAACGTGTGCACGCACCGTGGCATGCGCCTGGTGCTTGAGCCATGCACGAAGAAGACCCTGCAGTGCCGCTACCACGGTCGAAACTTCAGCCTCAACGGCACCCTTCGCCACATGCCTGAATTTGAACAGTCCATCGGTTTCCCAAGTTCGGCAGATAACCTCCGTGAATTCCCTCTCAAACAGTGGATGGGGATGCATTTCACCACCCTCGGGAAAGGGATGGAACTACCATGGGATATGCTGGAGAAACGGTTGGGATTTCTTTCACCTGAGTCGTTCACGTACGATGCTGAAAGGGACCGAGACCACACCGTTGAGGCCAACTGGCTGCTTTACGTTGACAACTACCTCGAGGGATTCCACATTCCATATGTTCACCCTGAACTTAACCAAGCGCTCGACTATTCCGGGTACATCACCGAGACCTTTGACGGAGGCGTGCTCCAAATAGGCAAAGCCACCAAAGGCGACATCACGTTTGATCTGCCACAAGGGCATCCCGATGAAGGCCAAGAGATCGCGGCGTACTACCTGTGGTTGTTTCCAAACATGATGTTCAATTTCTATCCATGGGGGTTGTCGGTGAACGTGGTGATGCCTGTGTCTACCAAACGATGCAGGATCCTCTACCGAGGCTACGTCAAGGACGCAGAACTTGCCGGTCAGGGCGCAGGTTCGGAGCTTGACACGGTTGAACACCAAGACCAGTGGGTGATTGAAGAGGTGCAGAAAGGCATGGCTTCAAGCGCTTACGACCGTGGACGCTATTCCCCAACGAAAGAACAGGGTGTGCACCATTTCCATCGGATGTTAAGCCAGTTTAACCAGGCACCATAGAGCGTCGGTCGCCGTCGGAGGGACAATCATGAGCCATTTACCCATTTAGGCAAACGCTAGGCACGAACAGGACAGACTGAGAACCCTTGGAGACGCACTCAACGCTGCGGGCTGTGTCAGTACATGCCTCCCCCGCTGGCCGCAATGACCAAAATGAAAAGGAAAATGACCACGCCGATGGTGAGCAACAAAGCAAAGAAAAACATCACAAGAGACAAGATGGAAAGTATGTTGAAGATGTCCTTCTTAGGATGAATTCCTTGGAATTGCGCAGATTGTGGCCCCGCGTTTATTGCTGAGGCCACAGGAGATGTCATGGCCGTGGGCTGTCGGCCGAACGACCTCTTCAGGAGTGGCGTGAGAAAATAAGAGGCTGCTGAAAGCTGAGCCAAGTACAATGGAGGAATAAACAGCTGCCAGCCAGAAAGCGAGAGCGAACCGGTGGAGACCTCCCAAATGAAACCAAATCCCCCGGTTATGGCAAAGAAAAATAGCCAAAATAAACCGAAAAGCGAGAAGATAACAAGGCGAACGTTGCCGTTTTTGGGTTCATTCACAGAGAGTGTCACGACGCTATGGTTCGGTTCAGGCGCACTGAAGTGGACCTGACAGCCAGGGCAAAGAATTCTTCCACGCATCAGCACTTTCGTTTTCATCCGCTTACCGCAATTGGGGCAAACGATGAGATGCATGGTTCTGATTTGACAAGCCCCGACTTAAGTTTTCACCCGTTGGCCTCGACGTTCCTCAATGCCCCTGTCCAATCAGAGAAATCTCTGATGTCCGACAGTCACGATCAGCTGCAGCAGCTCGTGTCAAGCGCGTCTTGAGCGCAGAAGCACGTCTTGGCTGGCACGATGTCAGCACGGGAGGAGCGCTCTTCGAACAAAGCGGTCACCTCAGCGAGTTCCTCAGCAGCATCGCCACGGGCTTCGAGGCAGAGTTTGAGTCCCAAAAGACCCCACATGTTGTCCTTCCAGAGGGCGATGTCAGCCCGGTAGACCTCCTCCGCTTCCTCGATGTGGCCCTGCTCAAACAAGAGAGCCCCAAGGATGTGTCGAACAGGTTGCATCTGACCCCAAGGTTCGTTGTAGGCAAGGTTGAGGGAGAGGTCAACGCCGCGTCGCAGTTCGTCAAAGGCAGCGGTAAAATCGCTTGCCTCGCCGGCTTCCTTGGCCAAGAATTGACGTCGGTACTCGATTTCAGCCTCAAGGATGGAAGCGTTGACGTTCAAAATGGACGGTCCTTCTTCTGGATCTTGGTACATCAGATTGTTGTGCAACACTCGGCCAGCGAGGGCTGGGTTTTGCAGCGCTTCGTTGAACAGAACCTGTTCAGCTTCTGCTTCGGGCACCATGCCCTTGGAAGCGTAAGCGACACCACGGGCGTAGTGTTGCGTGGCGATGGTGGCGGGGAAGACGTCTTTGTCGGAATACATGGGTTCAGCCAGGATATCGTCCCACTTGCCGAAACG
Organism: Euryarchaeota archaeon UBA561; assembly: GCA_002502295.1. Classification (GTDB taxonomy): domain Archaea; phylum Thermoplasmatota; class Poseidoniia; order Poseidoniales; family Poseidoniaceae; genus Poseidonia. Next base: position 4,240 of record DANX01000028.1, on the reverse strand, counting down.
GATCATCACGTGCCAAGGCATGGTGACGTAGGATTCGAGGAAAATAGCACCCATTGGGATAATGCCGGCCAGCATGAACTGGACACCGTGGTTAGCGTCTCCAGCGGGCAAGGTGTCAACCGCCTTGCGGGCGTACTTGAGCGCCGTCTCGTACTGCCCGTCAAACATGGCACACCAGACGACAAAGTGGTGGTTGTGCATGCGGTAGAACTTGTAAAACTGGGATTCATTGCCGGTGATGCTGACGTAGTGGTCGTCGGCTTCAACCGCTGCGATGTTGCATTCAATGGCTTCCTTCCACTGTCCAACCCACGCATCAATGTGGGAAGGCATGTGCACAAGGTGGCCCAGTCCGGGCATGCGTGTGCGGAGGACATCAGCGGCAAAGAGCGCTCGCTCAGGGAACGGTGAAAGTTCCAAAGCGTGGCAGTACAAATGGCAAAGAGCAGGGTCGACTCGAGCAGCCTCGCTGCTTTCGAAAGCATCTTCCATGATTTTGACGAGGAGCAAGGTGTTGTCGTCAGCGGGTGTGATCTCCCCGGTAGCGGTGTTCTTGTCCCACAATTGCCAGGCCTTGAGGTTCATCAACGCCTCGACGTAGAGGGCCGTCACCGCGAGGTTGCCAGCGTATTTTTCGTACAGTGGTGCCATGGCTTCGGCAAAGGCAACGTTGAGTTCTGGGGAGTTACCCATGTTGAGCACGGTGGGGTCAGCGGCGTCGCGTGCCTCAGCAGTGTGGCGCTTCGAAAGCGCACGAATCAAATCCTGCTCAAGTTCGGTGCAGTGGTCCATGACCCCAAGGGCTTGCTGAATGGCGTCGTATCCAGACCCCAAACCAGGAGCCCAGTTGTAGTTGGAAGAGAGGCAGTAGGCAATGCCCCAGTAAGCCATGGCGCAGTTTGGGTCAACCTCGGCACAGGCCGAAAAACAAGCGATGGCTTGCTCGTGGTTGTAGTTCAAGTAGTGGCCGTAAGCTTCAACAAACAATGTGCGTGCTTCGTCTGAGGCGCAGGTCACCTCCGTCGCGAACGCGTAGTTTGATTCAGTACCGTAGTCGTAGTTCACTGGTGCAAATGACATGACACGCCCTCTTTTGCCTGAAATATAAGCCCTTGGCCTCCAAATTATGGATTTTTAAATCAAATTTCATTATTCCGGAAATATAACGCGGCCATGATGACGTATTCCGGTAAAGCATTGATGATGTTCGGATTTCCGGTTCGGAGCCGAAACAAGAAATACGGGACCAAGTGCTTCGTCGTGATTTGTTAGAAAACAACGGAACCTTCGGAAAATGATGGAAGCAGGGCTGCTCTCAAACCACCCGATAAGCAAACGGACAATCCATTGATTGACGGGAAAATCACGCTCAAAGTGTTAAAGAAAAACAGCCTATTATAACTGAGTGGAAAGTTTTCATGGGATATGAACAAAACACTGGCCTTCCTTCTCGTAACGCTCCTCACCGCTTCCGCTCTGCCGCTGAACGCAAGCGCGGACGCCACACAGGACATCCCAACGAACGCCGCAGGAACCGGAATCCACGATTCACTGGTGGCTGCTCTCACCCATGCCGACTTGGTCACCACCCTTCAGGGAACTGGGCCGTTCACGGTGTTTGCGCCAACCGACCAGGCTTTCGCCGACGCAGGCATCGATCTGAATGATTTTGATACTCCCGAAGAAAACGCTACCCTTTCGGACATTCTTCTCCACCATGTCTTCGCTGGCGAAGTCGCCGCCGCCGATGTAACCGACGGCATGATGGCCACCATGGTGAACGGAGATAAGGTCAAGTTTGGCGTCAGTGGCTCCGACGTCACGGTTGGCTCAGCCAACGTCACACTGGCTGATGTCATAGCCTCCAACGGCATCATTCACGTCATCGACAAGGTCCTAATGCCTCCAGTCGACATTCCCGCTACCGCCCAAACAACGGGCATTCACAACTCACTGGTGGCTGCCGTCATCCAAGCCGACCTGTTGGCCACGCTCCAAGGTACGGGGCCGTTCACCGTGTTCGCTCCAACCGATCAGGCGTTCACCGACGCAGGCATTGACCTCGCTGACCTCGACACACCCGAAGGCAAGCAAACCCTCGCCGACATTCTCCTGTATCACGTGGTGGCTTCTGAAGTGGCCGCTGCCGATGTCACGGACTGTTTGACCACGGACGCCGCCAACGGCCAACCTCTCGCCTTCACCGTCAACGGAGGCGTGATGGTCAACGACGCCAACGTGACCATCGCTGACGTGGTGACCAGCAACGGCCTCATCCACGTCATCGACAAAGTGTTGATGCCAAGCGATACGCCGAACAACATCCCACGCACCGCTCAATGCACCGGTATCCACGATTCATTGGTGGCTGGCGTCATCCAAGCTGAACTCCTCGAGACGCTCCAGGGCCCCGGCCCGTTCACGGTCTTTGCTCCAACCGACCAAGCCTTTGCTGACGCTGGCATTGACCTTGCTGCCTTGGACACACCGGAAGGAAAAGCCGCTCTTAGCGACATTCTGCTTTACCACGTCGTGGCCGGTGAAGTACCTGCCGCAAACGTCTCAGAATGCATGACAGCAACCGCTGCCAACGGGCAACCGTTGGCCTTCACCGTCGGAGACGGCGTGATGGTTAACGACGCCAATGTAACCCTGGCCGACGTCAACACCAGCAACGGTGTCATCCACGTCATCGACAAGGTGCTAACGCCGGTTGACTCGCCAAACGACATTGCACGCACCGCTCAATGCACCGGCATCCACAACTCGTTGGTGGCCGCCGTGGTGCAAGCGGACCTGCTTGCGACCCTGCAAGGCCCAGGGCCGTTCACGCTCTTCGCTCCAACCGACCAAGCCTTCACGGACGCCGGTATCGACCTTGCAGCGCTTGACACCCCTGAAGGTAAAGCCGCCCTCAGCGACATTCTGCTCTACCACGTCGTAGCTGGCAATGTTCCATCAACGGCCCTTTCCGACTGCATGACAGCCGAGGCGGTCAACGGTCAATCCCTGTCCTTCACCGTCGGTGATGGCGTGATGGTTAACGGCGCCAATGTGGCCCTCGCTGACGTGAACACCAGCAACGGTGTCATTCACGTGATTGACAAGGTCCTCACGCCCACTGACACGCCCAACGACATCCCACGCACCGCTCAATGCACCGGCGTGCACAATTCGTTGGTGGCTGGAGTGATTCAAGCAGAATTGCTCACCACCCTTCAGGGAGACGGGCCCTTTACGGTCTTCGCTCCAACCGACCAAGCC
>DANX01000028.1:0-678 GCA_002502295.1 Euryarchaeota archaeon UBA561 | reverse complement strand
TTCGCTCCAACCGACCAAGCCTTTGCCGATGCAGGCATCGACCTTGCAGCGCTTGATACGCCTGAAGGCAAAGCCACGCTGTCTGACATCCTCCTCTACCACGTGCTCGACAGCGCTGTGCCAGCGGCCAACGTTTCTGACTGCATGACGGCAACCGCTGTCAATGGACACCCGCTGGCCTTCTCGGTAGGCGCTACGGTTTCGATCAACGGTGCGGCCATCACGGCGACCGATGTGCCGACCAGCAACGGCCTCATTCACGTCATCGACAAGGTGCTTATGCCAACCGATACACCTCGGGACATCCCAACCACCGCCGGGTGTACAGGCGTCCACAACACGCTGGTGGCTGCGGTGGTCCAAGCTGACCTTCTCGCTACGCTGCAGGGCGATGGGCCCTTCACGCTCTTCGCGCCAACCGACCAAGCCTTCACCGATGCAGGCATTGACCTCGCTGCCCTTGATACGCCCGACGGCGTGGCAGCCTTGTCAGAAATTCTGCTGTCCCACGTTGTCTCTGGTAGCGTCGCTGCCGCCGATGTTTCCAACTGCATGACCGCCGAAACGGTGAGCGGACACACCCTCGCCTTTGCCGTCGGCGATACCGTGTCCGTGAACGGAGCGACCGTCACAACCGCTGATGTGCTGACCAGCAATGGAATCATTCACGTGATTGAC
>DANX01000021.1 GCA_002502295.1 Euryarchaeota archaeon UBA561 | reverse complement strand
CATTCTTAAAACAAAAACACAATCTTGCAAAACTATATTTGAGAAAAGCAAATGTTGAAGATAAAAAAAATATAACAATTAATAAATGGTTATACAACTATCAATATGCAGGTATAATCTCTAATCAAATTCCAAATGCAAAAATCATTCATTGTTTTAGAAATCCTTTAGATAATATTCTTTCAATTTACCGAGCAAATTTTGCTAAAGGAAATAACTTTTCCTCTTCACTTGTTGACTGTGCAAAAGTTTATTTAGATCAAGAAGAAATTATGACTGAATATAAAAAGAGATTTAGATCAAAAATATATGACTTAAATTATGATTTATTAATAACCAATCCGGATGAAGAGATAAAATCTTTAATCACTTGGTTAGGTTGGAAATGGAATGATATGTATTTATCGCCTCATTTAAATACACGAGCAGTATCAACATCAAGGTGTTCGGGGACAAAAAAATGAGCAATTCCACCGTGGTTGATGAGTTGGTTGACCTCTTCCAAGCCTACGATTTGGTCGCCGTCCAAGAGATCAAAGACATCGACGAAGAAGTCCCCTACCTGTTCCTTGACGAACTGAACAACGTCACCGGACAAGAAAACATCGTCAACCAAACCTTGGAGTGGAGCATGGTTCTGTCCGAGCGAAGCGGTGTACAAGAAGATGACAAAAATTCACAGGAACAGTACGCCTACTACTACAAAGCAACCTCCTTCCGACCCATGGACAACGGCACCCTGTACGATGACAGTGGAAACGATTCGTTTCAACGCGAACCATTCCTTGCGCGATTCATGGTGCTTGACCCAAGCGGAAGCGACACGGGCACCGACGTGGTGTTTGTCAACATCCACACCAAACCCACCCTCGCTGTGGAAGAAATGGGGGCGCTGGGTGAGGTCCATGCTTGGGGGCAATCCAACTACTCCGCCGACGACGATTACGTGATCCTCGGCGACTTTAATGGCGACTGCTCGTACGCCTCGCACAATGAATTGGTCGAGCTGTCCATCGCCTCTGAGAATTACACGTGGCTCATCCCAGACGATGCGGACACCACGGTTGGTAACTCTCGGTGTGCCTACGACCGAATCGTGAGCGCAAGCGATTTGGATGGCCGACTCACAGGGAACTGGGGCATTGACGAACGAGTGAGCAGCGGCGCTGTTTCCGATCACAAACCGGTTTGGTTTGACATCAAGCGAATCTAACCAGGGAATCACGAGGTTTTCTCGGTGGCGTGGGCTTCGTTGATTTTACAGCGCTCGCAGACGAATCCAGACTTGTCAATTTCCAGTTTGATCTTGTATTTTGAAAGAAACACCGTATCACATCGTTCGCAATGAAGTGAGATCGCTTCCACCTGCTTTGGCGTGAGAATGTAAGGCGTATGAATCACCTCTGGGTCAATGCATGTCGAACAAAACCATCGTTTTGAGTCACGGTCCAGCGACATGTCCGAGGGGGGATGAGTTGAATGGCACCGGAAACACTGCCAGTGCTTATCGGGGCCCCACATGATAAAGAGCAGATTGTGGAGGTATTTCAGCACTGAGATGTGATTGGTTTAGGGATGCCTAAATTTTTAAATCACGCGCGCCGGAGAAATTCCGTTCGCCACAAACAAAACCACGAGGGAAAGCCATGAATCGAACCGTCAACCTCCTCGCCATGGTCATGTTGGCCGCGTTGTTGACCACGACGGTGCAAGCCACCGATGCCGCTGCTGACGAAGTCGAACCATCGTTCAACGTCATGGGCTACGCTATTCTCGGGGTGGCCTTGGTCGGTTGGACCTTTTTCCTTGGTTTACTCGGTGGAGCGATCTTGCACATTGTCAAGAAGGCCAGAAAACCCTACATCCCAAAAAATCCCGTCAAATGCAAATGATGGGCGCTCCTCGCCGGAATTGAACCGGCTCCTCTGCTTGCGCAGCGTGCTCCGTACACCAAGGGCGGGCCGTAGCCTTTCCACCATTCCTCAACCCGGGACACCTGCTTTCGCGTGCCCGTGTGCGAACATCGACTTAGTCAATGCACGAGCCGTCGTTAGGGAGGAATTGGAATTGATGAGGCATCGTCGCAACGTCCGTGTAGTCGTTCTGGTCCAAACACACGATGGTCATCTCCATCGGCGCCCTGCCCATCATCGGTGGCAAATCATCGTAGTAGGACATCACGGCCCTCATGACTTCACCCAAGGAAGCCGTGCCGTGGGAAACGGACACGATATGCTTTACCTGCATCGATTTGATGCCCGGAAAGGCGAGGCTGTAGGGTTGCGATTTGGCCAACTTTAGCATCGTTTTGGCGAGGTGTGGCGTAGCATCCTCGCCCGACCATTTCAGTTTCTTGACGGGGTTGCTCATCCAAGGTTCAGGGGACTGCAGCTCCAGCGTTTGACCGAGCCACCTTGGGCACCTGGCGACCACCTTTTGCGCAAGCGGCGACCTGACGGCCAACACGGCACCCTGTGCATGAAGGGCGGGAGCAAGCCTGACCAGGTCACCATGGACGATGTGGAGTTTGAACGCCTCACCGAGGAACTTGTACGACGACTTGGGAAATCCACCGAGCAGGAGCGACGGATGGTCGAGCAGCCATTGCAGATAGTTGGCGTACGCACCTGATGGCCATGCATGAAAGGGTGGTGTGGGGCCAAGGAAGGCGGGACCGCCCTCGTGTTCTTCCTGCTGCCTCAACCAATCTTCTATCCACTGCGCTTGGGTTTTCGCTGCGGGGTGAATGGGCGGCGTAGGTTCGCTTTCAAGCAGGGCTTTCACCGATTTCGGCGACATTGAAACTTCGGGCATGACCGTCCATGTCCATGCCTGCATGGCATGCTCCCAATCCTTCTGTGCAAGCGGACCTTCAACCCCATGATGCACCTCGTAAACCGTTGCCGTGTGGGTGTGATACTCACCGTGGAGGTCTGGCGACATCCACTCCACCACGCCTTTGTTGGCGAGCAGTGAGCCACCCGGCAGATGAACATAAGCCTCGTTGAGGCTGGCGTACCAAGGATGACCATGTTCATTCATGCCCTTGTGTTTATGGTCGAGCACGAGCAAACCGCCTTCTCTGACCTTGTGAACAAAAGCGGCGACGGCGTTGCTGAATTGTTGACAAGGTTGTTGCGCATGCTCCTCCAACCATTCCAACCAGTCCATGTAGAGGACATCAAGAGGCGGAAGGTTCGTCAGCGTCCTGTAAGCTTCACCTGCGATGTGAACTTGCCAGTGCGCCGTGGACCTGTTTGCCTTTCTGTAGACCTTGTGACCTTGTGTGGTGTCGGAGATTCTCTGCCATGTCGCCATGCCCGCTTCGTTGGCATTAATGTCCCATCCATCTGGAGCATAGTCACCTCTGTCCACCATCACGTGAATGAACGGATGACCAGCGTCGCTGACCAAACCAAAACTGGCGTGATGATGCATGGCAGCCGCAGGATGGGCGATGACCAACGGCCTGTTTTCTGGCACGGCGATGGGCAGTCCAAACTCAATCGGTGGTCCGTAGGCTATGCAACCACCCCATCTGTTGAGGTTTCTTCTGACAGCGGCCATGCTCATCAGATGCACCTCGGATGGTAGAGCGGAACCACTCTGAAGATTCTCTTCGTCTGCCTCTCAAGCCTGCTGTAATCGTGGGCTTTGCACACCCCACCCGACGAAGGAAACTTCGCCGTGTCATAGACGGTGTCTCTGTGAAGAGTAATGATGTGGGCGGTGCACAACTTCCCCGAAGTTTTGGGGTCCGAAGGCGGGTCTTCCGAATAGAAGCAGAGGAAGAACAGGTCGTCGTAAGCGACCAGTTCATCAACAAAGTATTCCAGTCTTCTGACATCGTTGTTGCAATAGGCCAACTGTAAACCGTAATCCTTGAGCGCCTCCGACCATGTATGAGGGGCTTGTGAATTGGTTACGGCCTTGAAGTCCTCGGGCGTCGTTTGAGCGCCGGTAGCATTGGCCACCATGGACAAGGTCGTCGCAACGCACGAGGGCCCAACTTGCTTGGTGTGTTGAAGTTCCAAACCGTGGAGAAACGGGCCCGTAGGTTCTCCGCCTCCGTCCTGGTACCACAAGGGAGCGGTTGGATTCGGTTTCCAACTCGACATCATGCCCATTCCCCCTGGAATTCATCGTCAAAATCATGTTCAGCTTGGGCGGCTTCTTCAACCGCCTTGACAAAGCACGCGTCGCATTCAATCGATGGCGGCTCCCATTCATTCATTTCTTCAATTCTCAGGTTCGTCAACTCGTTTTGAAGTTCAAAGAACTTCATCACAAGCAACATCAGTTTCTTCCATTGTTCGTTCATGTTCATGTTTCTCTCTCCTTTTTCATTGGTATTCGTAATCCTCGGGTCTTCCACCCGGCCATTCCCTCTCGACATTCGCGATGTATTCTGTCGTGCTTGCCGCTTGCCTGTACTGGATGACCCAAAGATGGTGATCATCGATACAAAGATGAATCAACGAAAGGAGGTTTGAAGGGAATGTCTCTCCAACTCCGTCGATGCAAAAGTAACTGTCGGGTGTGTGGACGGTCGTTTCCCCGCCGTATTCGGGGATGTAATTGGGGCACGTCCAGTACGGGCCGAGCGAATGGCTGACGTTGTCCGTAAAGGGCCAGAGCGGAATTGCCCACATCCATGCCTTTGGTTTCTTGGCAAATTCTTCCATGTGTTGCTTGTGTTCAGCGTAGGTTCCAGCAGCACCCCAGGCCTCGAGTTCGAGTGAAAAATCAAAGGAAAACTCATGTCCGTTTTTCCCTTGAATCGTGATGGTATAGCCGTCCATCGAAATGGCGGGGTTCTCGTGAATGAGTTGGGCCAAGGCAAGCCAGTGCTCCCTCTGCACCCAATCCTGATGGGTGTCCAAGCCTGGCATGAGGAAGTGGAGGCCGATGTCCATTGACGTCAAGCACAGTTCCCACGAAGGCCATGTATCCCATGCCGTCCCATCGGTGATGTGATGCTGGTTGTAAGCGGCGAAAAGGCCAAAGAAGTTCCTTGGCAGGTCAAGATTCGCATCGTGGTCAATCAGTTCATCGGGGTGGATGTGGCCGTTGGCGACAAACCAGTCCCCGTCCTTCTCAACGACGAAGGTGTTCGATTTTGTGTGTTTGTTTTCTTTTTTGGTTGTTTTTTTGCTCATGTATTCAGCTCCTGTGTTGCGTTTTAGCACCGCCGTGCTGCGAGATGGCTGGGGCACTGGGATTCGAACCCAGATCGTAGGTACCGCACACCCACATGCTATCCATTACACCATGCCCCAATGAAAGGGAACTGGCAGAGGCACTCGGATTCGAACCGAGGTCCAGGGATCCGAAGCCCCTGATGCTATCCACTACACCATGCCTCCTTGCAGTTCCCAGCGAACCTGCGGTGGCACTCAAGGTGTCAATCGCCGGTTCGCCTGTTTCGTTGATCGGTAAATCAACGGCGTTTACGGTAGGGCCGTTTGGCTACATTTCGGATGTGTTTTTTGCTATCCATCATGTTCGGCCCTCCTCGGATACAGTGTGATAAGTGCACCACCTATATATAACCTTCCTATTGTTGTTATACTATGAAGAAACCATGAAACGCTCATATCCTCTTCACGATTGTGCGAAAACACCGAAAAGAACACAAAAAACGCTCATTTGTCAAAATGAAGGGTCTACCATTATAACCTCAACGGCCCGAGGTTCATACCATGACAACCATGATGTCACCCCGAAACATGCTGATTGCTGGAATTGTTCTGGTACTCTTGAACGTAGCCGCCCTTGCTCCGATGGCCACCAACGCCGT
>DANX01000002.1:771-5446 GCA_002502295.1 Euryarchaeota archaeon UBA561 | reverse complement strand
TTGGAAAATTTTCCAAGTATAGCGCCAAACGGTTGGGAAATTTTGATTTGGCTCGCCTGGGGGTATGCCATCTTCGCCTATTCCATCATTCTCCTGATCGTCAACAATGTGTTTCGATTTCTCGAAAACCAGAGAGTAAATCTGTCTACATCACCTCCGAATCGAAATTGGCTCAAAAATCTCAAAACCCTCGGAGTGAGTTTGCTTCTTTGGTTCGCTCTGATCATTATTTTATGGAATATACCTGTTTAGGTTCAAATTGGTGGAATCTACTTTTATCCACATGGGTGTCCCTTGTTTGCCCATACATACAGAATCGCACCCATGTTGCTACGGGCGATCACATGGGATTCCCTTGTACACAATTGCCCTGCTCACAAGGGGTTGCAGTGGGTCGCCCACTTCGCTCCTCAAACGATGACATGAGGCCCGTTTGAACACCACCGAAATCTGCCATTCATGCTGTGGTTCAATACCGAACTACAAAGACGGGTGGCAGCAGGCGAATCATGTGTGGCTGACTTTGCTCATCGTGGCTTTCGGGCTGTTCGTGGTGTTCAAAATCACCCTTATCTCGTACCGGCGACGCCGCTACCCCGAACCTCACGAAGACTGGAGCACCATCGACCTCGATGACGTTTCGTTCCCTCAGGGGTTCCGTTGGGGGACCGCTACAGCTGCCCATCAGGTCGAGGGAAACCAGATCAACAACTGGACCGTCCACGAAGCAGCCAAAGGCCTCGAGCCAAGCGGTGCGGCTTGTGAACATTGGGAGCGGTGGCAAGACGATTTCCAATTACTCAGCGATCTTGGCATGACCTCTTACCGTTTTTCCATCGAGTGGAGCCGACTTGAGCCAACCGAGGGTGTGTGGGAAGATGACGCTTTGGCCGTGTATTCAGCGATGGTTGACGACCTTTTGGCGAGGGGCATTCGTCCTGTGGTTACGCTGCATCACTTCTCTCACCCCGACTGGTGGGAAGCGAAAGGTGGGTTTGCCGACCGAGCCAATCTTCCTTCGTTTGTTGCGTATTGCGAACGCGTCTTCGAGGCGCTTTCCGATCGTGTCACCACGTGGGTGACCATCAACGAGCCGACCGTGTTCTCCACCATGGGCTACACCGTGGGAATGTTTCCTCCTGGAAAGCGTTCCATTCCTCTCACGCTACGAGTCATGCGCAACCTTCTGTTGGCCCATGGTATCGTTTATCGAGCCCTCAAAGGAAAAAATCCCGATGTTTCTATTGGTGTTGCAAAAAACGTCACTTTGTTCGACCCGAAGAACCGTTGGAGTCCAATTGATTGGCCACTCGCACGCCTTCTGGAATGGTTTTGGAACGGAGCATGGAGAAGTGGAATTCAGCGCGGCCGAATGTGGTTTAGGGACGTACCCGAGGCCAAAGGGGCGCTGGACTTTGTCGGTCTCAACTACTACACGCACGTGCTGACGGGGCTTTCACTTCCGGCGCTCAGGCACATGAAATTCCAAAAACGCTCTCAAGAAATTGCGACCGAATTCGGTTATCCAATGTACGCCGAAGGTCTTCGGCGCGCCATCGAATTTCTTGCACCGCTCGGCGTACCCATTGAAATCACCGAAAACGGCGTGGCGGACAAAAACGATACCTTGCGGACCGAGCATCTCAAACGCCACCTTTGGGTTCTCTCCGAGGCCATCGCTGCAGGACATGATGTGCGGTCTTACCACCACTGGTCGTTGATGGACAATTTCGAGTGGGCCGAAGGGTATTCCATGCGTTTTGGGCTGTATGAAGTTGATTTTGAGACACAGAATCGCACCCTGCGAGGCAGTGGCGAGGTCTACCGAGACGTGGTCGCCAAAGTTTGACGCATCAGCGCCTAAATCCAGACATCGTTGTCGGCTTTGAGTTCTCCATCGGCTTCACCCGTGTTGATGACACCTCGCGGTTCAACCAACATAACCTTGCATTCGTTTTCTGCGAAGGGCTTGTGAGGCGTTCCTTTCGGAACAACATGCATTTCACCGGCGTTGAGGGTGATGGTTCGGTCTTCAAATTCAATGTTCATGCTGCCCTCGAGCACGATGAACACTTCATCGGTATGACCGTGGTCGTGCCACACAAATTCACCCTCTATTTTGACGAGTTTGAATTGGTAATCGTTCATTTCAGCGATGACTTTCGGCGACCAATGGTCCGAAAAGAGCTTGAATTTCTCTGCAAAGTTCACGACGGTCATGGGATGTCCACAACGGTTGTTTTACTTGGCTCTATGCCCTCAACGGGGGCACCCATGATGCTTGATGCCGTGCAAAGTCGAGCACATGGCAGTACACGGTGGTGATGCTCTCGTCATCACGTTCCACCATTGAGAGCTGTTCGGGCTCCAACAGAGGCGGCACGCGTCGCCAAGCGCGTCGGGCCACCATTGAGAGTGGAAATTGGAACAACGCCGGACCGTTGACCGGCAGCGAGAGCTTCGTCAGCCAAGGGCGCTCAACCACCCCTGCTTTGGACATGGCATTCTCCACGGCACGCCAACCTTTCCCGCCAGATTTCGATCGAACCAACCATGAAGGGTTCACCGAGGAATCCACTACATAACCAGCGTCGGCCAAGACCGGAGCCATCCAGGGCGCGATGTATCCGTTTGGAGCCCGAAAATAAGGCCTGAAGGCCTCTCCAGCGTGCATCTTCAACACCGCGGTTGAACGTTCAAGCATCGCCTGAAATCCATCAACGTCCTCGCCCCAGGCTGACCACGAGCGATGTGTGTGGCCATGGCACCCCACGGTGAGTCGGTGCGGAAAGCGCTCCAAGGCTCCACGAAGTAATTCGGGAAACTCTTCATCTTCAAGCAGGTCGCTGATAACAAACACGGTTACTGCACCATCATGACCCTCCATCCACTCCAGAAAACGGCTCCATCCGTCCAGGAACGGCCTTGAAAGGCGAGTTGTTGGCCCATCGAACGGCTTCTTGCTTCGAGTCGGGTGTCCTTGATGGGTTGGGAGGTGTCTGAAGTCGTCGGTGTCCAATGTCATCCACGTTGGCATCTCAGGCCACCGGCCCCAGATCAACCATGTGCAAGCAATGAGGAACGGTCCGTTGGTTGAATTCAATCCCAATGAATTCGGGAAGTCGCTCACCGGACCAGCGCAGGCATATGGCGGAAGCTGTGGCTAAACCGGCTTCGTTGTGGGGATGGACGGCGATTTCAACCACGGTTGAGGTTGAACGTTCGCTCAGCCACGAAAAGATAGCATCAACGCACCTCGAGGCAATGGCTTTCCGTCGATGATTCAGTCGAACCCAATACCCTAAATTGAAATTGGAATGAAGGGATTGCAATTCATCCCCCAGTCCGACCAAACCCATGAATTCATCTGAATCGGTTGAATGGATGGACCAGAAATGAAGTTTATCGGTGCCGTTCTGCGCTTCAATGTCGTACAGCATATCACGAAGTTGACGTCGCACGTCGTCGTTTGGATCAAGCCATGGAAGGGCTGTTTGAGCGGCTTCAGCATCTTCCTGATAGGCCTCAAACATGGAAACAAGCACACTGTGCGTTGCTGGGCGCAGCACCACTTGATGGTCGATTTGGAGCTCAGGTGTTTGAACCATCACCGTTCCCTCACACTAAGAGTTGAGCCCGGGCTTGTTGAACATGTGGGTCGTTTGGGTAGGCAAACGCCGCCATGTCGAGCGTCCATTTCATGTGTTCTTGCCGGCCGAGATGCTGCATGAGCGCAGAGACGTGAAGGAGCATGTCGAGGTTCACATCGAGGTGGGGGCCGAGTCTGTCGAGCGTGTTCGCGGCGTCCTCCATGCGGCCGTGTTTGATGTGGTCCATGGCGCTTACCACTTCTTGGTAGACCTTGGTTGGCGCCCAAGGTTCACGCTTTGGCCAAGGCCAAATGCGATGTTCGGCCGACGGGGCCGGTTGAGGTTCAACCGTCGAATCCACCACAGGGGCAGGCGTTTCGACCTCATCCTCTGGCAAATCGGGAACGGTTGGCGTTGAAACGGTCGAAGATGCTGGCAGCGCCACCGTGTTTGGAAGCGGTTCAGCAACGCTGTCCTCTCCGGGCAATTCAGGTAGTTCTGAAGCTTCAGCTCCCACGGCTTGTGCCAGACTTGCCACGCCAAGGGGCGGGTCGTCGGGCAAGTCAGGTAGGTCGGGCACAGCGGTTGGAGCTGGACCCACCTCGCCCAGCAGATCGTCGTCCTTCGGCCCTGCAACAGTGGGTGAGTACAACCCACCGCGTCCGGTGTGAACCGGCTCAGCGACTTCATCCAGTGGGTCGGTGCGGGTCAACTCGAATTCAATGTACTTCTTGGGTGCATCATCAGCGGTTAACTCGACTTCATCGGGCTCAGAGGATTCGACCGTTGACGAGAGGGTAGGCCCTTGGCTACCGATGAAATCAAACGAGTCTGGAACTGACTCACCTTCGTTGCTCTCCTTTGGTTGCGAAACGGCGTATTGGTCCACTTCCACCATGACGTCGTCCATCGAGAGAACGGCTTCAACAACAGGCCCTTCATCTTCATCCTCTTCGTTTTCTCCAAGCAAGAGACTCATGATTTCGTCGTTGGTTGAGGACGGGTTGGCCATCGGTTGATCTCGGGCCGATACGTTGAGAGAGTAGTAGCATTGTTGGCATTGTTCTGAGCCAAGCGGGTTGTTC
>DANX01000002.1:0-581 GCA_002502295.1 Euryarchaeota archaeon UBA561 | reverse complement strand
TCCAAGCAAGAGACTCATGATTTCCTCGTTGGTTGATGACGGGTTGGCCATCGGTTGTTCTCGGGCCGATACGTTGAGAGAGTAGTAGCATTGTTGGCACTGTTCTGAGCCAAGCGGGTTGTTCATGCCGCAGTAAGGGCACACGACGCCGACGTCGTCATTCCCCTTCTTTTTGCGACCGAACATAAACTCGCCCAGTTGCCGGCGGTAGAATCTCGGTTTAAGAATGAGGGTTTCTCGCTCGCAAAACGCTTCAATCTGCACGCATACGATGATGAAGGGTCGGGGGTTGGTAAGCGCATGGCGCGCAAGGGTTCTGTCAAGCGCATGAACAGCGCCAGCGAGCCTGACCTTCCTGCGGTGAAGGGAGAACCTGCCCCAGACCGATGGCGGCGTAGCCAAGACCATTTCACCACGATGACTGAACTTATCCGGCAGGAACTTGACGACGAAACCCAACTCGTTGAAGAACGCTGGAAAACATGGTCAAAACAACGGCTCTTGATGGCTGGTGTTTCTCTGTTCGACCTCAAGGCACGCACACAGGGACGCTTCTTCGGTGAAGACATCGTGGTGTTTGA
>DANX01000107.1 GCA_002502295.1 Euryarchaeota archaeon UBA561 | reverse complement strand
ATCGAGAGTCAGTCTGATTACGATATTCGTGGCTATACAAACTGTGCAGATGAAACTCAAGTGATGTTGGTGACCCTCTTCTATGCGGCCCATAACCCGTATGAGCATGATGATCCCGTCGCACAACCAGGTAGAGGATGGGCAAATCCGACAGGAGTCCCCACCTCAACAATCGTATGGGAATTCATGAGTCAATTCTCAAAAGTAGAACGTATGGACTAGTGGCATAGGCCACTTTGGACACCGCCTCATACATAGGCGTCAAATTCCAAAGCCAAGAGAATTCAGTGGAGCCATAGGAGTCTGTACATTTGTGGCAATGAAGGCCATCAATGGATGTCACCTTATCTAGAGCAAGCTCTGATTCCCATCTGATGGTTGTCATCCTGTGTCCACATTGCAGCCGAAAGGTGGAATTGGCTGATGGGTCACCAGGACGCTTTGATTGCCCGCATTGCGAGGAAGAATTCCAATGGGGGGAGATGGATGAAGACAGTGATCAGAGCATCTTCACTTGGTTGGACTGGGCAGCGTCAACAATCTACCTGCAAATTGGATTGTTGTTTATTTTGGGACCTGTGACGTTGTTCTATCCAGACCTCCTTGGCATATTTTCGGTATGTTTGTTTGTGCCTCTCATCAGTTGGAGATACCGACGCACAAGGCGGATGTGGCGAACGAGTCAGGATTTGGCAACAGAAATTCTCACAGAACTCGGTTATTCTGAGCATGATTGAAGTCCGAGCACCTCATGGGAAGACCATGACCTGCAGCGTGTTCGTCAAATTCGTGTCCGACCCTGAAACCGATCCCAGCAAATCCGTGGTTGGCCTTGCGTGTGCTGCCCAAGCCGTGAGCGACGGGCACGACGTGGACGTGTTCTTTGCGGCGGCCTCCACCCGCATGCTCGTGCCCGGCTACCTTGAGGGCCTCATGGAGCGCATTGGTGCGCCCCCTGCCATGGCTCAACAGTTCGTGCAAGTCCTGACCGACGGTGCCCGATGGCACTGCTCCTTCAACTCGCTCAAGGCGACTGCAGGCATCGAAGAAGGGCAAGGCGGTATTATCGTGCCCGATGCGTCGATGACCTGGAGCGGTCCGCCTGGCGTGATCGCGTTGGCCACCGCAGCGGACACTGTCCTCTGTTACTGAGACCTCTGCAACAACAGGCCTCGAAAGGGGCATGCAGGATTGGTTGATGCCCAGCGGTTCGCATGATGTTGCGCACGACGTTGTGGCTCTGATGTTGATTCGCATCCCTCGCACGGCGCCGTACGTTAGATGTGAAGTACGAAGATTTTCAAAATTTAGGACGCCCTAAATTTATGTGCTGGAGCGACCCCGTGGGAACATGGCGGCCTGTCCAAGCTGCGGAGTTCACCCTCCGGATGGGTTTTCGTTCTGCCCCGATTGTGCATGGAACAAGCTGACGTCCATCGAGCAGGACACAACGAAAGATTGCTCAGGAAGTTGCGGTGGTTGCTCCAAAAGTCCGGCAAGTGCGGACGAATACTTGGGTCAGTTCGAAGGGAGCGGGCTGTCGAGGAAGATGTTCGAAAAAGGTCCCAAGTCCGAATGCTGCGGAAAATGCCATCGGAAGCAGAAACCGAAGACGTGCAGCCGATGCCCGTCGCTGATTGAGGCCATGGGGCACGACCCTGAAGAATTCCGAAACGCCGTTGAGCGTCGCTCAGTTCGTGCACCATGAGGGCGCCTTGCCCACGTTTTCATCCGCGTATGAAACGTACGCAGGGATGTTGTTCGCCTTCTTCGCATCAATAAGGAGAATGCAGGCTTCTGGCGGGTCCATGTTTTCGCCGTCAACCGTCAGTGTTGTCCACCGGAGCCAGAGGTATGCACCGTCGTCTTCCATCGCGATGCGACCGCTTTGGATGATCACTGTGGCAGGGTCTTCAGCACGGCTTTGTTGGTCGGTCCACACGACCTCTAGCACGTTTCCGTCCAGGGACCATACGGCCTCAAAACCGCTGCGGTCGACGTATTCACCTTGGCCGGCGAAGGTGATGATCTCCCCATCGGCTTTCATCCAATCGCCCTCTATCGGGCTTAGTTGAGCAGGAATCTGCATGGCAAGAGCGGCCAGCAAGAGCACAGCCACCAAACCAACAGCAGCCATGACTTTCTGGCGGTGTTCAACAATGGTGTCTCGCATGACCTCTGCAAGCAGGATGCTTTCCGCGACGAGGTGTTCGAGGCGGAATCCTCCTTCGTGGTAGACTGGCCATTCGTTCATGTCCTCATCGAGGAAGGATGGGGGTGGAGGCGGTTCAGGGAGTCGGTCGGTAAAGTCAGGGTAATACTTCTGCGTGTAGATCAGGGCGTCTTCCTTCGGGTACCCCTTCTTGAGGAGGTTCTCGAAGTACGCGCGCTCCTCGGACATGGTGTTGCCTCACTCGGTGCTGGTCTCTTCTGTCTCGCCGGTGTTCCAGTGAAGGAAACCACTGGTGGCCAACAGGCCCCACAGCAGCAGCGGTGGAGCCAGTTCGATGTTGAGCTGGAATTTGTAGACAAAGGGCGGTGAGAGTTCAGCG
>DANX01000025.1:20708-21991 GCA_002502295.1 Euryarchaeota archaeon UBA561 | reverse complement strand
TCTGACCGGCAGTTGATGTCAGTCACGTGCAACACAGGGTACTGGCCTGTCAGCGAATAGAAACCGTAATGATCGCCAAACGGCCCCTCGAGTTTCGTTTCCGTTGGGTCGCAATAACCTTCGATGATGATGTCGGCCTCAGCGGGAACCCAGAGATCTTGGGTAAGGGCTTTGGTGATAGGGAGGGATTTTTGTCCAAGAATTCCAGCAAACTGATACTCCGAGAGATTATCGGGTAGAGGAGATATGGCCGAGAAAATTAGTTCTGGTGGGCCACCGATGCAAACCGCCACGGGCATGCGCTCTCCCTTCGACGCGTGATCGGCTGCGTGCTTGTGAATTTGCCAATGCAAGCCAAGTTCTGTCTCGTTGTGAACTTGAGCCCGATACATGCCCAAATTGTGCTCGCCCTCGGAATTTTTGGTGACCACCAGCGGGAGCGTCACAAAGTGTCCTCCGTCCATTGGCCATGTCTTGGGAATGGGGAGCTTGGTCAGGTCGGTCGGTAGTCGAACGCGCTGGCCTTTGCCCTTTCGAACTTTCTTGGGAGGCATCGCCAGCGCGTCGCGCAGAAGTGGGAGCCCCTTCCACGGTTTTCGCATGTAGAGACCAATGTCAGGTTTCATCATGGCAACCATTCTGTCGCCGATTTCGGTTTCGTGGCTCGCTCCGAGAGCCCGCAATGTACGGTCATGACCACCGAAGGCGTTCATCAAGAGAGGAATGGAAGAAATGGACCCGTCCGCCAACCGCGGTTGCTCGAACAGGACGGCTGGTCCGTCGTTCTTGACGAGGAGGTCGGCGATGGCACCTGCCTCGTAGACGACATCAACCGGCCGGTCAATTCGCAGGAGCTCCCCGTTCGCATCGAGGTGGTCCATCCAACGCCTCAAGGTCTTCCAAGCCACGTGCGCTCCTAGGGCTTCTTGGATTTGAACCTCCGTATGATGGCCGGTTTCGGTCAAGCACGAGAGAAAGGCCTCACCGTTGCCTTCATGGGCTTCCATCCTTTGCTTTGGCATGGAGGGGGCAAAAGTGTACGATGTTGTGGTTATCGGTGCTGGGCCTGGCGGCGGTTCAGCCGCTCTTCATGCCGCACGCGCCGGGCTTCGGACACTCATCCTCGAAGCCGATGCTGAAATCGGCACACCCGTTCATTGCGGAGAATGCTTGTCGGAACTCGCTGTGCAAAATCTTGACCTGGAAATTCCCGACCATGTGAAAGCACTGGACGTGAAAGGCATACGCGTGATCTTCCCCGACGGTACTGAAAAACTGTTAAC
>DANX01000025.1:20495-20645 GCA_002502295.1 Euryarchaeota archaeon UBA561 | reverse complement strand
AGTGTACGATGTTGTGGTTATCGGCGCTGGACCCGGCGGCGGTTCGGCCGCCCTTCATGCCGCACGCGCCGGCCTTCGGACACTCATTCTGGAGGCTGATCCCGAAATCGGCACACCTGTTCACTGCGGAGAATGCTTGTCGGAGCTCGC
>DANX01000025.1:0-20401 GCA_002502295.1 Euryarchaeota archaeon UBA561 | reverse complement strand
CGACGGTACTGAAAAACTGTTAACGGAGGAGGGTTATGTTCTCGAAAAGCATCTGTTTGAACGCTGGTTAGCCGACGAATCAGTCCAGAAGGGAGCGGAACTTCTCCTTGGCCATCGCGTCCGTGGAATGGAGCGTATTTACAATAGCGAAAATCAATTTACCAATTGGAAACTTGAAGGTCGAGGAGAAGGATTTCCGATCGAATGCCGTGCCGTGATTGATGCGTCTGGTGTTTCAGGAGCAGCAGCAAAATTCCTCGACATGGGCGGAGACATTGAGGTCATCGCTGGGTTCCAATACGAACTCAACGATGTTCCAAACGACGGTTATCTGGATTTTTACATTTGGCCAAAGTATTCCCCGCACGGGTATGTGTGGATGATTCCAAAAGAGGGTGGTCGAGCCAACGTTGGTCTCGTCACAACCGAAAAGAAAGGGGCACTAAAACACCTTGAAGACTTCATTGAAGACACGTACCTCAACGACAAACCTACCGTCAACCCCCCTTGGCGGACAAAAGGAGGGAAAGTACGCCCGTTCGGGGGCACCATTCCGATTTCAGGCCCCAGGACGACGACCGTGGGCGATGGAATTCTCCTCGTCGGGGATGCAGCAGGTTTCACTTCACCCCTCTTTGAGGGAGGAACACACTTGGCGCTTTGGTCGGGAAGAGAGGCCGCCGTCACGCTGGCTTCTGCCATCAAGGACGGCGACCTATCCGGCGCTCGACTGATGGCCTACGAGAAGGCGTGGAAAAAGCGGTTTCCACCCTACCACAAGATCTTGAAGGGCAAAACAGCCCTGTACGAATTGAGCGATGAAGAAATGTCTGCCATGGCGCGTTGCCTCCCCAATGAGCTCGGGAACATGAGTCCTCTTGACAAGGCGTTTATCGGGCTCAAAATCCTCGTACGCAGGCCGTTGCTGTTCACAAAGCGCGTGATTTCAGTGCTCCTATCCTTCGGTTACTCCAGGGCCAAATTCTTTGGTTGGTGACCCAAGAAGCGCCATGGCGAATGAGCAAAGGCCATGAGGGACGCCCCTCACCCTATCACCATGTGGGGGCTCACGATGGGGTTCGCCCTCATCGCTACGTGTTGGTTGATGGTGAAGCCACGGCTTCACGAAGAGCAACCCGCTCTCTCCGTGGTCCTTCACCTCGTGCTGGTGCTGCCCTTTGTTTCCCTTGCTCGGTTGTTCTTGGTCAACGACACATCTGTGCTTCACGTCGCTGCCTTTGGAGGCGAAGACCTCCCGCTGAAATACAGGTTTGCTGCGACATGGGCTGCCCGAGAAGGACCGCTTCTCATGTGGGTTGGATGGATGTCACTGGTGGCATGGCTCTGGCGAAGGCCCCTACCGGGCGAATCCGGAGCGAACGGCGAGGCACACACCATGCGACTGCGATTGACGCACCTGATGACCCTCACCTTGCTGCTCGTTGCTTTCTCGCTTGATCCGTTCAAGCAAACGCCCGCCTTCTTCATCGGAGCTGGGCTCAACCCGCTGCTCCAGACGGATTTAATGGTGATTCACCCGCCACTCATTTTCCTGACCTATTCGCTTTGTTTGCACCTCACGGCCATAGCGATGGCCGCTGCTTTCACCAATAAAACAGAGCAGCTCGGCCCCCGTATGCTTCATTTGGCGCGTCCTGGATTGCTTGTGGCAACGCTCGGGATCGGACTTGGGGGCTTGTGGGCCTATTTGATTCTCGATTGGGGCGGCTACTGGGCTTGGGACCCTGTGGAAACGGGTTCATTTCTCCCTTGGTTGGCCCTTGTCATGATTGTTCACCTTCGAACGCGCCCGGGAAAGGTGCGTCCCGAAGTATGGATTGGTGGAGGGCTCATCACCGGGATGCTGGCGCTGTTCGCCACCACGGTTACCCGCGCCGGTGGCGTATGGGCGTCCTCCGTCCACACCTTTGTCACCAGCGACAGCAGCACACCACCGAGCGATGTGTTTGGCCGATTGATGGTCCTGAGAGACGACCCCGCTGGCACAGAAGTAATGTCTTACGTTGTCTGGATGTTCATGTTGATCGGATGTTGGCTGGCCGTTCAGCGCTCAGTCTCCACCAATCGAGAACTGAGAACGCAAGACGCCTGGCTTGCAGGAATACCTGCAGTGATTGCCCTTCTCGGTGGTTTGGTCTTCACGGGAAGCAACGGTGTCGGACTGTCTTGGAGCAGCGTACCCCAGGTATTGTTCATCGTTCCACTCTTCCTTCCGTTGTTGTTGGTGGGACCGAGCAGAGAAACAACGCCACAAGCTGATTCGAAAGGGTGGACGTATCACGGGCTACTACCGGTCCCTCTTGACCTCCTGTTCACGCTAACGGTGTACGGCCTGAGTGGTGATGTTTGGATCGCCGTTGCGGCCGCCGTCCTTTTCGTTCCGCTCTACCGTTCCAACGACGCTCTCAAAGCATGGCCCTGGGCAGCGGCTGGGGTGATGTTGGGGCTCTCACTGGCGTGGTCTCAAGCACTCACACTCGGCGTTTCAGGCATGATTCTGCTCGCCTTTGTCATGCCGTGGTTGCTCGCACCTCAAGAAGAAGAAACAACCGCTTTCTCTCCACTGGGAAAGAAGGGGCAGTTGCGGCTTGCGTTGTGGGGCAGCGTCATTGTCGTCAGCCTCTATTTGGTTCTGACATGGGTGCTGTTGCTCACCAGCATCGACGCAGTCAATTTTGAAGCCCACGAACTCTACGGGGCGCCGTTCCTCGCAGCTGCCGGAGCCGGATTGTTCGCCTACACGCGAAGAAAGGACGATGCGAAGACCACCGTTCGCCTACTTTTTGGGGCATTGACGCTTAGCGCTCTGGGCCTTTTCCTCGCTCCTGATGCCTTTGGAAGGGATTCCACGGCTTCGGTTTCTGAACACCTCACGAGGGGACACATCGTCTGGATGTCGTTGCCCATGTTGGTGCTCGCCGTCGCACCCGTTGCAAGAGAGGTGGTTGAACAAGCTAAGAGCGCCAAAGAAAAAAAGGCATGGAAACGCCTTCCTCTGGGCGCTCATTTTGTTCACTTGGGACTCCTGATGCTGCTGCTTGGCCACCTCTCCACAACCGTTTTGGTTGACCGAGGCGATGCAAGCCATCGGATTTCTCTCGTGAAAGATGAAATCATCGTCCATGAGGGGTTGGGGTTGGAATTCATCGACCTCGAATTGAGAAACCAGAGCCTTGAGGTGGGTGACGGTTTCATCGGCGTTCGTATCGCTGTCTATGAAATGGATGGAAGCGAGGTTGGAGGCCTTATCGGCGAGGTCATTCCAGGGACGTTGCGATTTGACGACCAGGGCGTCCCCCGTTCAGAGGTAGCGACCTTGACGCGTTTGACCGGCGATGTTGTGTTCATCTTCGATGGAAGTCAGGCGGGAGCGCTGATGTCCTCGGCTGGAGCAAACGGTCTTGCAGGCATTGAGCTGGTTCGAGTCACCGTCTATGACCTGCCGCATTCCCATCTGGTTTGGGTCGGTTGGATGACCATGATGGCCGGCATGGCTTTCGTGTCCTTCGTGGGAGCGAGAGGTCCCTCAAAATCCAGCAAGGAAGCGCCTATCTCCTCCTCCGAGGAAGAATGATGGCATCCAATGCAATTATGAAGGGGGGGCTGGTCGCCGAATCATCCCCTTGGAGGCTATACCATGGAAGAAGGAACAATTGTTCACGTTGATTACGAACTCTACAACGCAGAAAGCGGCGATTTGATTGAAACCACGCGAGAAGAAGTGGCAAAAGAGCACGAAATGCATCAGGAAGGGCGCTCCTATTCCCCCATGGTCTGCGTTGTAGGCGGTGGAAACCTCATTCCTGGTTTCGAATCCGCTCTGGCCGACGCCAAAGCCAACAAAGAGGTCGAAGTTGTCATCGAAGCTGCCGACGCTTACGGTGAGAAGGACCCTCAACAGATTGAGACCATCAGCATTGACAAACTCATCCGTGCGGTGAAGGACCCAAACTCGCTTTACATTGGCGCTCCGGTGAACATCGGCAACCGCCAAGGCTACCTCTCTTACTTGGCAGCCGGTCGAGCCCGCGTCGATTACAACCACCCAATGGCTGGTAAGAACCTGAAGTACAGTTTCAAGATTGTAAAGGTCGTTGAAGGGAAGGAAGAGCAAGTGCTTGCGCTGCTGGAGTCAAACACCGGCCACAGCGACTTTGGCGTTGCCTTTGACGGCGACGATTTGAACATCACCATCCCACAAACCATGCTTTTTGACACCAACGCAGCCATGATGAAGTTCCGACTTGTCACAATCATTCGAGACGCGGTGGAATGCGGAAAAGTGTCGTTCATCGAAGTCCACGAACCTCGAGGCTTTGGCCTTGACGAGGCTGATGAAGACGAGGCTGCTGACGAAGGCGAAGACCTTTCGAAACTCTCAGTGGCAGAACTCAAAGAGCGACTCAAGGCAGCAGGCATGCCTGTTGGCGGTAAGAAAGCCGATCTCATCGCTCGCCTCTCTCAAGAAGAAGAGTGATCCCATAGGAAAACCGATAGCCAACCGAGGGGTAGACCCTCGTGCTGAGAGGGTATAGACCATGTCCGAAACCGCTGACACGACACCGTTCAGCCCTCCACTCCCTGACGACCGTTACTCTCCGGCGGAAAAGGCTGTCATCTGGACGGCCGTTGGACTCTCACTAGCCGTCATGGCCGGTTTAGTGTTGGCTTACGACACGGTATGGACCGAAACCCTGCGCCCCATCATTTGGGAGCCGGTTGTTGAAGACGCCGGCGTTGCGGGTGATGCTGGCTACACTCCACAAAACACGGCGATTTACACACTGAGCATGCTCGGGTGCGTTGTTCTCCTTCAAGCGCTGTTTCGTAAGTGGAGGTTGCCTACTGACGAGCGAATGACCGTGGCGCTTATCGCATGGGTTTGCTTAGCACCCGTCTTAAGGGTGCTCGAAGATGCAGATTTCTTTTCTTCAACACGGGACGTGTTGTTCATTTCACCCATCATTCACCTCCATTTGGCTGCATGGCTCGTCGGCATTGCCGTAATTTCTCAATTGGTAGCGGGCCGATTTGACGGCATGCGCAGCGACCAGGCCCAAGAAGCCCAAGCCACCCTTCTGGGCGGCGTGTTATTTCTTGCGCTCATGGCGCACTGGTACCTGCTCTACCAACCAGCGTACGGCAGCCACGCCGACGTTGATTTTTCATTGGCAACCGCTGGGGTCGCCGTGGCCGTAGCGGTGCTATGGGGCACATTGGTCTGGACCAGAATGTGGCCAGCCATCACTCGGGGCATGATGGCATTCGCCACAAGCGCTGTTGTTTTGGGCGTGGCCCATTGGGTGCAATTTATGGCGACGCCCTGGGCACAAGAGAGCGGAAAAACCTCGGGTGAACTCACGTTTTGGCCGGTATGGGTTGTTCTGGGACTCCCTGGTTTGGTTTGCTTCTTCCTCTACCGAATGGGGAAAGAAGATGCACGGCAATTGACCCTCACAGGCCATGTCGCTGGCGTCCTGCCCGGCCACGTTGGCATCAAGCAATGGGAAGAAGAGGCCGAAAACTGGGCGGACCACCCCGTTGAATTTCTTTCCAACAAAGCACTTCTTGCCCACCCCATGGTGTTGGGAATGGTCTTTGGGCAGCTGTGCGACGGTTTCGCCACCATGGTTGGCATTGACATGTTTGGATACGGCGAAAAGCACCCGGTCAGCAACGCCGTCATTCAATACGGTGGTCGCATCAACGAGACCCTTGGCATAACTTGGGGAGAAGGTGCCTGGTTGTTTGCCTTGGTCAAAGCGATGTTGGTTGGTTTGATCGTGTGGCTCTTTGTCCAGATGCGGGTCGAACAGCGGCAACAGCATTTCCGCCTTCTCATCGTTCTGGCTGTCCTCATCGTCGGATTGGCGCCAGGCCTGCGAGACATCGGACGCTTGATGCTCGGAGTCTAGATGCCAACCCTTGGCTTCCATGGGATTAAGTGCAAGTTTCGTCTCGGCGATGTGAGGGCTCAGCATGGACCGACTGCCTACACGGGTCAATCGAGCAGACCCCGACTTTGCTCAACGGAAGGAACACAATCTAGCGCTTGTTTCCGAACTTCGGAAGCGACTTGAAACCGCCTCTTTCGGTGGCGGCGGGAAGTATGTCGAACGCCACCGCTCTCGCGGTAAGCACCTCGCTCGGGAACGAATTGAGCGGATTGTTGACCCCGGGACAGCCTTCTTGGAACTCTCGCCGCTCGCTGCGTACGAACTCTACGATGGCCGCGCCCACTCTGCAGGTATCGTCACAGGCATTGGCATGGTGCACGGAAGAGAATGTCTTTTCGTGGCCAACGATGCTACCGTCAAGGGCGGATCCTACTACCCAATGACCGTGAAAAAACACATCCGTGCTCAAACCGTGGCGCATGAAAATCAGCTTCCATGCATCTACCTCGTTGATTCTGGAGGAGCGTTCCTTCCGATGCAAGACGAAGTCTTTCCAGACATCGGTCATTTCGGACGTATCTTCCGCAATCAGGCGCGTATGTCGGGCGATGGCATCCCTCAGGTGGCGGCCGTTCTCGGCTCGTGCACGGCAGGGGGGGCTTATGTACCAGCAATGTCCGATGAATCCATCATCGTCAAAGGCAACGGAACCATTTTCCTCGCTGGTCCCCCGTTGGTGAAAGCAGCCACTGGAGAAGAGGTCACGGCCGAAGAACTCGGTGGAGCCGACGTCCACACAGCGCAATCTGGAGTAGCGGACCACTTCGCAGAAGACGAAAACGAGGCGTTGCGAATGGTTCGAAACGTGGTTGAGAACCTCGGACCTTGCCAAAAAGCACCCGCAGCCATGGCCGAACCAGAACCCCCTGCTCATGACATTGAGGACCTGATGGGGCTCATTCCAGCCGATAATCGAACACCGATTGATGTTCGCGAACTGATTGCTCGGATTGTAGACGGCTCCCGTTTCCACGAATTCAAAGCACGATACGGGACCACCCTTGTGTGCGGTTTTGCTCACGTCCATGGCCACAAAGTTGGAATCGTGGCCAACAACGGCATTCTCTTTTCGGAGTCAAGCCAAAAAGGCGCCCACTTTGTTGAATTGTGTGGGCAGCGTGGTGTTCCTCTTGTGTTCTTGCAAAACATCACCGGCTTCATGGTCGGCAAAGCCTACGAAGCCGGCGGTATTGCCAAAGACGGTGCGAAACTCGTTACCGCTGTTTCATGTGTAAATGTGCCCAAATTCACCGTTATCGTCGGTGGTTCTCACGGTGCTGGGAACTATGGGATGTGCGGACGAGCTTACGACCCGCGGTTCTTGTTCATGTGGCCCAACAGCCGAATCTCCGTGATGGGAGGGCCGCAGGCAGCCGATGTCCTGACCACCGTCAAGCAAGATCAGCGGGCGCGAGAAGGAAAAGAACCCATGGAGGGAGAGGAACTGGAAGCATTTCGCCAACCCATTCTGGAAAAATACGAGACTGAAGGGAGCCCGTATTACTCTACAGCGAGGCTTTGGGATGACGGCATCATCGACCCACGCGACACACGAGATGTTCTTGGATTGTGCCTTGCGGCCGCCCGAAACGCCCCGCTTCCTGACCATCGGTACGGCATATTCCGGATGTGATTTTTGAATTAAAAATTTGATTTTTCAATTGGAGAAATAGAAATGAAAACCATGGATGCACCCCCCGCCACCACGATGGTCTCCTTGACCATTGAAGGCGCACAAGCCAATTTGACGCTCACTCGACCCGACAAATTCAACGCCATGAACGTGGACATGATTCAGGAGTTGACCATGCTGCTCGAATGGACGGCAGAACGCAGTGCTGGACGGCGCGATGCACTGCATGACCCGAACGGCCAACCGTATTTGCGAACCCTGGTGCTGCGGGGAGAAGGAAAACACTTCTGCGCCGGTGCAGACATCAACATGATGCGTGATGCTGGAGCAAACACACCGGAGGAAAACAGGGCTGATTCAGAACGGTTGGATCGCCTTTTCAACGGGCTTTGGTCTCACCCGTGCTTCACCGTTGGAGCTGTCCAAGGCGTGGCCTTGGGCGGCGGCGCCGGCCTCGTTTCGTGCCTTGACTATGTTGCAGCGACCGCCAACGTCCGCCTGGCCCTCTCAGAAGGAAAACTCGGCATCCTTCCAGCCGTCATCGGCCCCTATGTTTACCGGCGGCTCGGCTCGGCCACGTTCCGTCGACTAGCGATGCAGGCGAGCCGAGTGGAGAGTGAGGAAGCACTCCGCATCGGATTTATCGAAGCCATCGTTGAATCGAAAGATGATTTGGAAGGAGCGGTTGACGCCATCGTGGCTGAGGTCATGACAACGGGTCCGTCTGCGGTCAGCCTCTCAAAAGAACTCGCCGTCGGTTTTGACCGTTGGACCGGGTCGGATGAAGCATTGCGAAATTGGACGTTGGATTTCACCAGCCGCATGCGAGGCTCGAAAGAAGGACAGGAAGGGTTGTCATCGTTCCTTGAGAAGCGAGCCCCAAATTGGAAACCCGAGAGCGACGAATGAGGAGGGATTGAAATCAAGGTCTTGGTGGCGAATCGCGGTGAAATTGCTTGCCGCATTCTGCGTGCTTGCCGCGAAGCCGGACATCCGACGGTAGCGATTTGCGCCTCCAACGATGTTGGCAGCCTGTTCACCGAAATGGCGAATGAAGTCATCGTCCTCAACGGAGACACCATCGCTGAAACCTACCTCGATCAGCAACAAATCATCCAAGCAGCGAAAACGACCGGCGCAACAGCCATCCACCCCGGTTTTGGCTTCCTCAGCGAACGAGCCGATTTTGCAACCGCCGTTGAATCAGCCGGATTGATTTGGATCGGACCGTCCGCTCTTGCCATCAAAAAGATGGGAGACAAAATGACGGCGAGGCAGACGATGAGAGCCGCCGGGGTTCCGGTCATACCCGGGGAGGAAGTCGAGGAAGTCGACGAAGCAAAGGCCCTTGTCGCCCTTCGAGACGCCTCCACCCGGGTGGGCTATCCCCTTTTGCTCAAAGCATCAAGCGGAGGTGGCGGCAAGGGCATGAGGGCGGTGCACGGCCCGGACGAATTTGACCAAGCAGCCACCGGTGCTCGCCGGGAAGCAGTGGCTGCTTTTGGCGATGGGCGCATCTACATTGAACGCCTTCTCTCTGGTTCAAAGCACATTGAAATCCAAGTTCTGGCTGACAAACACGGTCGAACCGTTCACCTCGGAGAGCGAGAATGCAGCGTTCAACGAAGGCATCAGAAAGTCTTCGAAGAAGCCCCAGGACCAACGATGAGCCAAGCACTTCGAGAAGCAATGGGGCAAGCGGCCGTGGCGGCAGCCGAGGCGGTCAATTACGTCGGAGCAGGAACCGTTGAATTCCTCCTCGCTCCTTCTGGCGAGTTCTTTTTCCTAGAGATGAACACTCGAATCCAGGTTGAGCATCCGGTCACGGAATTGGTCACCGGAGTTGACATCGTTCGAGAACAATTGCGAATCGCCAACGGCGAACCAATGTCATGCGGCCCCCTGATGATTCGAGGTCACGCCATTGAAGTGCGACTCTATGCCGAAGACGCTGCCAACGGTTTTCTCCCTTCCATCGGCCCTTTGGCTGTGTTCCGGCCGCCAGAAGGACCCGGCATCCGCCTCGATACAGGCGTTCGGGAAGGCGATGATGTCACCCCAAATTACGACCCGATGTTGGCAAAACTCATCGTTTGGGCACCCTCGCGCCATGAAGCGCTTCAAAAGATGCGGCGAGCCCTTGACGAATTCGTTGTGCTAGGGACAACCACCAACATCGAATTCCTTCGGGACTTGTGCGATGCTGCACCTGTGGTCGACGGTTTAACCACCACCACGACAATTGACGAACTATGGCCGAACGGTTGGAACCCACCGACGGTGCCAATGCTTGAAGAAGCAGCTTTGTTGACGGCGGCCAGTGCTGAAACGCTCGGCCTGCATCGCCAACGGACAACCGGGACGGCAGAATCGTCAAACGGTGGGCCTGTCAGCCCGTTCTCCACCTTGCAACGGAGGTTCCCTTGATGCAGCACACCTTTGCCTCCAAGGACGGACCGATTGAGGTCACGCTCACCAAAACCGGCGACGCCTTCGTTCTGGAGGGGCACGAACTACGGCAACACAACCGTGGACGGGTGCACATCACCCTGCGAGACGGTCGAACATGCCTGGCCCACACCGCCAAGGTCGGTGATGTGTGGTGGGTTCACTTGAACGGTCGGACCTACAAGTGGGAACGGATTGAGCCGGGTTCCTCCGGTGCCGAAGATGAAGGAGGGCTTGTCGCCCCTATGCCCGGTAAGGTCCTGGAGGTCCTTGTTCGGGAAGGCGATGCCGTTGAGGCCGGAGCGCCGCTCATGGTTTTGGAAGCCATGAAAATGGAACATCGAATCGTGGCCTCAACCGACGGCATCGTGACCAACATCCACTTCAACGCCGGAGATCAGGTCGCCCAAGGAGCCACACTGTTGGACCTTGAATGACCCTCAAGAAATCCAGCGCCCATCCTGCAACCGCGTTGATGGGTGCGGAGCCTCGTTGATGACGTAGGTCCAAGCCCATACCGTTCCTTCTGAGGTCCGTACGGAGACAGGTACCCTGACGTACAACCCTTCCCGAAGGGAACCGGCGTTGTGACCCTCAACCCGATCGAGAATCTCAAGCGCCTGTTCAATGTCTTCGCAGCGATGCACCTCCCCATGGACCGTTCCATGTTCGTCCAAACGCAAGCCAGGAAAACTTCCCAAATTGTACAATCTCCCGGAGATCTTGCCCTGCTGAACCGGGCTGCTGGACCAGGGCTCCAACTGCGGCCATCGAGATTCACCTCGCATCAACGTACCGTAGACGAAGACGTGCTGCAGCCTTGATTTTGATTCAATGTTCTGTATTGCTAAATTCAAATGTTCAATTGGTAAATTTCTATCACCTAAACCATCGCTTATCAATTGTGCATAACGACGTGTTGGTGGGACCAAGACGGTTTGGCGTTTCTTCGGCACCACCGTGTAGGTGATGGCGTCAGCAACGCAGCCGTCTTCGGTTACAACCGTGACGGATACCCGTTTGTAGTGATGAGGGTGGCCTTCCTTTTTATCCATCAGATTCCATCCATCCTTCGACAAGCTGAACACAGCTCCGGGGACAGCCGTTCCCCTTGCGTCCTTCACGACGTCCGCGGCTCCACCCTTTCGGCCAGTGGAATGGTAGTGAAACCTCAACGAATGATCGAGCAACCATGCAGTACCAACGCCTTTCCTGGAGACGGGGTCCGCTTTCTGCGCTTGACACCAAGCCGCCCAGTCGCCATCGTTCAGATTTGAACCATAGCCAAAATAGAGTACATCATCTTCCATAATCAGCAATGGCAATGAGGGTATATCAATGAGGGGCAGCGGTGAATTGGATGCACTGCATTGGAAATCAAAACGGACGGTTATAAGGCAAAACAATGTGCAAAAATCATGCGAAATCCTTTCATGGCATTAACCGATTGGAGTGTTGACCGCCCCAAGCAAGCATTCTCGGTGGTTATTCTCGCCATGGTTTTGCTCTCTGCAGGAGCCATGCACCTCAACTTTGACAACAGCGAAGATGGTTTTTTCCCAGATGACCCAAGCGTGGACTTGCTGAACGAGGTTGAGCAAGAATACCGAGCAAACATCGATTTCATTCGTGTGCTCAACGAGATCGAATCGGAAGATCTCTACGAGGCAGAAACATGGCACCGCCTCGCCGCCATCGAAGCCACCATGCTGGCCGATGAGAACTTCGCACCTTACCACTACCCGCTGTTTGGCACCCAAGCCAACAACGGGCCCGCAGGACAGGCCATGCAGTGGATGATGTTGCAAGACAAGGCCACGGCATCAGCGTGGTTGGACCTCGCGCACGCTGCATCAGTAGAAGTTCTGCTCGCCAACGATGATGCCAACCTCTCAGCTGCCTTGTCCAACCTCTCACAGGCCGCCTTGTTGGTTCCAACCGTGGAGCCGGTCACGCCTCAACGCTTGCTCGATTGGGACGCTGGTGAACCAGCCGCTTGGCTTGCCCGCATGGACACAGGTGAAGACCTCAGTGCGGACTTGGGACGGTTAATGGCCCATCTTTCGAGCGCAACGGTGAACAAAACCTCGGCGCAAATCGGCCAGATTCTTGCCGTCACTGGCCCACTTCAAGGCCAACTTGGACCATTGATTGGACTGCAATCCATCGATTTCAGAGCCGCAATCCTCTCCTGCTTGCCAAGCGAGGACGCGGGCGAACCATGGTTGTCAGCAGGGCCAGTCATGGTAACGCTCGTCGTCTCAAGCGAACCTCTGGACTACGGATACGAGATTCTGGGTGACGTCCAGGCCGACCTAACAGCATGGGCTGAGGCAATGGAAGCGGATATCGTCCAAACCACCAACGACAGCGATGTTCGAACGTTTTCCTTCGCCCAGTTCGCAGAGAATTCCAATGCCACCATCGGCAAAGAAATCGGCATGCTCACCAGCGCAGCCATGCTGCTGCTCGGTGTCATCCTTTGGTTTAACTTTAGGAGCGTTCGAGAAACAGCCTACGTGCTTGTGCTGACGGTGTTGGCCATTGCCGGCACCTACGGTTTGTCGGGCTGGCTCCAATTTGCTGGCGTCGACATGACCTTCAACGCCGCCATGAATTCTATCCCGGTTCTGTTGCTGGCCATCGGCGTGGATTATGGGTTGCACGTTGTTCTGCGGATTCGAGAAGAACTCAAGGAGGAAGACAACCGAAATCCTGCTGGTCGCGTCACGCTCAGGGATTTTGACAAAGAATCCCGCCAACGAGCGATTCGGCAGGGAACGGTGCTGACGTCGATCGCCTTGATGATCGCCATCACCACGGACATTGTCGGCTTCCTTTCCTTTAGGCTTTCTTCGTTGGCTTTCTTACAGGTCTTTGGTACCGTCATCGCCATCGGATTGTTCCTCATCTATTTGCTCAGCATCTCCGCACTCCCGGCGTTGATGCTCATCTTGCCAACCAAAAAACTCCCACTTGAACGGGCCAGCAAAGTCACGGTTGGGCCGCTCAGCCAAAACTTAGGGAAACTTTCCCAACAGCCCCTCAAGGTTGGGCTCATCGCCCTCATCCTTCTCGCCCCCATGGTGGCTGGATTCCAGCAATTGGAGGTAGCGTTTGAACAACGTGACCAACTTGACGACTCGATTCCCGTTGTGCAGGATTTCCTCCTCATCAGCGATGAATTTGGCACCAGCCGCTCTCCTCTTTACGTGGTCATTGACGGAGACGTCATCAGCGAGAATGGCCGAGCCGCATGGACCTCTGCATCAGAGGCGATGAGCGCACGGGACGATGTGAACGGCGTCCCAAACGGTATATGGGATGTGTTTGACCAAGCACGGCTTCAAGATCCGGTTCTGGACGCGTTTATGTTGGCTGCTGAAGCAGGAGAATCAAGCGGGTACGACGATCTCCGAAGTTGGTCGCTTGAAAATGAAACCGGCATTGAGACGACAAAAAGCCTCCTTGCTCGAGACGGCGAGCAGACGCTGCTGTCCTTCCAAGCCGACACGCTTGGTTGGAGCGCCACCGTTGAGCTTGCTGAAAGCATTGAATCAACCCTTGAGGACCTTTCCGACGAGGCAGGTGAAGCCTTTACCCTCCGATTGAGTGGACGCGCCCTCATCAACGCCCAAACCACCTCGGACGTGGCCAGTGCATCGGTGCAATCCACCGGCATCGTCGCCTTCGTCATTCTGTTCATGTTGGTGGGCATCCACACCGTACGCAACGAAAACGACCTCAAGGAAGGCCTGCAGCGAGGCGTCGTTTCGTGGATCCCCCTCATGATGGTGGTGGTATGGGTGTATGGACTGATGGGCTACACCGGCTACAACATCAACTCCCAAACCGTAACCATCGGGGCATTGTCGCTGGGTCTTGGTGTGGACTACGCTGTCCATTTCACCACGAGACTGGAAGAAGAAGCCGAACACAATCCGTTTGGAATGCCTGCGGAATGGGTAGCGAAATCCACTGCCACAACCGGACGAGCCATGGCTGGCGCAGCGCTGACCACGGCAGGTGGTTTTGCTGTGCTCAATCTCTCTGCCCTCTTGCCACTTCGCCTCTTTGGTCAAGCCTTTGTGGTTGCCATTACGCTCGCCTTGCTTTCGAGTTTGTTGATTTTACCCGCCCTCTACGCCCCGTTCCTGAAACGCACGGCAGCAAAGGCTCGAGGTGAGAGCGAATGAACCGGAGGACAGTCTTTTGGTTCACCAACATCGTTGGTCCGCTCATCTTGGTGTCCTATTGGCGAGGTGTTGGTGCTTTTGATGACCCCACCGTCTATTGGGGAGATGTACCCGAACGCATGCAATCGTTCATCGTCCCGTGGATGTTTGTCGCTGCTGCTGGGTACCTAATGATGTTCCAACGGTTCTTTTTTGCATGGACAGAAGATGAGGTTGCTTCGCTTCACTGGCCTGGGAAAGTTTCGGATGGTAAAGGTGTTCAACGTCTCTTTTTGCTCTACGCAGCCTTCTTGCTCACCTCGCTCGTGTGGATCGATTTGACACGAATGTACATTCAAGGGCCGAGCACCATCAACGCCATTGCCATTGTGGCCGTGTTGGCAACAGCAGGATTGGCTTCCGTTGGGTTTGGTGTTCTTGCGTGGCCGGCACGTGAACGGCTAGCTGGGGCAAAGATTGCGATTGCAGGAAGTGCCATGCTGGCGATTCAGTGCATGTGGTGGGATGCCGTGTATTGGGTGCTTAACTTTGGATTTTGAACAGGCGTTGAAATACACCACAGGACGGTTGAGCATCATGAACACCTCTCAAGGCTTCCTCTCGCTCATGGTACTCTTGTTGCTGCTGGGCGGATGCACAGCTGCACCGATGGAAGAAACGATGGAAACCGAAGAAGAGGCCGTTCTCTCGACGGTTCCTTCCCGCCTTTCCTTTACGGCTCCGACGTTTGACCGTGATGCCGACGGCGGAGCACAACATGACCTCCGCACCTCCTTTGACGGACCGGTTCTCATGCTATGGGTCGCTGCTGGGTGCAGTGGATGCCATGACTGGACGGCCATGTTGAACGAAGAATTGGAAGCAGGCAATATCTCCAACACGACCAACATCGTCTCTGTGCATCGCTATCCAGCCTTTGAATCCACCAGCGATGTGCGAGAACGCTACACCAACAACAGCACATCGACCTACACGCCTTGGCCCCTGCTCCTGCCTGCTGAATCAACCACCGTGATCGATGTTGAAACCGGACGAATGACCGATGTTCAACTCTACCGAGCCTTTGAAAATCCAGTCACGCCCACCTTGCAGGTCCTTGACAGCGACGGCCGACTTGTGTGGACCTCGAAGACATATTGGGCCAACACCACCGTTTTGGAGGAAGCCTTGAACATCATGGAGACTGGAGGCCTCTGACATGGTCTCCGTGATCGAGGTCCTCTTTTGGTTCTCCAGCCTCTACGTTTTGCCCTTTTGGCTGATGATGTGGTTTGCGCCCTCTCATGAACGAACGGCATGGTTGATGCGGAGCGAGTGGGTCTATCTCGCACCTCTTGCTGCGGCCTACACGCTTGCTGTCCTTCCCAACATCATTGACATCTTCATCACGCTGGGCAGCGAAATGCCAACGCCGGAGATTGTCGTGGACATGTTCTCTGAGGGCGAAGTGATATTGATTGGATGGCTTCATTTCTTGACCTTTGACCTGTTCGTCGGGCGTTGGACTTGGCAGCGCTTGGTGGCGACAGAACAGCCGATTTATGTCTCCTTCCCGGTGCTGTTGTTCTCCATGATGGTGGCCCCATTGGGTGCATTATTGGGCTTGATCGTGACCCGAAATCACGGAAACGAAGCCAAGGCGTTCGAAAACGGCGATGCATTGGCCATGTCTAAATAACACAGGCGCCACAAATCACCCATGTCCACCACGCCTCTCACGGGTCAATGTGTATCTTGCGAAGAAAAGACCTCTACTTTTCTCTACCACGATAGCAACCTGAAAAAAATTGAATTGTGCGTGACATGCTACGACGCCTACCTTGCCAAAGAGATGACCCAGTATTGGAAAGACCACATCCAAGAAGAGCAAAGGCGCTCTGGAAGGGCCTGAGGACGGACCGCAGCCACGGTTGATCAGACAACGACCAGAAGCCGAAGAAACCGACGGTGCAGAGGGGGCCACCTCCCTCACACAGTTCAAATACTGTAGAGAGAAAGAGGTGGCCATGAAAGAAGTCAAGTGTCCTAAATGTGATTCTGTGTTCGAAATTGATGCCTCTGGTTATGCGGACATTGTCAAGCAAATACGGAGCAAAGAATTCGAACACGAGCTGAACAATCGCCTTGCCGACATGGAGTCAAATCATAAGATGAAAATCGAACTTGCGGAACAAAGCATTGCGACTGAAAAGGACAAACAAATCATGATACTTCAGAACCAGATTAGCAATCACGCTCAAGAAATAGACATTGCAAAAAACGATGCCCTCACGGAGATTCGAAAAGAATTGCACGCAAAAGAAAAGCAGGTCGAACGGTTGCAAAATGAGCGAAAGGCAGCGGAAACAACCACTGAATTGTTGGTGACAAAGGCAACCAGTGAACTCGAAAAAGAAATACTTGGCCTGAAAAATAAATTGGACATGGCTGAAACCGAAAAAGATCTGGAAATTAAACAGCTTGAACAAACAAACCTCATTGAAATGAAAGCAAAGGAAGACCTCATTCGCTTCAAGGAAGAGGAGATCACCCGTGTTAAGGACATGAAGCTGAAGATGTCGGTTAAAGACATCGGAGAAAAATTAGAGCAGTGGTGCGAAAATCAATTCAACCTTGTGAGGGCCACCGCCTTCCCATATGCCTACTTCGAGAAGGACAACGAGAGTGTCAAGGACGAGGAAGACGGTAAAGGCACAAAAGGGGATTACATTTTCAGAGACTCGGATCCAAACGGCCTTGAATACATCTCAATCATGTTCGAGATGAAGGACAAGATGGAAGGCACAAAAGGTCAGACAAATGAATCACACCTCGCCAAGCTGGACAAAGATCGTAACAAGAAGAAGTGCGAGTACGCCGTTTTGGTTTCGATGCTTGAGCCCGAGAACGAACTCTTCAATTCAGGTCCTGTAGACATGTCCCACAAGTACGAGAAGATGTACGTTGTGAGACCGCATGAGTTTATGCTCATTCTATCTCTTATTCGAAACGAGGCACGAAAATCCCTCGAAATGAGAAACGAATTGGCCATCATACGAAGCCAGAACATCGACTATGAGACGTTCGAGGACAAACTCATTGACTTCCAAGACGCCTTTGGAAAGAACGTCGCCACGGCGAGGGATTACTATGAAAAAGCGATTACAGACATTGATGCCACGATTAAAAAGTTAGAGAAAATCAAGGCAAGCCTGACCACATCGGGCCGACAACTGCGTTTAGCAAACGACAAGACCCAGGACCTATCAATCAAGAAATTGACGAGGGGAAATCCAACGATGAAAGCGAAGTTTGATCAGCTCAAATCCAACAGGGATTAGAGCGGAACCAACGGGAAGGGATTGCTTTCCTTCAGCCCACACAGGTTCCAGGGAACATGTCGTGGAGTCGAGGGTCGTTTGCATCCACATTCATCAAGCCAATCTATTAGAAAGCACAGGCGACGTCATTCCATGCCGAAGCCCGGTTCTGCCCGTTTTGCAAGGGGCAGCCAGTTGGATTTTGTTCGCCATTGGGAAGATTTACCCGATGGCGAATGGCTGGAAAACGATGAGCATGGCGTCCATTGGTACCAAACGACCGATGGACAACATTGGTATTCCACCGATGACGGATACCGCCTTTGGGTTGATGATGACGCATCATCCAACGAAGAGAGTGAGCAAACGACGTCCCTGACCGGTCCAGAAGAAGGATACGACATGGAGCCCGAGGAGGACGCCGCTTCTGGACCAGTGCCCCGATTGGGTTCGGGAACATCGTTGATTTCCATTGGACTGGCTCTGTTTGTGTTGGCCTGGACCGCCTTGATCACCATGCCTGTCGCCAATCGCACCTTGGAGAGAATGATCTCAGATACACCTGTAATCGCTCCCGAGATTGACCAAGCAATGATCGAAGCGTTGGAACTTCATCAGACCTTCAACACCTTGACCCTCATTTTGGCAGCAGTAGCCATCGTCATTGGATTTTTGAGTTTGATCAAAAAAATGCCATGGTGGGCAGTTTTGGCTTCTCAAATCAGTTTGGTGGCCACACTCTTGTACACATCGAAATTGGGCATCTCAGCCGAGCAAACCCGCTGGGATGCATGCGACCCACAGGTGTACGCTTGCTACCAATTGGAGCCGGTATCGTTGCTGACCGTCCATTCTCTGTACCCGACGGCAATGGCTTCTCTTGCCGTTCTCTTTCTTCTCAACGGCTCAATGAAATCTTGGGCCACTTTTGACGCTCAGGAAGAACCTGCGCCGGCGGGCCAAATTCAACTCTTCTCAAAATACACCCCGAAACTGGAAGGCTTCCCCGCCATCGTTGGGTTGCTCATGGCATTGGCGGTGGCTTCCTTCACGCACTTTTTCGCGATTCCTGCGACACAGGAAAACATTGACACATTCGGAGGCTCATTGACTCCTCAAGGTGAACTGTTTCAATCGATTCAAGGGTTCAACGAACTGGTCGTGAGCGCTGCTGCATTGGTCATGATCGTTTCTCTATTGACGTTGATGAAAAGACTGCCTTGGTGGGTCTTACCGGCTTCGATTCTTCCTCTCATCACCCTCGAGCTGATCACCATTGGAGAGAACCAGTTCAGCGGTTGGATCGCCTTCGAGCAGGATGCATTCTACACGGGTACCTGTTCAATGGTGGCCATCGTCATCATTGGTGTTAGCGCCTTTCGAACCATGACCGACCACGATTGGGAAGAGGATGACGATGACTTCGATGTGTACGACAGCAGCAGCGGAAAAAACCATTTTGATTTCTACGATGACGAAGAGGAAGACAGCGAATGGCGCTCCAAGGTAAAGACAGGTGTCATGGCGTGCGCGCTGTTGTTGGCGGGCATTGGAGGGTTCTTTACAATCCAATTTGTGCTTGGTGATGAGGACGGTCCAGCGTTCCAAATCCGAGACGCCAACGGGATTCTAAGCGAAGGTAGTGATGACGAACTTGTCGTCATTGATATGCTTGACAAAACCAACGCTTATTCCGAAGAAACACTCAGAGTTTCTCTCCAAATCAACGAACAAGAGACGGTGGATTGCACGTGGAAAAGCAATGGCCAGTGCACGTTTGTGTACCTTGAGTTGTTCGAAGACCGACGCTTAACGGCCATGGAATCCATCCTCATCTCGGAAGGAGGGACGGACTGGTGTTCCGAATCGCCCGAAGAGACATGCGAAGTAACTGTTCAAATCACACACATTCGCAGCGAGGAAGATGAGGACATGCAGGTCTCGGTTTCTGAGATCGACTTAGGATCCTACGCCCTCAGGGCGTCGTGAAAATGATGAACTCACTTCATCATTTCTTCAATGTCCTTTGAGGCAAGAAGGAGCGTAGGCGCCCAAAGGCCAACAAAGATTCCGAGGTCTTTGTCGCCGGTCACGAAGTAGACGTACAGCGAACCCACCACAGACAACATGCTTGCTACGAATCCGATTTTTGTAATTTGGCCGCTCATTTTAATTTCTCCTATTTCCCAATCCGGCCTCTTCCATTATAGCCTTATTCGCTAAGGCGGAGAGTTTACGGCGATTCATGCCATCATGGAGTACAGCGGTAGCGTTGTCTGCAGGTCGCTGTGCGTGCAGGAAGGTAGCGATGTATATGGCCCACAGCGAGCCCTTGTGAACATAGTGATTGTGCACAAGGGTGTTTAGCATAACCCCATGTGGCTGTAAGTAAAACGCTTATTCACAAATGTGAGTCTAATCCTTGGCGTATGGACAAGTCAAGGACTAGTTGTCCCACTTTTCCTAGGTTTAACCAATACCAATCATCAAGGTTTGGAATAAGCTACCCATTGGATACCGTTCCACCATTGCAATTCCCCATTCGACATCTTCCTCCAATTATGCCCTCGTTCGTCGGACCATTGGTTGACAACGGTGAGCCTTTCAACCGGAGGTAATGGCGTGGGAAGCGGTAAATTCGGACGTGGTGGATGAGGAAGCGTTGGTTGCATCGGCCTTGGCAATGGATGTGGTGTGTTCTGCACAACGGCATGATGGGGGAGCGGGAATGTTGGCAGCCTCGGTAGAGTGTTTGTTGGTTTACGACGAAGGATCACAATGGCCAATGTTGCGATTGAACAAAATGCGATCACGACCAAGGCGATTTCAGTGATACCCGCTCCGTTA
>DANX01000085.1 GCA_002502295.1 Euryarchaeota archaeon UBA561 | reverse complement strand
CAGCACATATTCGCCGCTGGTCGTGGGTTGTAGGAATTGGATGGCTTGTCCGTTGGTCGTCGCTTCGAGTGAACCCCCAAAGGTGATGTTTGCTGCACCGGAGGCACCGTAATCAATCAATTGCTGAGACCCAACATAGGCGTCAATGACCGGTGTTTCAGAAAAGACGACATGGCTGTGTTTCACCTCTATGCTGTGAGGAATGGTACCAAGCAAAGGATGGTTCACGTTGATGGTGATGAGGAACCGCTGTTCGTTCCAGTCGGTCGATGGCATGAGGTTTAGGGGGATTCCTGCCACTTCACCCGGGGCGAGGACCACTTGGGTCCCTTGTGCGGTTGACCAACCCTCGGGAAGGCCATCCACATCGATGGTGAGCATTGCGATGTCGTTGCCTTTGTTTTCCACCCAAGCCGTTGGGTAGCCTCCATCCTGGTTCACGTTCCATTCATCTCGATGGTCAATGTTGATTTCGGGAGAGGCTCCGACTCGGACAGGTATTTCCTCAACCACCAGTCCACTGGTGTCGTTACCCGTGATTCGTATTCTCAAGACACCGACTTCTCCGGCGATCGACCCTTCTGGTGGTTGAACGTAGATGTCGAAGGTCGTGGTCGTGTAAGGTGCGACCTGGCTCGCATTTTCAGGAAGTGAGATGTTCCAGCCGGCCCCCGCTTTAGCAAAATACGGTTGCTCGTAGGCGTTTCCCGTGTGGACAAGTTGGAAGGAGAGGTTTTCACCCGCCGGGTCAACCTCAAGGTCTGCGTTTGTTAAATTGAGCCGCCAACCAGACACTGCGTCCACCTCGATGGTAAGATGCGTGTAGCCAATGCTGTAGGCGTTGGCGATGTGGGCCAGGGTGATGTTGGCGGATGTGGTGGCCCAAGCCGTCATAGGTACCTCGACGGAAAAATTAACCTGGACGGTTTCGTTGATTCCGACCATCGAGGTTTGAACCACCTCAGCAGACCAAAGAGCGCTGTCGTCTCCAAACGCCTCGATAGCAAGGCTGGGTTCAAGTTTCAACGAATCAACTGCATTGCCAAGGTTGGTAAGGTTGAACCCGAAGGTAAGGGATTCACCGGGAACACCCGATGAGGAGGTGCTGTTTAGCGGGACAACTTGCCATTCATGGCTGGGTGCAGCCTGTACAAGAACGGGAATTTGGTCAACGACAACATCATCGCCCATTGATGTCCATGCAAAGGTGATGGTAAACGGCGTTAGAGCGGGAATTTCAGGCGAGAGGAAGACGTCCACGGTTCCAATTCCTGTGGCCAATGCCCCAAGGGTCTTCTGGGGGTCATAGTAGGTGAAAATCACCTCTGGCGTGAACAGAGGGTCATTGGTTGACACTTGGGCCGTTAATTCAAAAGAATCCACTCCGTTCCCCGGATTTTCAAGGAACAACAGGAACCGGTGCTCCTCGCTGACGTTTAGCGACAAAGCATCCCCTGCATTCGAAGGAACGGGTTCAATAAGCGAAACGTTTGCACGATAGACCTGCAAAACATGAAGGCTCAAGTTCAAGGATGCGTCATTATCAACGGCATCGGTTTCAGCGAAGACATGGCGCTTTGGTACCGCATCAACTGGGAGGTCCAACACGATGGCGCCCGATACGGTTCCACCAGGCGTCCCTTGGACCTCAAGCGATGTTCCGTTGATGGTAAAGTCGCCACTGGCGCTCCACTGCCAGTTGGTGTTCAACATGCCCATGGCCGACATGCTCCATGCGGCTGAGCCAGACACAGGGGCTGAACCGACTATGTTCCATGTGAGTGTGGCATCAGGAAGCGTGCGATGATGCATTGGTTCCCCAACGAATTTTTGTGCGGTAAAGGTGAAGGGCATCGATTCGCAAAGAGCATTTTCACCGCTGCCCATGCACATGGTAAGGGTGGTTTGGGTGGAGGCACCAAAGCTCACCGATGCCGGTGTGTTCAAATGCGCAAAGAGGGCTTTGGATTCGCCTGGATTTAAGTTGATGCTGAACAGTTCTTGCCCGGAGACATCATGAATCGATGGAGAACCTCCCCAGGAAGGAGCCGTCCACGTTATGGAGGTGGTTGATTCCGGCGCGTTTCCGAGGTTTTCTACCATGAACCATGCTTTGGCTGTTTGGCCTGGACGACCTTGACCACGGGATTCGTTCATTCCGCTTGAGCCGCTCAGGTCAAGACCTCGGGTTCGAAACACATCCAGTTGGACATCAAGGGTGGTGTTGACGGTGGGATCGGCCACCAACTCCATCAAAAAGGACACCACACCTGATTCATCACCAAGGGCCGTTGAGGGCACCGTAGCATCGAACGTGATGATTTGTGGTACGTTCGGTATCAATTCTCGGGTCAATACTTCGTTGCTGTCGAGCTCAAAGCCCCACCCTTCTGGGAGTTGGTCATCGTTCATGGAAAGTTCCCACTCTCCGGATTTTGAACCTGTTGCGAGGAGTTGAATTTCAACCGGTTGTGTCGTACCTGGGGGTATCCTTGGTGTCTCCAATGGACCGCTTAACTCCGCAAGGTAAGGCTCGACAACCGTAAAATCGGTGACGGCTCGGTTGTTGTCCTCCCGCTGTTCAGAAATGTTTTGATTGACGTCTAAGATGAGTTCAAATTGATGAACACCCAGTTCAGCCACAAATTCTGCGGAGAAGGTGAGCGGACCCCCTTCTCCCGACGGTGCGATGGGTTCACTCGCTGTGAAGCGTTCTCGCTTGAGTTCGACACCGTTCATGAGAATGGCTGCATCAACGTCATCGTCTGCTTCAGTGGTGCCGAGGTTCACGAATTGACCGGTGACGGTGACGGTAACTCCCGGGTCCGCTTGGGCAGGATTGAACGAGATGCCACGGTTGTCGAGCGCCGGGGTCAAATCAGGACCTTGGTTTGAGACGAGGGTGTCGCCGTACAGGACATCAATATGCCCGTCGCCATCCACATCAGCGATTGCAGGAGCGGACCAAACTCTGTGTGGCATGCTGAGCGGTGTTGACCAAGCATTGTTGATGTCTGCTGAAGCACCCGTGTCTCCGTCAAAGGCCCACACCCGCCGGCCAAAACCAACCAGTATTTCTGGAGCACCATCGCCGTCGATGTTCAGCCAAAACGGTGGGGATGCGGCAATCTCGTCGTTGTCGTTTCCTGCCCCTCGCTGCAAGTCGCGTGTCCATTCCGTGACGGGGGTGCTGTCCGAAATATCGGTGCAACCAAGCATGCCTTTCCGATTGAAACTCACGGTGGATTCAGAATACCAAGTAACCCAGCACAGCCGGTCATCAATTCCGTCATCATCGGTGTCGAGAGCCAACGGCTGTGCGTCTGCGTAGCCGTTCTGTGCTCGGAAGTTGAACAGTTCCGTGGTTGAGGTCAATTCCATCCCAATGAACCGAGCGCCGTTGCCTGATTGGCGTCCGTTAGCGTCGGTGGGGACGGTGAGAATCATTTCAGGAGCGCTGTCCTCGTCCAGTTGAACAACGATCGGGCCGGGCAAACGAAGGCGGGGGGAATCCGAATCCGTGTCCGTTCCTTGGACGGCCACTCGCTCCCAATCGAGGGAACCAGTTGAGCCATCGATTTTCCAAATCCACATGTTTCCGGAGTCGCCGTCAATGGTCGTAAGCAAAACGGAGAGTGTGCTGCTATCGAGTTGGGCCCACACCGGGTCGGATGGATGGGTGCCTCGGTCCAGAGAAATCGTCCAGTCTTCTTGCGTTGGTTGCGATGAGGTGAGGGAATAAGCGTT
>DANX01000071.1:10735-10990 GCA_002502295.1 Euryarchaeota archaeon UBA561 | reverse complement strand
TTGGCGCCGATGGCAAACTCAACTTCATCTTGACATCAACGCTGACGGCGAGGCTGTGGATGCGTTTTGTGAGCGCGTTCTCAAGGCGATCGAGGTGCATCCAAAGACCCTCAAAGAAGATGCTTCGTTCTGTCAGGTCAGCATGATTTCTGCGACATCGCTTGACGTTGATTTGAACCTGTACTGGGACGTCTCCGGCGGCGTTGAAGAACGCCAAGAGCGAGCAAAACTCATCATCCAAATCAAGAACATTGC
>DANX01000071.1:0-10343 GCA_002502295.1 Euryarchaeota archaeon UBA561 | reverse complement strand
TGAACGATGTGCGCCGCAACAGCCACGCCCGCCGCTCCGAGAACGAACGGAATCTGAATCGGCCCCGAACCGAGAAGAGCAGCCGCAACCGCCGCCCAACATCCGCCCCTGCGAAGGGCGTGCACGGTACGAAGTTCTCCGAGACGGGCTTGGATTCTCGAGACATCGAAAAGCCAACCGTCACATTGTTTTGCCTGCTTTTTCAGACCGTAAGCCCGTGCCTCAGCCAGCATCAGCAGCATGGCATGATACCGCCATATCCAGACCCCACCGTTGGCGGTTGACAATGAACCCGACGACGTCCAGGTGGAGGGCACAATCCCTCCCCACGCCTCATAGAAAGCCTGACGGCTACCGGTCGAGGCAAACAGGTCATTCATCGATAGGCGCTGTTCCATCATGGCGATGGTGGCCACGCCGGGCAGGCGTTCTTCGGGGGCCAAAAGATGGTCAACCAGCGGCCTCGGTAGCGGAATGACCGTCATGGATTCATCTTCGAGGGAAAAATGGTCAAGGCCAACGTGAATCGCTGGCAGCCCGACAACGTGGCGCGTGTGAGGGGCCCGCCACAGCGTGGTGGTTTTGAGGCGGTCCTCAACCGATTTAAGCCGTTCATTCCACCGACGCTCGGTGTTTGGAGTGGCGAACGGTACCAGCGCAGCATGGACGGCACCCACCGCCCGAACCGCTTGGTGAGACCGCTGTTCAACCTCCTCTCGCCCAAGGGTTGTGTGCATTGGAAACACAACGAGTTGATCTCCATGGTTGTTTTTGAGACCGGCAACAGGGAGCAAAAGAGGGGAGAATGAAAGGGCCTCTCTCCAAGGTTCATACAGCGCAAGGGTGGAAACATCTCGACTGGTTTGGAACGGGTAAAGATGGGCCACCCATGTGTCATCGAGGTGAACAACCATGCCCCAGCGATGCTGCGATACGAGCGTGACGGAGGCAATGTTGGTTGGCCATGCCCCCCAGCGTCCTTCCCCCTCGTCGTTCCACCAATCAACGCTCAAGGCTGCATTGAAGTCCCATCCGTAAAATCGACCCCACTGACTGGGCAAGCCTCCCGCAAAGGCGGTTAGTTCGCAGTCTTGGTCCGCCAAAGCATGTGGATACCACGGTGGGGGAGCAGCGTCACCGACCGATGATTCAGGAACCGCTGCCATGGTTTACGCAAGGACCGTTGGCCTTCAAACATGACGGAGAAAGCCTGCTTCAGAAGGGGGAGCAATCAAACACCGTATGCGCACCCACCAGAGCGGAGGGCTTGCATGGGTATCTCAGAACGCATGGGGGATGTGCTCGGCCAAGCGGTCGAAGCCAAACTCCTGCGCGAAGTGATGGAGCACCCTCTCCAGGTGAACCACCTCGCCATCATTATGGACGGAAATCGGCGTTTTGCATGGCGGAGTAACCTTGCAGCAGGACTTGGTCATCGCATCGGAAAAGAAAAGCTTGAGCGTGTCCTAGACTGGGTGCTTGAATTGAACATTCCTTGGTTCACCGTCTATGCTTTGTCGACCGAGAATCTGAATCGACCGCAGGATGAACTTGACGTGTTGTTCAACCTTTACGTC
The DNA here is from genome assembly GCA_002502295.1 of Euryarchaeota archaeon UBA561. Taxonomy (GTDB): domain Archaea; phylum Thermoplasmatota; class Poseidoniia; order Poseidoniales; family Poseidoniaceae; genus Poseidonia. The sequence goes on along the minus strand of DANX01000071.1, from coordinate 8,766 downwards.
GAAGGGCTCAGGGACATCGCCGACGATGAGCGCATCCACGAGAACAACGTTCGAGTCAACATCATTGGTCGACGTGAATTGTTGCCAAAGCATGTGAACGATGCCATTGATTACGCGGAATCGAAAACCAAGGACTACGACGATTTTGTGTTCACGGTCTGCTTGGCTTATGGCAGCCGTGAGGAGATGATCACGGCCATCCAGACCATTGCAAAGGATTTCGCGGATGGCGATATTTCCCTTGAAGACATCGATCAGGAAGCCGTTTCAAAACGCCTCTACACGGCAGACATGCCCGACCCTGACTTGGTGATTCGAACCAGCGGAGAAGAACGGATTTCGAACTTCTTGCTGTGGCAAATGGCGTACTCAGAGCTGTATTTTACGGACGTGTTCTGGCCATCGTTCGCCAAGAAGGACCTGCTCAAAGCCATTCGAACCTACCAAGAGCGTGGCCGCCGCTATGGTGAGTGATATGGGAACCTGCGACGAATGCAACGGCTGGCTCAATCCCGCATTGGCGGCTGACGCTGCCGTTCGCCGTGGAGAGAGCGTCCTTCTCATCCAACGAAAGCATCCGCCAATGCAGGGTTCATGGGCGCTACCTGGAGGGTTTGTTGACCAGGGAGAAGACCCAATTCATGCCGCCGTAAGAGAACTGGAAGAGGAAACTGGATTGAAAGGTACCAAACCAACCCTGCTCATGGTAATGGGAGACCCTCGTCGAGACCCTCGCAAACACATCGTCAGCATCGTCTACGAGATAACGGTGGGTGAGGACCAAACACCAACGGCCGGTGACGATGCAGCTGATGCCAAGTTTTGGCCCATTGAAGCCGTGTTGAACGGTGAACTTTCACTCGCCGGCGACCATCTTGAGATTCTCAAAACTTGGTTACAATGACCTGCCAATGGGCACAAGGGTGCCGTTGGACAGCAAAACATTCTCAATTGACGTTGTCCTTTGAAAGCACGAGCGCTTTGTACGTGAGTTTTGAAACGGTGACGGTCGCAAACACCAAGGCGGCGATGAGCGCAATCATGGAGCCGCTTCCTGTTCCAAGCTCCGCAGAAAGATAAATCCCAAGGAAGACCGACAGAAATCCAAACACCTGAGTCCAAAGCATGCTGGTGCGGAAACTCTTTCCTATCTGTTGGGCAGTCGCAGCCGGCGAAACCAAAATGGCCGTTACCAAGAGGGCACCGATGATTTTAACCATGCTCACCACGACAACCGCCGTGATGATACTGAAAGCCAAACTGATCGCTCGCACAGGTATGCCCTGCACCCGAGCCGCAATCGGATCAACGGCCGATGCGAGAAGCCCCTGGTACATCAACAACAAAGCAACAGTGGCCGAGACAGCAACGAAGGTAATGATGTTCAGACTTAATTCATCGATGAGCAAAAGATTGCCGTAGAGATAGGCTTCAACTACAGGTGTGATACCCATTGGATTATCTGTACCGATGCAGATACCAACAACGCATACCTTCTCAAGGCGAAGAAGGACTAAGCCTGCAGCCAACGAACCTGTCATGATGATGGCGATGGCCGTATCACCGTTCAAAATCCCCCTGCATCGAAGCTCATCAATGATAACCGAAGCAAGAACGGCGAAGAGAATCGCATAAACCAACGGTACGGCTGCGCTCATCACGAGACCAACAGCTACACCACCAAACGCAACGTGGGCGATACCATCGCCGATGAGTGCCATGTTTCGTATCAACAAGAATGAACCAAGAACGCCGGCGACAACGGTGATCATGATGGCCGCAAGCAATGCTCGCTGCAGCATCTCCATCGTGAAAAAATACGGGAAAAACTCACCCGGCATGAAAGGAGCCATGGACTCCAACAACGGAGCGATTTGTTCGAGCAGCCAAACGCCAACTTCCATCATTCCGCCTCCAAGACCGGGGGTAGGTCATCATCGCACACTTCACATGCACCATGAACATCTTCGATACCTCGCATGAGGGCAAGCTCTTCAAGGTCAGGGAAGTTGGCAGGTGGTCCGTCAAACCAGATGGTTTCCTCCAAATACACCAAACGATGGGTGGTTTGGAGCATGGCGGCAATATCATGTGAAATCATGACAATCGTCTTGTTTTGTTCATGGCAAAAGCGGTCCAAGAGTTTGAGGAGGGAACTGCGGGAGGCACGATCCATTCCAACCAAAGGTTCGTCAAGCAAAAGAAGGTCTGCTTCACTCGCTAAAGCCCGTGCAATCACGGCCCTCTGGCGTTCACCACCAGAAAGTTGGTTCACGTCTCTTTGCGCTAAATGGCCGAGGCCAACCAACGCAATCGCATCCTCAACCTTTGAGGAGGCACGGTTCGGAAGGAACCAATTCTTGTTGTTCAACACCCCCAAACTCACCAGTTCGCGCACGGTGAGACGAACATTTTTCGGAAGGTTCGCCGCTGATTGAGAAACCCATGCTACCCTTCCAAAGGCCCCTTTTGAAGAGAATTGATTATCCGAGATGAGAATTCGACCCGAATGGCACTTTAATACGCCCAATATCGCTTGAATGAGGGTGGATTTTCCTCCACCATTGGGACCAACAATACCAACGAATTCTCCTGGGTAAATCTTCAAATTCACATCCTTGATGACATCGGTTTTGTTGCGTCGAACCGAAACACCCTCAATGAGAAGGATGGGGGGACTGGCTGCTTTGATCTCAACCGCAGGCTGCATCCCTTGACCTCCCGATTCATGCCCAATGCCTCTAGTACATCAATTGATGCAAGGGTTGGCGTCAGCATCCCAGGCCGATCTTCAAGTTTTCGAGGTTTTCGTTCATCAATGACAAGTAATCCTCGCTTTCGTCCGCTGGTGCCAACTCCATGGTGTGGAGCGTGAGAACTTCAATGCCGTTCGGAAGATCGTCAGAGACCGTTGCTGCAACCAAACTGTCAAGCGCTCCTTCTGTCGTATATTCTTCAACGTAAATGGCCTTGATTCCATCTTCACCAACACGCTCGAGCACCTCAGCGATGGCCTCCGGAGAAGGTTCACCTTCGGGGTCAATCCCGTGAAGGTTCACAAATTCAATGCCATAGCGCTGTGCGATGTAGGCGTAGGCGTTGTGGTTGGCGGCAACAATGTTGGTTGTGCACGTGCTGCTGTCGCCAAACGCTGCAGTGAAGCTCTCATCAATCGCCATGAGTTCAGCCTTGTAAGCGTCGGCGTTCGCACGGAAGGCTTCGGTGTGTTCGGGGAACACGGCGCTCAAGGTTCCGTAAACAACCTCAACCTGAGCGGCAAAGGCAACAGGGTCAAGCCAGCTGTGGGGGTCGTAAGGAATCTCCTCGTTGGCGTGGTCATCATGGTCGTCCCCGTCGTCGTGGTCATCGCCCTCACGGTCTTCGTCGTGGCCATCATGGTCGTCCCCATCGTCGTGGTCCTCGCCCTCACGGTCGTCGTGGTCGTCATGGTCTCCATGGTCGTGATCGGCGTGATCGCCGGTTGTGAGCACGTGCAGAGTGACGCCTGCTGGAAGGGCAATGCCGTAGTCGCCTTCTTCTTCAACGTGAAGGCCGATGAAGGCAACGCCTTCTTCGTGCTCATCTTCGCCCATGTCCATCATGGCGTGGAGCTCGGATTCGTTGAGCGACCCATCTTCGTTGGTGTCGAACATGGTGAACATCATTTCCATCATCTCGGTTTCGTTGTGATCGTCATCGTCGCCGTGTCCCGGTCCACTGTTTGCAGCGGTCCACATGAGATTGGCGCCCTCGCAATCTGCTTGGGTGGTGTAAGAGGCGTCGATGGTGTGGGTGCTAATGTCGTAGCAAACCATCTCAGACTCTTCGCCGTGGTCGTCATCGTGATCGCCATGGTCGTCATGCTCGTCGCCGGACATGGCCTCCATCATCTCGGTGAATTCACCGATTGAGATCAAGCCGTTTTCATCTTCGTCGTACACGTCAAAGTAAATGCTCACCATGGCATCGGCGTCGAGGTAGTCTTCAGCGTCCTCCATTACCAAGAGGAGCGTTTCTAGGTCGCTCGTGTTGAGCAGCCCATCGCTGTTGGCGTCGGCGGAACTGAAGAGGAAATTGTTCACAGCCATCTCAAGCTCGTGTTCATGGTCATCGTGATCGTCTTCATCGTGGCCCTCTTCTGGGTGAGGAATCGTCGAGTCATCGGTTGAGTTTGGAGCCCATGCGATGTGGGGGGAAAGGTCACCAATCATGACCGAGTCAACCCCCAAGCTGGATCCTTCCCAAGCGTCGCTGGTGGCGTTCCACGTGTGCAACTCCCACCACCAAGAATAATCATCCGGGGCTTCAAACCCGTTGATTCCGGAAATGAAATTGCCCCACGTTCCGTAGGTGGAATTGATACTGATGTTGTGATCGTTGATGGCCATGGTGGTCAGATTCCACCCGGTTGCATTTGCAGGCAATTCATCGTGCTCAACATCCATCATAACAGATGTGCCGTCTGGGTAAACAATTGCCACGTTGGAGTCGACCGCGTGCTCGTCATGATCTTCCTCATCTTCCATGGAAGCAATGAACTCCTCGAGGGAGATGAAGGAGTCGTTGTTGGTGTCAAACATCTCAAGGGCTTCGGCAGGGGTTTCAGGACCGTCGTCGTGGTCGCCTTCCATCCAGTGGTGGCCTGCAGCTTCGCAGGCTTCCTCGGTCTCATACTCATCGTGGTTTTCGTGAGTGTCTTCGTCATGGCAAACACCATGGCCATCGTCGTGGTGTTCTTCCTCAATCCACATGTAGCCAGCGGCCTCGCAGGTCTCCTCTGACTCGTACTCGCCGTGGTTTTCGTGCGTGCTCATGTCGTGGCAGACACCGTGTTCGTCGCCGTGGTCGTCGCCGTGGTCGTGTCCGTGGTCGTGTGCGCCACCCATGGCGGCGATGGCCATGGCGAACGTATCCAAGTTGTCCGCCTCGAACTCAAGGATGTATTCGCCTGCTTCGAAGTGGTAGACGGTGATGATTGTGTCAGCAGGGCAGCCGACGGGGTTGTCGATGGTCTCTTCAGCCCGAAGTTGCTCGTGGTCGCCGTGATCGTGCTCATCATGATCGTCGTCGTGATGGTCGTCTTCGTCATGGTCGCCATGGTCGTCTTCGTCATGGTCGTCTTCAGGGAAGGCCATGTTGTGAGCCGCATCGTCGCTGTGGAGTTCCTCAGCATCCTCGGCGTGTTCCGCAAGGATGTGAACATCGGTCGTGCGCGGGCTGTTGAGCGAAGTGCAAAGTTGGCTGATCAACATCGATTCGTAATCAAGCGCAGTCTCACCACTGGGCATGGCGTGAGTGCTTGCAACAAGAGGGCCTGCGGGGATGTCCGTGTTCTGAACCCAAGCGTCGAGGCCGAGTCCGTGGTAAAGGAAAACATCAGCTTCGGCCAAGCGAATCAAATCTTGGGCCGATGGATCATAGTCGTGGGCAGGTTCATTTGATGTGCTTATCATTTCAACCTCAACCAGGTCACCGGCAACAGCTGATGCGAGTTGGCCGACGTGGTAGGTTGACACCATGATGAGTCCGGTCTCAGTAACTTCGCTGTTTCCATCTCCTTCAACGGTTTCTTCCAAATCGTTGCCGAGACAACCGGCAAGGCTTGCCAAAATGAGGAGAAGGCTGGCTGTTAGGGCTCGCTTACGCTGTGCGTTCATAACGTGTCCCATTCATATTAAGTATTTAATTAAAACTAATAATTAGTCAATTGCAAATTATTATGAATGAAGCAGAGGCTGGTATGGTCATGAGCAAGATTCTTTCATTCAGCGTTGACGATGGCTTTGCCGAAGGGTTCCAAAGCATGATTGAGGCCTCGGGCTACAAGAACCGGAGCCGTTTTTTTCGAGACGCTGCTGCCCTCCTCAGCGAACTTAAACAACGCGGAGAATTAAACGAAATGGATGACGATGTTGTGGTTGACGGGCACATCATCGTCTACTACCAGCACGATGCTGAACATCGACTTCTTGAAATCCGGCATTCCCACGAACTCAACATCACCTCCTACAACCACAGTTGCTTGACCCACAGCCATGCGTGCGCTGATGTATTGCACGCCATAGGGACGGCAGCAAAGTTCCGCAATGCGATTGAACGGTTCCAAAACACACCGCAAGTTGACAAGGTGGTCTTTGTTTCGGCTCCGGTCCGCGAAGAAGGGTGTTGCTGATTCAGAGGTTGGGTAGCGTCTCAAGTTGCTCGTACTCGATGGATACAGATTGTTGAACATCGATGAGGTCTTGACCTTCCTCGTAGACGATATGAAGTTCATGAACTTCGTAGGTGTTGAAATGTACGGTTTTCCACGTGGCTGAATCCCCATCTTCAACCGTACCGGGTTGGGACTGGCAGGCTTCATCCGTTTCGTCGATCAACGCCCATGAAACCTCCACGTCCTGACCTCCACCAATGTTGGCGATGAGGTCAGGGTTATGCACTGTAGAATCGATGACCAGAACGCTCGCCGGCACGTCACCGGCTTCGTTTCGTGTGTCAAGCATCATCGGCGCCGGGTTGTTGGTTGATTCTTCCTCCCACATGATTTGTTTCTCAATTCGGACGAGAATTTCCTCCCCGATAGCCACCGTTGCCTTGCCTGTGGAAGCGGTGTATTCTGCGTTTAACTCAAGGCGATGCAAACCATGAAGCGTGAACTCTACCTCAACAAGGGTGGACTCAGAAGCATCGGTCTGACCAGTGGCATGTTCACCATCAACAGAATAAGCGACGAAGGCAGACGGCGCTGTTGAGCGTGCGAAATCAAAGGTGAGCGAGGGGTACTGGGTGCTGACAAGTTGCCCGTCTTCCCAATACTCGACGATGGTGGCGTTGGTCACCTCGTAAGACGCCACGACGTTGGCATCCTCCGATTCGTCGGCTCCGCCTACGCAACCAGCCAGCGAACTTGCCAGCAACAACGACACCAGCATGGGACCCAGTAGGTTTCGCACAGAATGTTCAGCGCGGACCGGTGTTTAAGCCCAATGGTCAGGTGTTTAGGCTCAATTAAACCAACGACTAAACTGCTCTTTGGCGTCGGGCCAGTTAGCTGATTCCAGCGCATCGGTCAAATGCAACCCAGCCAAAAATTGAGCCTGAATGGAGGACCAAGAAACTTCATCGGTTGGACCTTGCCAACGGAAGAGAGGCGCTCCTTCTTTCTCCAAACGGTCCAGAAAACCCCGCTGTGCACGCGACACGAGCAGGGTCGGTGTTCCCAAGATGGCCGCTTCGCTGGCCAACGTCACGGACTGCGTGATGACTCCATCGTGGGCGGCCAACTCGCGGTCCAACGTCCAAGGATCGCCGTCGTATTCGTTCTCATCGACCGCCGTCGTCATCAGGCCGTCAAAGGCATCGTCCGGTATGGCCGTGAGTTCATTGGCATCGTGTATGCCGCCGCCCTGCAAGCGTCGAATAAGCACGCGTGGAGGTGAGGAGACCCTCGCCGGGCGGCGATGTGGGACCAAATGCACGTGGCCGTGCAATCCATCCAAGCGATGAACGCGACCTCCAAACGAGGCAAGAAAGCCGCCATCCAGTTCCGTCCGCCAGTGGTTTGGAACCACCACATCTGTTGCGGCCCTGCGTGCGATTGAATGGGCCGTATGGTTCACCTCTGTGTCGGTGATGTACCATCGCTCTCGCACGGTTGAACGCCGCCACCAACGATGTTTCGTAGCCAACATCTCCAAGGCCGCACCAACACCAACCACCCGTTCGATGGGCCCCTGCCCGTCTCGACCGGCGGCCTTGATGAAACGGTGCACGCTTCGTATTCGATGGATGGCTTTCCGGTATCGGCCTTCGCCCACGGCGCGGGGCACCCACAACGTCTGCCGACGGGGAAGCCGCCCATCGCCCCGATCAAGCATCTTCACGACTTCAGGCCGCTCACACGCCACAATGACGTCCGATGTGCCACCGTTTCGTAGAAACTCAGCCAACAACCGCACGTGCGCTGGATGGTCGAGAACCCAACAGGTGCGCATGGTGTTCGGAGTGGGTGGCCACCCTCAAGGCATCGCCTCAGCGTGCGCTCATCACAAGTCGTAGGAAACGGGAGAAGTTGGGGAGAAATCTCCAAGTATATCTCGGAAAAAACTACAGTTGTGCTGAGAACCTTGGTCGCATGGCTTCTTTCGGCGGGATGCATCGTCTTGGCCGTGAACCTGTTTTTCCGGTCGGCCAACGCAGTCACCAACACTGAGGAACTTCTGTCGATGGTCGGCATGTTTGCATCGTGCGGTTGTGGCTTGGTCCTTTTCTTGCTCGGATTGATCATGCGCCCATCGGCCGACGGGTACATTGACGTCAAACCGCGAAAGCATGGATTCTCCAACCGTTCGTCCAGCGACGACGGGGTTGCTATGGTGGCTGACTTCACCTCCGGGGCGAAAGGAGGCACCAACACCAACGCCCTCTCAGCGGCCCTGGGAGAGCACTACGGGAACTTTGGTGTAGGATACGATGTTCGCGTGGTGGGTGAACAGAGGGACTCGAAAACTCGGGAGCAAAACATTGTCGATATGGGCACCTACCACGTTGCACCGAAGACCAGCATCCATGTCGAAACGCCGGAGGACAATGTTATCGCACCCTCTGAGGAAGATGAGAAATTTTGGCCGACTGAAGCGACCAGTGAGTCCGAAGAACGGGCCAGTGAGGAAAGAGACATTGAGGGTGAAGTGGTCGATAAGGATGCGGAAGAAGCGAACGCCCAGGATGACGATGACGACACATTCCGCATCAGTTTCTGACCGC
>DANX01000024.1 GCA_002502295.1 Euryarchaeota archaeon UBA561 | reverse complement strand
GACGATGCGCTTGATCATCTCACGACCGGCTTCTGCACAACGGCGACCGGTGGAAGGGTCGCCACCTGCACCAAGCCCACGGGTAATGTGGCGGCCGACGAGGAGTTTCTGCAAGGCTCGTGTGTTGTCGAGGTGTTGCTTGTCGGTGTTGATAGCGACCGTGACAGCGCCCTCTACACCCAAGTGTGTGATTCGGTTGAGGGTGTTGTTGCCTGATCCGCCGCAACCGACGATGAGGATACGCGGGTCTGGCACGCCCAACGTGCTCACTTCTTCGTCCATGAGCGATGTTGCTCCCCGGTTAATGGCTTCGTTTTTGAGGCCTTGAATCATGTCAGCGAACGCTGCGTCATGCGGCGATGGTCCACCCATCGTTGGTCCTGAAGTGCCTGAAGGTCCCATCCTTTCACCTCTCCATTGGCGAGCCTTCTCTTTCCCCTCTTAACCGCGACCCTCGCGACCGAGGCAAAGGTGGCGATTTTGCGACCTCGTTTCGTGAACCAACCATGTTAATTTCCAATCGCGCTTCTACCCTTGAAAACCCCTTGTCTCGGGAGGCTCTCATGGGTGGCTTTTGGTTCCCTCTCGATTGATGAGGATTAAGTAGTGGAGGCAGGTGGGAGAAGTTGCCTCGCTTAGCTCAGTTGGTAGAGCACCTGACTGTAGTTGTGTAAAAACAAACGTCTCAGCAGACATCAGGGTGTCCCCAGTTCAAGTCTGGGAGCGGGGACCAACAGCTTCACACCAGTTTCAACGTTGGTCCACGCACACTCGAGAGGTTGGACATCTCGTATTGCATCCTCTCTCGTGGGAGCGGGGACTCTTCTTGCAGCCATACGGTACGTCCCCGCTTAAGAGAGAGGTTGAGTGAATCCGAATGCGTCCTCTCTCATGGGAGCGGAGGACCACATTTGCAACTCTCAGCATCAGCGTGGTCCGCGCCAGATCAAGAGGTGGAGTAGTTACAAATTCGTGGTTATTCATGAGGGGGGTGTTCCGTGTCATGGCCTTACGCCACATCCCTGCAGCACCATTTGGTTGACGACTCGGGCGCTTTCAGCACCAAGTCTGAATCTCGGGCGTGTCCATTGCCTCGTGTTCAAGCAGCGGCCGGGTTGACTACTGTGTTGTCCGCTGGCTCATCGCCACGAACCAGCAGCGCACACATGGCCAGACCTACGGGCATCAGCATGACACCGAAGAAGACCGAGGTGGCGGCGATCCATCGTGGGCTGTTGTGGGCCAAGCAGCGCTGCCAAATCCATCGAGTGACGAAGATGTCGCCGGCCACCATGTGGGCCCACGCAGCGGAGGCACCGGGTTTGCTTCCCATGATGGTGGCGAGCCCATCCAATATGCCGTCGGGGTTGGCGGCGTCTTTAGCAAGGTCGATCATGCCCTGTGGATTGGCGAAGGTCACCAACCACCATACAATGAGGGGGCCAAGGAAAAACCAGGGGCCATTGAGCACTTTTTTGGTCATTTCATGTTCGGGAAACACCAGCATGGCAAACCAGAACGGTCCGACCCACATGGTGGAGAAAAAGAACGAGTAATCGTAGATGTCCATGAGCCTAATATCGAGGTTTGGCATATAGTAGGTTGTATTTTGAACCGGCCACTCCGAAAACACCGTTTCGGCATCTACGCAAACTTGACTTGAGAGCGTCCCGAGCCTAATTCATGCGCCGGTGGATTCTCCCGATCCTCTCTGTGGTCTTCGGGGGGATGTACGTTAACGTCGGCGTGCAGCACTTCACGGACACCGCCTGGTTCGAACCCATCGTGCCGGCGGTCCTTGGCGACCCAACGTTTTGGGTGCTCATCACGGGCGTGATGGAGGTCGCCATCGGGGTCGGCCTCATCCTGCCGTGGACGCGTCGACACGCCGGTTTAGGCAGCTTTGTGTTCCTTATCGGCATCTACTGGGCGAACTTCAACATGTGGTACAACAACATCCCCCTTGACGGAAAGACCTACGCTCATCACTGGCATGTGCTTCGCTTGGTGGCTCAACTCGGCATGATGGTGCTGTCTTACGCCATATGGCGCTCTTCGGCCCCACAAGGCTCAGACGCTGATGACCCTTGAATCGGTATCAGGCGGTTTGAGCGTTGCCGAAGGTGTAGGTCATCATGCCCTGGTCTTGGTAGATTTTCGGCATCTGTCCGTCCTTTGAGAAGCGGTACAAAGCGACCACAGCGACTTGTTCGGCAGCGTTGGCCCATGCGATCAAAAGACCAAACAAAAAGGCGCCCAAGAGGAGGCCAAAGGGTCCAGCGACGAGGGTCATTCCAATCGTTAGGCCTATGATGGGAATGGCAAAGAGGAAGGTGACCAAACCGATGCCGAGGCCGGAGGTGATGTTTTCACCCCACGTTCCCCAAAACATGGCCTTGCTGGATTTGAGCGCATCTCCAATGCTTTTCTCTTCAAGGATGAGGTGAGGGAGCATGAAGAAGGTCATGAACCACCAGGCAAGTCCGCCCAAGAAGTGAATGATCGCAGCGACCATTTTCATGGCGTCATTATCGCTGCTCCTTGCAGCCCCTTCGAGGAACTTGAGGATGAGTCCAACCGTTCCTGCAATGATGCCCCAGACGATGATGATGGGCAAGCGTTTCACGGCTGCATTGATGCCGTCTCCAAACGTCGGGTCGCCTCCTGTAAGTCGAAGGTTGGCGTTGGCGACGATGGCACAGTTCCAGAAGACGACGATGATGCTGAGCACCATGTAGGCGACAAAGGTAAAGCCGAGGTAAGCGCCAGTGAAGGAGCCATCAGCGTTGACTGCCCACCCCATCTCCAGCAACTGAGGAATGCTCATGCCGACGAGGCAGGCGAGGCTCATGACACCGGCGATGATCATGTACACCATCAGTTCGGGGTCTTTCTTGACCACGCTCATGCTCAACTTGCTCATTTCCCAGCCGCGTCCGATGGTTGCAAAGAAACCCATGGCGAAACCACAAATCCACCGCTTTAATTCACTTTCCCCGAGATTCTCGCTGCCGAAGGGCTTCCACGGCCAAGACGCTCACGGCAACTTGGAGGTTGTAGGAGGGGACAAACCCATCCATAGGGAGCCTAACAACGGCGTCGGCAGCCTCCAAGACCGAATGACTTACGCCCTCTCGCTCGGCACCGACGACCAAGACAACGTTTCCTGTCAAGTCCTCGTCCCATGGTCCTTGTTCACCGACGTCCTCGGCGACAACGATTCGAAAACCGTGGGCCTTGGCCGCCTCGAGAATGTCATCGGTTGAGGTGTAGATTACGGGAATGAAGCGGTCGGCTCGCATGCTCGCTCGGCGAATAGTGCGGCGTTCTTCGTGTGTTTTGGAGACGTTGAGAAGAACGGCGTCGGCCCCGGAGACCTCAGCGGTGCGGATGGCAAAACCGAGGTTCGTGGAGTATTCCACGCCGTCAAACAACCAGACACACCCGCCGGCGGTCATCACTTCCTCAAGCGTTTCGCTTTGCGCGCGTCCCGTCAAGGCCAAGGCGACTTGCGCTCCATCGGCTGACATCCGCCACAAGTCGTTGGTGGACCCTTCCTCAAGCGGCACCTCAGCGGCTTCGCACAGGGCGCGAAGCGTCGCCGTGTCGTGGTCCCGGTCCACCAGCACGCGGTCAATGGCGACGCCTTGCTCAAGCGCCTCCATAACGGCCTCAAGGCCCGTGATTTGACCTGCCATGCTGTCGGCTGGGGCGGTGTGCTCAAGAGGCTAACCCTCGTGGCCATTGCATGGGCAAGAAGCACAGCCCGCGTTTCCTCGCCATTGTTGAGGCGGCCCGCGGCGAAATCGCTGAATGCGAAGCAGCGGATCTGCGGGCAATGACCGAAGACGGCCAGCCATTGGTTGTCTTGGATGTGCGAGAACGCCATGAGTTTGAGGCCGGCCACTTGGAGGGGGCGATTCACATTGGGAAAGGCGTGATTGAGCGGGACATTGAGAAACACGACCTCGCTGACGACCTTCGCATCGTGCTGTATTGTGGCGGGGGATTTCGGAGCGCCATCGCTGCCAAATCGCTAAAGGACATGGGCTGGTCCAATGTTGTCTCTCTTTGGGGAGGCTGGCGCGGTATCCAAGCTGAAGGCCTACCGATATGGACGCCGTGAGCCTCTCAAAACGCGTGGGCAGGCTCATAAAGGGGAGATTGGTCGGCGAGATGCTGAGAAGCAGAGGTGATGACCATGGCACAAGGATTGTACCAACACGTTCGCAACACCTGGCGACGTCCAAAAGACGCACTGCCCCACATGTACCGACAGGAGCGCATGGCTCAATGGCGCCGTGAACCTGTCAACTGCCGCATCGAGCGACCAACCCGTTTGGACGCTGCTCGCCGCATGGGCTACAAGGCCAAGCAAGGGGTCATCCTCATTCGAACTCGCGTCCGCCGTGGTGGACTCCGAAAGGGCAAGATTCACATGAAGCGCAAGCCATCCAAGGCCGGTATCTCCAAGATCACCATGGCCAAGAACACGCAGCGCATCGCCGAAGAGCGTGTCAACCGCCATTTCCCCAACCTCGAGGTTCTCAACTCCTACTGGGTTGGGCAAGACGGGAAGCACAAGTACTTCGAAGTCATCATGATCGACACCCACCACCCTGCCATCATCAACGACAAGCAACTCGGTGTGTTCTCTCGTGCGAACGGAAAGAACGCCCACCGAGGACGTGCTTACCGCGGCAAGACCTCCGCTGGAAAGCGTGGACGTGGGTTGCACAAGAAGGGCAAGGGTGCTGAGAAGTTGCGACCATCGCTCCGTGCCAACCTCAACCGTGGCAAGTGAACCTCGTCCCCCTGGCCAGACTTTGGCTTGATTTCTCCAACCTTGAGCCGTGGCTTTATTGAGCCTCAGCGGAACCGGCTGGCATGGTCCAAGGCATTGAGGTCATGTCCCACTGGACCGGCTTGGATGTCTATTTGCCCGACGGGCGAAAACTCGGCGTCGTTCACGACGCCGTGATTGATGCTGAATCTCTGCATTGCACCCACCTCTTTGTTCGAAACACGCCCGAAGTGTTGGTTGAAGGTTCGCTCCCTCTTGCCGTTCCATGGCGGTGGATTCGAGCCATTGACGACATCGTCCTTCTTCGGTGGTTCCCCCCCACGCCGATTCCCGTTCAGTCATGAGGTGAACTCGCATGGTGCTCGACGTTCATGTGCTTGGTACTGCCTCCGCCCGACCCACGCCAGATCGTGCCGTCAGTGGCAGTTTGGTAAAGGGCCCTGACGGCATTGCCGTGATTGATGCGGGAGAAGGCTTCCAAACTCGCTACGCCCAACAACGCCGACGGCTAAAGAACCATTCCGTGGGCTCAACGCTCAAACCAGGGGCGGTGGACGTCCTTGCGTTCACGCACGGGCATCTCGATCATACGTGGGGGGCTTTTCCGTGGCTGCAATCGTTGAATCTGGAAAATCGGCAACAACCGCTTCTCGTGCTTGCACCGACCTCTTCGATCGCCATTGAAGCCTTGCTCGACGGAGCACCGTTGCCCGGTGCAGTCCCTCCAGCGGATCTCGCCCGCCAATGGTTGGCTTGGTTTTCACTCGGGGCAGAAATGATCCGCTTTCCAATTCAGTGGGTGCTCGGTGATGTCCTTGCGGACCGGTGGGCAGAGGTAGACCCCAAAACCGGACGAGCAACCCTGCTCGATGCGATGCCACAACCTGCTGGCTGGAGCAAAAGCACCCTCTCGCCATTGGCTACTCGACACGCCGTTCCATCGTGCGGTTGGATGGTGCAGCAACACCCCATGGCTGGGAAATTTGATCGGGCACGAGCCGATACCCTCAACCTCAATTCGAAACAGCGGGCCATGCTCGCCCGAGGGGAGAATGTCCAAGCGGAGGACGGAACGGCTATTGAGGCGGCTTGGTTTCGCGGTGGAGAGCGTTCAGCCATCAGCGTGCTCATCTCGGGAGACACCGAATCGGAGCCTCCTGGGTGGGCACCGGAGATAGCGCCGACCGTGTTGATTCACGAAGCAACGTTCCTCGACGAGCAACAATCCAAGGCCGATGAACATCAACATTCAACCGCCACCGGTGCAGCCGCATCTGCGCGAGCGGTGGGCGCTTCGGTTTTGGCCCTCACGCATTACAGCAACCGCATCAAATCCTCCATCGGGCCTCAACAAGAAGCAGCGGCAGAAGCGGACGGTCTCCCGGTCGTGGCACTCAACGACAACGACCGTATGGTGGTTCACGACGATGGCCGCGTGGCCCATTTGGTTTGGTCAAAAGAGGGTTGGAAAGAAACGAGCATCGCACCCAATCGTTGAAATGAACTTCAGGGATGGAACGGGTATGCGTTGGTCCGTTACAGGGGTCTTGGTCTTCCTTCTCCTTGCAGCGCCACTCTCCGTTCAAGCCGATGGTGGACGTGCCGCTCCCACCTGCGTAACTCAGACTTCGGAAACCCTCCCTTCCACGCTGGACATTGACCCAAACCAGTGCGTTATTGTGGACCTTGGTCAGTTGCAATCCGGCGATGTTTACGATTTCAGCATCATCGTTGTGGATGACGCCATTGACGTGCTTTTCTTTGATGAAAACAGCATTCAGCCCTACGAGCTGGGGCAATCTTACCGGTCGGGCATGGCGGAACCTGCCAGCACTGAATCGGCGTTGGGGGCGCTTGAATTCCATTGGAAAGTCCCTCCTTCCATCTCTGCGAAGCGCTGGTACATGGTGCTGGACAACAGCGCCCACGACGGTGATGCAGGTTTCGGCGATCAAGGCGGTTTGAAAAGCACCGTCTCCGCTACCTTTGATCGCCTGGACCAAGCTTACTGGACGCCATTCCATGATCTTCTTTCGGTGGATGCGGGGAGTTATGACGTTCTGCTGTCAGGAGATGACCTCCGCTTGGATGCAGGCACGACCGTCGTTCTATCCGCTTGGGATTTGACGTTCGTCGGTGACGTTTACCTGCAAACCAGAACCATGCATGACCGCTATGTTGCTGGAGGCGTGGGCGTTCAGTTCATCGACGGGGGCGCTCTTCAATCCGTGGATGCACCGCAGTCGTTGACGTGGCAGGTGCCCTCACCGCTTGAAGGAGAAGAATTGTTGCTCGTTGTGGACAACACCGATGCACCGCTTGGAGGCGGCAACGGGTCCGAAATGCTCCGCATGAGTGTTCGGTTGGAATTGGCACCGCCTCTGGCGCCCGTCATCACGGACGACCAAACGGCGACCGTGGCCCTGGGCGAAACGATTTCACTGGACGCATCCGAAACACCCAACCGCTTGGGTCAACAGGGGACGTTTTCGTGGGATTACGATGCTGGTGTTGATAGCGATAACGACGGCAACCCAATCAACGATGTCGACGCAACCGGTGTCGTTGTGTCGCCCACCTGGTCCTTGCCGGGTTTGAAAACGATCACGGTCGTAATGTCCGCTCCGTCCGGCCAACAAGCTTCGACAACCTATGCGGTCACGGTCGAAGATGTCAACCCCCCTGTAGCGAGAATCCAATCTGACGGCACACCGGTTGCAGGTGGATGGCGAATTGATGTCAACAACGCGATTCAGCTTTCATGCACGGCCAGTACCGACGACCACGTAACCGAATCGTGCGATTGGACCATCGACGGAGAGGCCACCACCAATGTTTCCTCGCTCACGTTCACACCCGACGAAATCAAGACCTACGACGTGTTCCTTACGGTAAAGGATGCAAGCGGAAACACCGGGACGCTCTCCGTTGTTGTTCGTTCGGTTGACCCAACGATCCCAGCGTTTGACATCCCAATGCTGCTCAATTTCCCAACCAAAGGGCTGGAAGGGGACACCGTTTCGTTTGACGTGGTCGTTTTCGACGCTTACGACGCCGACGCTTCACTTCGAGTGCATTGGGATTTGAAACCGGGGAAGGACACCGACGGCAACGGTGTCCTCACGGATGACCCAGACTTGGTGGGTCTGAATCCATCCATCACCTTTGACCGTCCCGGCCTGCAAGAAATTGTGGTGACGGTGTTTGACAATTCAAACAATTCAGAGAATTACGCCTTTTCGATTGACATCAGCGCTGCACCCCCATCCGACACGACGCCTTCGTTTGCCATGATCATGCTCGTTGTCGCGGTGGTGGTCAGTGCGGTTGGACTCACGGGGCTCAAGACCGTTCAACGGACTCGCGGCTACAACCTCCTCATCGACAAGGGATTGAGCAGCGATGAAGCTCGTGCCCACATGGCTGCGGTTGCCCAGCAGAGTAACCTTGGTTTCTTTTCAAAGCCTGAGGATTATGCCGGGTTTGATGTTGGCGAAGCAATGTCTCAGCAAGAACGGCAGGCAGCACAAGCCAAAGCCGAAATGGAAGCCATCTATGGTTCATCGGATGTCGTCGATCCCAACGCCGGATTCGCTCCACAGCGAACGGTTCCAGTCAAGCTGTCCCAAGCCAGTTCGCAAGCAGCAGAAGAGGCAGCGGCTTTGTTTGACGATGACGTTTCGCCCTTTGAACAACCGCTCGACGACCTCGTTGAAGAGATCGCAGGGGCCTCTGCCGTGGCGGTAGAAATGCCCTCAATGAGCAAGCCTGCCGTCTCCCTCCCATCAGCCTCATCAGGTGCGGTTGCAATGCCCAGCGATGTTCAAGAAACCGATGCTGAACTTGCTGAACCTGCTTCGCGTTCAGTGTCCGTTTCGCTTCCTGAAAGCATTTCCTCCGACCAAGAACCAACGACGGGTCAAGTTCCCGTTGCTGTGGAGGCACCCTCCCTCCCCACGCCCAAGACCGTCCGCCATACCTGCACATCGTGCGGCGCTGTGTTTGAGATCGACATGCCTCCCGGACTTCACCAAGCGCTCATTGCTTGCCCGGGATGCACCGCCGACCAAACCGTTGTCGTGGGCGATTAAACCGACGCCCGCGAAGGCTTGTTTTTGACTCAATCCGGCGAATGCTTCTCAAAGGAGGACTCGGAGGAAGAGGCATGGATGAGCCAGCGCTGCGCCTCTTGAGGGTTGGTCTTCCGCAGCCAAACCGGCGCGGTCGAATGGCCGTTCTTCTGGTTGGGTTGATGCTGTTCTCGATGATGCCCCCCGTTTCGGGCGATGTCACCGTTGCCCGAGATGACTTTGGTGTGTTGGACGCCTTCGCTGATACGCTCAAAGACCGTGCCGAAGAAAGCGAGTCACTCGTCGCCCTGCAGGGGGCACAATCCGCTTTTGCACTGGTGGATGCTTCAAAGCGGCCGGTCCAACCCGGCGATGCATTGGCCGACGCTGAGGACGTGCTGAACCAGGTTGAACTCCGAGACACATCACCGTTTGAGGAAGACCATCCACGGCCGTATGAATTTCTGACCGATGTCGCCACTCACCCGGATGCATGGCCATACAACCTCTGGCAAACGCTCTTTTCCATCGAAAACATCGGGCTGGACAATTTGCTCGGTATCGGCATCAACACCTACGCCGTTTACGTGAATTTTTCATCCCGCAACAACGGCCCGTCCTACGAGGCATGGGACCAAGGAACCTTCACCGGTGAGTTGTTGGTTGGCACGGACCTTGTGCTGTTCGAGAACTACATCGATATTGACGGGGACGGTTCGGACGACCTTTCGGTGGCGCTAACCCTTGAAGGTTTGACCACGCTTGGAGAGGGCTTCGGTATCGAGACCGGGAGCACTCCAGTGCCGGGTGTGCCCGGCTTGCCGACCGAGTTGTGGATTCGACCTACGTTCCAGTGGGCCGTGAACGCGTTGAACATCAACGACCCGTTGTGGAATGAACTTGAGCATCTTGAGGTGACCCTGATGAAAGGCCTGGCCTTTGACATCACGCTCTCAAATTCAGAGTCCTACGCCATCGTCGTCGACACACGATTTACTCAACCTCCCGCCGATGTCACACTTGGAGTCGGCATCGAACGCATTTCCTTTGACATCAGCAGTGCCGTTGCTTTGCCCCAAGAGTTCCTCGCCTCACTCTTGCTTGGTGATGTGAATTCCAGCGATTTGTCGTTGACCGGAATAACCGCCCCATATGCCGTACGTCTGAACAACCCGAACGCGCTGGGGGGCACCGATCAGACCGATTGCAGCGAGACCCTGAATTACGACCCAGAAACCGATCACGATGCCAGAAGCAGGGACCATAAATGCGGCATTGGCATCGGTGTGGGGTACGTCCGTTTCGGAGAGGTGCAGCCCGACCAGTCAATTGACATCCTCGAATACGCCTACCTTGACGTTGGTTTCCACCCTGAGGAAGGTAACACCATCATTCCCAGCGAGGTTGATTTGACGTTGCGGAACGACAACCTTGGCGACAACAGCTTCGATACCATTGAAATCTACTCGGACGTTGGGGCAGACGTCTACATTCACTATTTTGAGGACAGGTCGAACGTTCCGGAAGGCGACGACCCCTTTGGGAACATCACCGATTCTCGGTTATGGATTCGGGGCCTGCCCTCTGGAAGCCTTCACGAAGATGAAATTGCAGCGATTTTCACCACCATTGGAGAAGCACCAGGGTCGGTCAACTTGCCGGGTGAAATACCTGACAGGCTTTCATTGATGATCGCCATCAAGAACTTCTCCGCCGACAACAGCAACAACGTCAATGACCCGAACCTTCCCATAAATCCCGCTTCGCCCCCCAACACGTTGCTGTTGATTGCCGGGACATCCTCCATCAAAGTGTTCGACTACGCTTCAACCTTCAAGCGTGGAGGTTATTCCGGTGACAGTTCGTCCATGGTCGTGGAAATTGAGGACGTCCCGAGAGTCATCGTCATTCAAGGGAGTTTCTTGCTCTCTTCAACCGGTGTAAATCGGGTGAATTTTGACAATCCGAACCTCAACACCATTGCGCAATTCTTTGACAATGCGTTGCTCACGGTGGTTGAGATTGTGCTTGACATCGGTGCCATTCTGAACGGCTTGCCTACCGCCGTTGTTGGAACTGCGGGGTCCACCGGAGGTTTGATCGACATTCAATGCTTCAATCAGGTGAAAAAGAGCCTGCCGAGCAGCAACCGAGAATCAATGGAAATCGGTCACATGCAATTCGCTCTTGCAAGCAGCCCACAACCCTGGTTGCCAGAGATGGACCACATTCTGCTCTCGGAAGACACAACGATCGCCCTTATCGACGGGCGTTTGGGCCCGGTTGAACCGCTTGTTCCGGTGGCCATGAGCATGAGAATCGGTGGCATTTCGCAAGTCCGTCATGCCTTTGACCCGGTCAACGAGGTTCGAGACATGCAGTTGGATGGTTCGGCGAGTGGTTCGCTTTTGATCGGGCACATCAAACACGACGGTAGCGACATGGCCAGTGCCATCAAGCAATCCGCTTTGGTTTCCAATCGCCCGGCGCAATTCGACATTCTCCAGCAAGCCGAATCGTTGCAGTACTTGGCAAGTGAACCCATCGGGACCATCACCTACGGAGGGCAATCCGGTGAACAGCGAAACGCCATCCGTCTTTCCGGTCTCCCCGCAGCGTTTACCTTGGTGCTCGGCGACACGGTGGGGTATGTCGCCGACGGACCGATGGAGAGCATTCAAGTCCAGATGACCAACGCCAGCACGCCTTTGACGATGGATGGCGACCACATGCGATTTTGGGTGGATGAAGACTCGGCCGAAGCGAGCCTCAGTCTGAAAATTTCGGACATTACATCCATTCAACGTTTGAGTCCTCTTACTCCGGGTTCAACCGGTCCGGAAGGAAACTCCGAGGTTCAGCTTGTCCGGGGTTCCTCGTCTCCGTTCAGCGTTTCCTTCGAAGACGCCTCCACGCACGCCAACCCGTTCCTGGGCCTCAACGGTCAAGTCTACTTTGACCCACTGCCGGCCAACATTTCCCTCACGCTGCCTTCCGACGTGGATTCAGAGGGCCTTGAATTGCCTACCTTCGGCGAAGAGGAAGGCATTGAAGCCCTTTCCTTCTTCCTCGGGGATCTTGTTGACTTCGGAAGTGTTGTGAACGATTTCGTTCATGCCTTAACCGTGAACGTGGGTGGAGACATTGGTGAGAGTGAAAACATGAGTCTTGGGCTGGATTTGTTCACCGGCGAGGCCTTCAACATGACCGTAGATCTGAAGAAAGGATCGAACCTTCAGGTTGAACCAGACTGGATGCACGGGATCGGAATGGAAGCGCTCGAACAAACGCGTCTTGAATCAAATCTCTCGCGAATGCCGGCCTTCACGGCGACCACCCGCGGGCCGATGGAAGAGATTCTTGAAGACGGTCGAATCGATGCGAGCGAGCGGGTTGAAGCCCTTACCATTCTCGAGTCGATCAACATCACGGCGGCTGAGGCCCTTGTGGACGCCCTCGAAGACGGGCGAGTGGCCGATGACGAAATGAACAACGTGAACCTCAGCCAACTCGCTGAAGAAGGCTTGACGCTTCAAGACACGAGGGCCTGGCACCTTCGGGCGTGGATGCCCTCTCTGCCTGCGGGGAAGATCGAAGTCGTGTATGACTTCAGGATGCTTGCCGGCATACCCACCTACGAAGTGGACCTCAAGATGTCCCAATGGCAACCGATGTACCCGCAACTCACCGTCATTGCCAACGGATTGGATGGCCAAGACGTTGAACTGTTCATCGACGGCCTTGACACCACCATGCCTCGCAACGTTCAGATCAACGCTTTGTTCTCAACTCAGGAGAACTTGACCGTTCCGAGGGTGGCTGTTGACATGTTTTATGACGCCGGTGTTCGCCTCAAATCTGCGCATGCCATTCTCATTGACCATAATGCGCTAACACGGGTTGAGGCACTGGTTGTTGGAATCCCGCAGTCCACCGACGTTTCCGCCGTCATTGGTGACGTGTTGATTCTCGACCTTGTCGTTCCTGAGATCTACCGAACCAACGGCCACTCTGCCGATTCCTTGATGCTCAAACAACTCCGATACATCGACGGATTTTGGTATCCCTCAACGGCCTTCATGCGAGATTTGCCCGGTGAAATGCACCTCGCCACGGAACCGGACACTCGATTTGACGTTCGAAAGCAAACAGCCTTCCAAGGCATGCGAACACTGGACTACTCCTCAAACACGGATGACATGGATCTCTACTTGGAAGCCAGTGGGCGAGCCATTGAAGCAAAAGGCGATGTCCTGATGCTCGCCGAAGATTTACCCACCCGATTCGTGTTGGAATTGACTGAAGATTTCGGCATGCGGGTGGAGTCGTCCGGTTCAGGCGTCAAGAAGGTCTACGTGCGCCAGACCGATGTTCCTGCCATGCCGGGCGTGACGATTGAGCGAGTGGAAGTGGTTGGTCAGAACCTCAAAGGCGCAACCATCAACATTTACACGTTGCCCGGTGACTACCCCATCATTGTCATCGATGACATCACGGATGGGCGTTTGGTGGCAACGGCTGAAGCTTACGTGCAACCCGGTGTCGTTGAATCTTGGCTCGGACCCGTCTTTGGTGAGTTTGAGATGGAGGGGCGGGCTGTTCTTTTGGATGCCCAATTCACCGGTATTGTGCCCACGGCTTCTTCGGTAGGTGTCAACGGAATTGTTACAGATCTTTCCCTTGTTGGTTCGCTCACAGGCGAGTTTGTAGAAACACGCCACATCATGGTGGTTGACCCCATCAGTTCCGCGCTCGCCAGCGGTTTGGCCATGATTTTCGGGTGATGAATGATGTCTGAACCAACGGCCGATGATCTGCGACAAGGCGGCTCGTTGATGGACGAGCAATCCCTTGAGGATTGGGAGGCAGAACAAGAGGCTGCAAAGTTGCTGATGACCCTCAAACGGGAGATAACGCCGGCGAGGGTTGCGATGGCAGGTGCTGTGTTGTTCATGCTGATCACGTTGGCATTGAGCGGTTGGTACTGGGTCTTGCCACGGGATGCGGTCACCATCGAAACCCATTACATGCAACGCGGTGGACACCTGATGATGACCGAACTTCACAACGACGGTAGCCGAGACATCACCGATGTGGTCTTGGAAATCCAATTCCAAACGGATGACCGTGAACTCATAGAGAGCATGTCACTTGAGCTCGCAGTCCTCGAGGGTCATGCTTCCATTTCGGGCGATGATTTGGAAATGATGATCATCGGCCACACAGTGTGGGATGATTACAGGATTGTCATTGACCTTGAGTACAGGGATTACACCGGCCAGTTGCGCCAGCCCGACACGTTCGTCCATGAAGTCGGCGAATGGTCCCAAGAGATCTTCATGGACAAAGCCGAGCGGCACATCTGGCCGCTGGATTAAGCCCTGTTCAGACAAGCAGACCGAACCGATAAAGGACAGGAGCAAGAGGCCAATCCATGGCTGGAGTTTCCAACCGCGTCTCCGCAGGCGTGTTTGTCTTCCTCCTCTTGTTCTCAACTTCGAGTTCCTTGCTCATCCCGAGTGGGGATTCTGGAGACGAAATCACCACCTTCAACCCTGATTGGGTTCGCTTTGAGGTGAGCGACGATGTCTACCGTGAGGCGTTCGGTGTGATGGATGAGAGCGTGATGGACGAAACCCGAGATCCCCTCGCCATCACGCCTCTTGGCACCTTCGACGAAATCGGCCTCACCTTGGACCGGCCCGTTCCAGAGGCGTTTTTGGAGCCTAGGTTTGACGTCTTGATGCTCATCGTTTCCAACGACATGCGCTTCCACGATGTCCGATTGGAACTTGAGCAGGTCCCCGGTTTGGCGGTCCGAGAATTCGTTTCACCGTCGGGGTTGATGGTCCAAGGCACTCCAGCAGCCCTCCAAGAAGCAGAACGGCACAATGCGATTCTCACCAGCCATGCCGTACCAATCGGCATGTTCCTTCACGCCGACCTGATGGACCTTGTTTTGTTGAACGAGGGTGAAATGGCCCTTCGCGATCTCTTGCTCCGGCTCGACGGATGGAGAGATGATGGCGGTCCGATGGAGGTTGTCTCCTTGACGGACACAGAAGGCTTCACGCTTGAACAGGACCTTGGTGAAGTGGCACAACAGACTTTTGCCGATGCAAAGGCGTGGGATGCCGGTCGCTATGAGGGGGCGCTGAAAGCGATTGACATCGCTTCTTTGCTGCTACAACCATCCGTGATGCAACTCCGACCAGACCCTGCGTTTACAGCGTTCAACGACCAGTCCCGTGGACACATGAAGGCCAACACCATGACGACTTACTTCACCACCGACTTGGACGGTTCTGGACAAACCGTGGCCGTGGCCGACTCAGGTCTCGACGAAGACCACGGAGATTTTGGCACTCGCGTGGCGGGGAACTACGACGTCATCGGCGATGGATCAACCGCTGACAAGCATTCCGGCCACGGCACACACGTCGCCTGCACGGTGATGGGTGACGGGTTCAGAGGTGGCTACGGGGGCGTAGCACAGGCCGCTGACCTTTACTTCCAAGCGATGGAAAACGACAACACGGGAAACTTCCAATCCCCCTCGCTCAACAACCTCCTCAACACCGCCTACAACGCTGGGGCGCGGACTCACACCAATTCGTGGGGCTCATCGTCCGCCAGTGAACAATCAAAGTACAATTCCGAGACGGAGGATGTCGACGACCGTGCGAGCTACTACGACCGCTATTACAACGGACGAGAAGGATTGACCATTCTGTTTGCTGCGGGCAACGATGGGCCTAATTCTGGTACCGTCTCACCACCTGCAACGGCCAAAAACGTCATTTCGGTTGGCAACCACAAGAACCGAGGAAGCGGCTCCCCCGATAGCATGTGGAGCGGTTCCTCTCGAGGTCCTACCGAAGACGGTCGCATCAAGCCCGATTTGGTTGCCCCTGGGGCGTATGTTCGTTCCTGCCGTGCCCAAGAAGCCGGCGACACGAACGGGGCATCATGGAGAAACACGTACTACCTCGAATACACGGGAACTTCGATGGCTACGCCAAACGCTGCAGGGGCCGCATTGATGGTTCGCGAGTACCTGGAAGAAATCGCCCAGCGGCCTTCACCTCAGGGTGCTTTGGTCAAGGCGCTGCTGGTGATTGGAGCTCAAGACATCGGCACCCGAGACATTCCGAACGAGGACGAAGGTTGGGGGCGCGTGAACCTCAGAAACAGCCTCGCTCCGCCCGGCGGTCAGGGCATTTGGGTGGACGACCGGTCGGTCATGTCCGGTACGGGGAACAGCAAATCCTATTCGTTTAACGTCTCTCAGTCGTCTGGATTGTTCAAAGCGGTTTTGGCATGGTCGGACGAACGTGGTTCTCGATTCTCTTCCGCTCAACTTGTCAACGACTTGGATTTGGAAATTACTTCTCCCGATGGAACCGTCTATTTGGGCAACGATTTCGCCAACGGACGGTCGGTTACCGGTGGAACGCGAGACAGCGTCAACAACCTGGAAGTGGTGCTGATCGACAGTGCTGCTATCGGGACATGGACGTTGAAGGTAAAAGATGCTCAGCACAGCGGCGGGAAAACACAACCCTACGCCGTTGCCGTGTTGGGCCATGGCGTCAATGACCTGCGGCCCGACCCCAAGGTCGTTCCCGAAGACTTTGCGATGGACGTCGCTATTCCTCAGGTGGACGACCCTGTGCAGTTGACCACGTCGTTTTTCAACTTTGGAAACGCCAAGGCCAACACCTTCCCAATTGCCTTCGAGGTTGATGGAATTGAACTTTCCAGGAAGACCATTGAGCTTGGCGCTGGGTCAAGCAAGGTCCTCGTGTGGCCATGGACGCCTGAAACCGCTGGGACATCGACCCTTTCGTTCATCATTGACCCCGACGACACCATGGAGGAAATCCGTGAAGACAACAACCGATTGGATGTTCAGGTGAACGTGACGGCCCCGGGCGTAAAATTGGAGACGGCCACACCCGTTCAAACCCTTAACTCCAGCAGCACAACCACCACGTCGTGGAACATTTCACTGACCAACACGGCGTTGATTCCAACCAACGCCTCAATGCAAACCTCTCAGGCCGTTCACCTCGAAACAGGCCAGACCGTGTCGTGGTACGTTGGCAGCACAGAATCAAATTTCAGCATGGATGGACAAGCATCGGAATCGATCACCGTCACGCTTGTTCATCCATCTCCACCCGCTCCCGGGACCTACCGAGTTGACTTGCTGGCGTTGGACGTTGACAACGGCGTGGATTACCCGTTGAGCATTGATCTTGTCGTCCCTGATTTGCCGGAGGCAGGGTTGGAATTTGATTACCAAGTGGTCCCTGTCCATCCCTCTGAACCCACCAACATCTCCGTACGGTTCCTGAACAACGGAAACGCTCCCATAGGGTACGATTTGTTCCTTGAGGCGCCCGCCGGCTGGCAAGCCGGTTTCACCAACCTTGGAAGCGAAGCAGGAGCCTCTTCGGGTTCAACGGGTCTCATCAACAGCGAGGCGTTCAGAGCGGTTGGTATCATGTTCACACCACCGCAAGTGATGACGGCGGCAGGAGCCGAACGGATGGTGAAACTTACCGCCGTCTCTCAAACCGAGCAGCAGGAATTGACGGTGTTCGATATTCCCATACAGGTGCTGACCGTTCGCGAAGTCCTCGTAAACGTTGAATCGTCCATTGGTGTACTTCGACCGGATTCAAGCGTCACGTTGCGCTACTCCATTGAACACAAAGGGAACATTGACCTCGACTTATCGCCGTCGTTTGTTTTGCCCAGTGGCTGGTCCGTCTCCTCCTCCCTTGACACGATTGAACTTCCTTGGGCCACCAGCAAAAACCTCCTTTACACCCTTGAGGCGGGCAGCAATGCCCGTTCGGGTCAAATCCAACTTCACTTGGACAACGGTTCAAATCGGTTCACATGGACCGACGACCTCACCGTTGAGGTTCTCCCAGAGCCGACCCTGACTTTCATCGGACTGGAGCTTGAGGATGGCACCACGTTCGATAATGCCCAAGGGTCAGGGACCCATCCTTCGGGTGAAAATCTAAAATTCACATGGCTCTTGAACAACGAAGCCGAGACGCCATGGAACCCAAGCGCAAGCCTCCAACTTGACCCAGGTTTGTTTGGTGATTGTACCCCAGTTGGCTCCGTAGTTAAGGGCGAAATCGCACCGGTGGTGTGCAACGTGCTCATCTCAGCAAACATGGCGCCCATGACCGAACCTTCGTTCAGGTTGGTGCTGAGTGACGGTGGTGTGGAACGAACCACCACGGTCGGGTTACTCGTCGCAGCCAACGAACAGGTTTCGTGGGACATTGGAGCTGTGCCCGTGTTCACAACTGGACAGGAGCGTCAAATAACGCTTGAACTTACCAACACAGGAAACACGCCGATTCAGCGTCAGTTGATCGTTGAAGAACCGGACAAGTGGAAAGTTTCCATTGACGGCAACGACATCCTCGATCTCGACATGGGTCAATCGGTCCTTGTCCGGCTCAATGTACGGGCAGATTCGCCTGGAGATGCCGACATCGTTGTTCGCTTGAGTCAAAGCACGGCCTCGCAGTCGACCTATTCCTTCGCTGCCTCGTCCACGGGAGAGCCGATTGGAACTTCTGGTGAAAGCGGTTTGAACTCTGGCCTCACCATCGTCCTGCTTGGCGTCGTTCTCCTGGCTGCTTTTTCCGTGCTTGGCATCCAAATGCGGCGAGGCCGCAAGGGCCCCAAGCCTTCGACACCGGGGCATCTTCCGCTCCCGACCTCCGGCCAATCCCCCCTTCCCATTCAGGCGTCAGCGCCTGCTGCCCTATCTCAAACACAAACCGCACCAGCCGTCGCTGTACTTGCTCCCGTTCAAACGGCTACGGTCACACCTCTACCGATGTGCTGGACGTGTCGCCAACCAATCTCCACGGCCATGGTGGGGTGCCCTTCGTGTGGTGCACGCTACCACGCTGATGGCGCCAGCGGCTGTGACGCTCAACAGATTGATGCCTGCCTCAATTGCGGCGCCTCAGCCAGCACCTTCGTTAAGGCATGACGCAACCCCGTTTCGTGAAGCATGAGAAGCATAGGGTTTTGATAGGAGAACGATGAGCGCAAGCCATGATGCCTTCGGCAAGCGCAGTGACCGCTTCACGCCGCACGGCCATCCTCCTCGTGCTCGTGATGTGCAGTGCTTTGCTTCCACTGACTGCACCCGGAGTATCCGCTGATGGTCGGGCTGCTTCCATTTCGGTGACGCCCATTCCAAGCGCTCAAGAAGTCAACCCCGGCGAGTCCGGGGATTACGTCATTCGGGTCCGAAACACGGGTTCAGACCCGGTCACCGTACAGCTCTCATCGGCGCAAGAAGCATCCGAAGACTGCAACGGATTTACGTCAAATGTTGCCCAAATCCCCGGACAGATTGACGGCGGAAGCTACGAAGAGGCTGACATGAACGTGAGCGTCGCTCAAACCGTGGAAGCTGGAACCGCCTGCGTGACCACCGTCACCGTCACCATCACTGCCGTGATTGGAGCGCCAGCCGCAGAAATCCCCGAACCCACCACCGCTGATGTCACCACGACCGCAGCCGATGGCTCCGGAAGTGCACTGTTTGGGGTGGACCTCACCATCAACAACAAAAACAAGGATTGGAACGGTGAGGAGGAAATTGATTACCTCGTTGAAGTTGAAAACACCGGACAAACCAACCAAACCGTGAACCTTGTCGTCGACGAAGGCACAGGTCCAGGTTGCGCCTCCACCTCTTCGTTCACGGTCACCCTCAGCGAGACCAGTGTGAACATTGACCAAGACGAGTCGGAAACCGTCACAGCGACCGTCGAAATCCCCGAAGGTGCCTCAGCGGACAAATACTGCTGGGAGATTACGGGGACAGTGGCCAACGACCCAGCACAGGACGCCAAGGACACGGAAGATTTTGACTTGCAGGTTCCAGAATTGAAAAAGTGCACCCTCTCTCTCAGCAAAACCTCGGTCAGCGTCAATCCTGATGATGAAGCCAAAATAACGGCGACCTACACCAACGATGGAAACGCCGATTGGACCGTGTTTGCCTCAGCCGTTGGCAGCAAATCATCGTGGGTCAAAGTTGACGGCACCTCTTCCGGTTTGCTCCCATACGACAACGGCGATGGTGAACGAGCGTTCGACTTCACGGTCTCGCCTGACGACTCGGTAACAGCCGGCTCAGAAACGGTTGTACAGATTGTCGGAAAGGACGGCAACACGGGGCCCATCAAGTGCCAATCAGACCTCCGAGTCATCGTTGGTCAATCCCGAGGAGCAAGCATTTCCCTGGCCAATGCCGTTCTGTCAAACATTGAGCCAGGCAGCAACAAATCAACCACGATTACCATCACCAACCAAGGCAACGGACAAGACAACCTTCGGGTGGCCTCGTCCATCGCACCCACCGGGTGGGCCGTGCAGTTAGAAACATCCACGGTTTCGGTTGGTTCACGCCATGGAAACGAAAAGTCAGCCAACGTCGGCGTGACCGTTCGAGTTCCTTTGAACGCCTTGGCGACCGAAGAGATTGAACTCGTGTTCAGCGTGCTCCCCTCTTCAGGTGGAACAGCGTACGACACCGTTTCGCTGAAGGTGACGGTGGCCGCCATTCACGGGCTTGAAATCGAAACGCCAGCCACCGATCAAACCGGTCGGTCAGGCACAGAGGTCCGGTTCCCGATTGAACTCATCAACGAAGGTAACGTTCGCGACACCATTGGCCTTTCAGTGGTTTCACAAACGGCAAGTCCAGGGTGGGACACATCGTTTGAGAACCAGGATGGCATGCCGTTCACGGAAATTGATATCAATCCACAATCCACAACCATCGTGTACTTGGTGGTCAGCATCGACGGTGAGGAGGAGCTTGAGAACACACGGTTGACCGTTCGCGCCCGCAACAAGGACGACCCGAACGGTCAAGACCGAGACGGTGATGGTATTCCTGACAACCAACGTCAGGGTCAATTCCTCGCCGTCCTTTCTGACCGCAATTTTTCAATGGATCTTCGGCTTGAAAATACCGACACCGCCACCTCTGCTTCCGTTGTCCTGCCTCCAAACGGCCAACAAACCATCGGCATGTGGGTCAAAAACACCGGAGACGGCAACGACGACGCTGTCTTCACGCTCGGTGGATTGGAAGGCATCGCTACCAGAGGAATGGTGGCTTACAACCTCCCAGTGGAAGGGGAACTCAACGTCCCGAAGGGCTACGGCATATGGGACCTCGGCAACGGGTCGTTCGTGATGGACCCGGCCGACCAACAGCCCTACATTGGTGTGGACAGAAATGCCGCCGAGCAGATCATGATCGACAACGGCCTGATGGAAGGCCATGAAGCTCGCCCGTTCGAGGTCTACATCGAGTTGACCATCAGCGTCAATCCGGGAGCTCAGACGGGCCAAGGTGGGCTGTTGGAGATCCTCGCCACCAGCGTCTCAAACGCCGCTGACCGCACCGGTTTGGTCACCATTTCCTTGGATGTTAGCATCATTCACGAAATTGAATTTATTGAGTCCGGCGAGCGTCAGGAACTTGACATCGTTTACGGCCAACCGGCGGTCACGAAGGAAATCAGCATCGTTAACACGGGCAACATCCGAAGTGAAATCAGGGTGTTTGCCTCGGAAAACCTGCGAGGTTGGTCGGTTGTTCTTGACAGCGATCATCTGGATTGCACCACTGAAAACAACGATTTGCTCTGCACCGTAAGCGAAGGTGAAACCCTTTACGTGAACGTCACCGTGCGTGCTCCGTACGGTGCAGAAATGGAAGACACCTACAAATTCACGGTCTCTGCTGAACCCACGGAAACGGGCGTGTTGGATCGACAGAACATCGAGTTTGCAGCCATTGGGGCGCCCTCCGAGGGCGTCTTCGGCCTTTCTCAACAGGTCGTTGCTCAAGCGGCTGGAGCCTTGCTTGTCATCTTGTTTATCGGCGCCATTTTGAGTCGTCGGTCATGACCTTCAGCGTCTTCCTTTCGAGACGGGCGAAACGGGGCACTGCGCCGGTGATTTTTCGAGAAGGACCCCCCCTTCCGCACCGAGGCGACAGACAACGCTTATGGAGGGGCCTAGAGTCGGGATAATCGGAGAGCGTATGCGTTCTCCACGGGTGAACCTATGTCGGGACTTGAATCGGTGCCTAGTGCGTACCTATCCATTGGATTCCTCACCGTAGTTGGCATCATCATGCCCTTGACAAATTTCCTCATCACGTGGGTCGTTCGGCCAAAGGTCGATCCAGCTCGACCACACATTACTCGGTCGTACCTCCTCGAAGGTTACGAGCGTGATCACAGCCTCTACCCTCGGCGTTTAACCACCTTCGAGTGCGGTAGCGAACCGGTTGGTGAAGCCATGATCCAATTTCACTTCCAATACTACTGGTACGCCATCATCTTCCTTGTCTTTGACGTCGCCTTCATGTTCCTCGTGCTCGGTGGAATGGTGACGGCGGACGCTACAACCGAGGGCAGCACGACGACAATCGCTGACGCTGAATCCGCGCTGTTGACACTTGGCATTTTCTTCGCTACCATGTCGCTTGGCGTGTGGTATGTGTTCCGGAAGCGAGGTCGCATTTACATCTGAGGTGAGCAAGATGGCAGGTCAAGACGAAAACTACGCTGCGTTCAACAGCCGAGCCCTCGTTGAGATGGTCGGAGACGTGACGGACGAGGCTCTCAAGGCGACCAAAATCAAACAATTCCTCAGCGTTCTAGCTGGACGCTACTTCAACTGGGCTGGAAGAAAGTCGCTGTTTACCCTTCACTTGGGCATCAAATGCTGCGCCATCGAGATGGCCGCC
>DANX01000092.1:3854-6344 GCA_002502295.1 Euryarchaeota archaeon UBA561 | reverse complement strand
AAGACCTTCCATGAGATCATTGAGTCCGCTGAACGATTCATACACCGTCATGGCGGTAAACCTGCTTTCCCAGGAACGATTGCCGTGAACGATTTGGCCGCCCACCTCACGACCAATCACAGCGTTGAGGCGCTTGAGGGGTGGGACGGTGACATGGTGCTTCAGAAAGGTGATTGTGTAAAAATTGATTTTGGCGTTCACATCAAAGGCCACATCGGAGACAATGCCTTGACCATGGAAATTGGTAACAGCAATCAACACACTGACCAAATCAAAGCGGCAAAGGAAGCCCGTGATGCCGCGATCGAGATGCTTCACCCTGGGACGCCATGGTACAAAGTAGGGCAAGCAGCTGCACAACCCACCCTCGATGCAGGCTTCCAACCCATCCGAAACCTTTGCGGCCACCAACTCAAGCCTTGGGAGTTGCATGCCGGTGTCTCTGTTCCGTCCTATGCGTGCGGAAAGGAAAACCGTGGCTTTACCGGTGTTGTTGAAGAGGGGGGCGTCTATGCCGTCGAACCGTTTAACACCACGGGCGAATCGGGATTGATCGAGAACATTGGTCGGTCCAATTCATCCAACATCTATCGCGTCACTGGCCTCACGACCTCTCGCAAGGCACGGGCGAAAAACCAACTCAAACCCTTGGGGGCCCAAATGGCCCGAAATCTGGAAGAGCGTTATTCCACGCTTCCGTTCGCCGAGCGCTGGGCCTTCCCCATGCTCAAGAAACCCTTCCCTGACGCCGATGAGGCCAGCCTGCAAAGCAAATGGAATGCGTTGGTCAAGAAACTCATCAGCATTCGTTTCTTGGAAACCTATCACGTGCTTCGATGCAAAGACGGCGGCAACATTGCTCAATTTGAACATACGGTGCATGTGACTTCGGGCGGTCCCGAGATCCTTACCGTTGAGTAAAGGGCGTTTTTCCCTTCAAAAACGCATATAAACTGGTTTCACCTACGGAATCATGAACAGGGCTGTTGAAGTTCTCGTTGAGTGCATCCCATCCCCTCTCGTTTTCTCTCACCCTGTTCACCTCTCTTCTTGACCCCAGCGAGAGCCATGTTCAGTTATTTTCTGTTCATTTTGGTATTTACAAACCGATTGTACCACTCGTTGGCGCGTTCACAACCAAAATGTAACATGCGTTTTTTCGCCTGAAAAACGCCGTTTCACGCGCGTAGCCGAGGATAATTGGCGGATGGGTTTAATATGAGGATGGTCATAGGGAGGGCTACCCCGAATGGGGAAAGGAGGACAAAAATATGAAAAACGAAAACCAAAATGAAGAGGCTGTCAGCCCGGTTATCGCTACCATCTTGATGGTTGCAATCACCGTTGTGTTGGCTGGTGTGTTGTACGTGTGGGCAAGCTCGCTTGCTGACCAAGACGCATCGTTTGAGCCACGCGTGATCAGCGGCGAAGACGCCGGCGCATCAGGCGACCTAACGACCGATGGTACCGATGCGCTCATCCGCATTGATTTCACCAAGGGTAGCGAGGTCAACTGGGGCTACGTCAGCGTCCAAATCACCGTTGAAGGTGTCTTGGAACCAATGAACTGTGGTAACAGCAAAGAGGCCGCTGATTCTGGCAACCTCAAGTGCTACCTACAAGAGTTCGGCAACACCGAAGACCAAGTATGGACGGCCGGCGATGGTGCCATGCTCTACGAGAACGAAGAGCTTTGCAGCGCAGCCTGTGATATCGAGGTTCGGATCACCAACAGCCAAACCGATGACCCACTCGCTCCCGGCTTCACGGCCAAAGCTGAGTGATTTCAATCATTGAGTAGCTGCTCTTCCAGGTCTCTGACCTGTACAACGCGCCTCTGGCGGCCAAGGCCGCCAGAGGGGCCTTTTTCTCAAACTTCAACGCTCATCATGCGCTCGCGCTCTTCGCTGTGTTGCTCCCATTGATGTAACGACTTTCCTCTCGCCGTCGTGATGAGGGAACGACCAAGCCATTCCATGCTGCTCAACCACTGACCCACCAGTGAGAGTGGCCCGCTTGACTTTCCTTTTCGACTGCGCCACCAAAGGACCACACATGCGGCTTCGAGGAGGCTGAATCCTAGGTGCAAACTGTTTGCAAGCGTGAAGGTGGCAGGCCATCCGTAAAGGGCGATGAATCCCCACCGAAGCACGGCGGTCGCCGAGGCGACGGTTAAGGCGAGGGGAGCGACGATGTGGAAGTGAAATTGGCGCCGAAAGATTCGTCCAAACACGCCTTGGCTCTTGGCCGTCGCTTGCTTTCGTTGTCGAACAAGCAGACGCTGGAGTCCTTGCCCACGCCGAATCTTTTGACGGCGTTGCCCTTCAACCGTGGTGGGTGCGACATCGACAAATCTCGCAAAAGGATCGGTCAGTGTCCGCCACCCTCGGCATCGGATCGAGGTGGCGATTTGCGCGTCATCGGCGTTGGCTCCTGGATTGAGGTCGTCAATGGCCAGGCATGTGGGGCGCCACATCATGCAGGAACCTT
>DANX01000092.1:0-3557 GCA_002502295.1 Euryarchaeota archaeon UBA561 | reverse complement strand
CATCATGCAGGAACCTTCGAGAAACGGCGTGCTGTCAACCATGGACTCAGCCAGCCGCATGGCCTCCCAAGCCGTACGGTGTAGTTTCTCATCATGACGGTCACCAACCCGATTGGGAACGGCACCAACGGCGCCCACCATGGGGTCAGCAAACCACTGCATCATGCGATGCAGGCATCCCTGTTCCAGCATGGCGTCAGCGTCGGTCATGCACACAAGCCCTTTGGCGTGCTGGCCAAGGTGGCTGAGGGCTTGCATCACGGCGGCTGTTTTCCCTTTTCGCTCAGGCATACGAATCGTTTCTACACTGGTAAACGCGTCTGGATGCGATGCTGTCCAACCATCAACCAAGTTCATTGTCTCGTCGGTCGAAGCCGAATCAATGACAAGGAGGTGGAAGGGAAGTTGTTGTGCCGCCAGGTTCGCTAATTTCTTTTCAATCACGCGACTTTCGTTCCATACAGGGAGCAGTATCGTCAACTGCTCAGCGTGATTTTTTCCTTTTGGAACGTGTTGTTCGCTGTGGTCCCTGTCCCAACGGTACATGTCCCAGCGATGCAGGACAAACGGAGCCACAGCAGCGCACAAAGCCACTCCTTCAATGGCGGCGGGCACGACGACCATGGAAGAGCGTGCGGGATAACCTACCCTTAGGTTCTCCCGCCGTTAGGATGCTTCACACGCAGGATTCTCCCGTGAATTCATCATCCCGGACCCTTTGGGCAATGACATGCGCAAGGTGTTGCACGTTGGCCCTTGCGACACGCCGGGCGGTATGGCGACCGTCATGCATACCTTGGCGGAAAACCCTCCAGATGGCTGGCAGTCAGAGCTTCTCGCTTCGCATGCAGAAGGGAGCGTTTGGAAGAAATGGAAAGCCTATCGGGCTGCACATAAGCACCTCAAAAATCGATGCAACAACGGTTCGAATCGCCCCGATGTCATCCATTTTCATGTCGCAGCAGACTGGTCATGGCGGCGAAAGGCTCGTCTTCTTCATCTCGCCCACCACCACAACGTTCCGAGCATTGTCCACCTTCACTCGGGTCAATTTGATGCGTGGGTGAACAAAGGAGGCGCAAAACGACAGAAACAGGTTCGTTCAGTGCTTGAAAAGAAAGGCGTTTTGGGAGTCGTGTTGTCCACGGCGTGGAATGAGCGCCTTTCTCCGTTACTTGGTCCGCTTGAAGTTGTGCACAATCCTCTCCCACGGCATAATCGCCAGGCTGGGGTTGAACGAGAAACTGACTGTTTGCTTCTTCTTGGCCGAGACGACCCAGTGAAAGGTCACGCGTTCGCAGTTGGGCTGGTTGAAGTCCTACGGCCATCTTTTCCGAATCTTCGATTGATGATGACCGGTGTTTCTCAATCGTCTGGAGAAGGGGTTCACGCCTTGGGGTGGGTTTCCGAAGAGAAAAAGAACTCGCTGTTGGCTCGGGCCTCAATCTTGCTCATTCCCTCTGCCTTCGAGGGGCAGCCGGTGGTGGCCCTCGAAGCGTTGTCCGCTGGGCTTCCAGTTTGTGCGAGCGATCGGGTCGTAGGGCTTCCCGAGACAGTGAAGACTGCGGCCTTTGACAACCTCGAGGCTTGGGCTGGAGTTGTCGCAGACATGCTCCGTAACCCCCCCAAAGAGGAGAGGCTGGTGTCGTCTGTGACGCCTTACAGCGTTGGTGAGGTTCAACATCGATGGAAAACGCTCTACGAATCGCTGTAAAGTAAATCCTTGAGTTCACGTTCAAGCGTGGTCACAGAATGTTCCCAACCCAAGTGGGTTTCTGCATAGGCACGCGGTGCATCTAACACCTCATTCATGGCATCCATGCATTCACGAATGAAGTTCAGTCCGTCCAAATGGAAGTCTTCTTGTGGAACCAATTTGAACCATGTCTTCTCAGAGCCCGCTAACGCATGCCCATCGTGTTCAATACCAAACACACTCAGCCCTGCTGCGAGGTATTCGCTGCGCTTGAGCGGACTGGCCAGTGCCCACACGCTTCTATTTGGCATCGGCAAGAGGCCAAGATGGCACGCGCCGAGGTGCTTGGCGAGGGCGCTTTGGTCAATTGCCCCCGGAACGTGTAGGAACTCATGAGTATGCGTTAATTCCTGCAAGGCAGGCTCAAGATTTCCTTCGCCTATGAGGTGCAAATCCACTTCCAGCCCTTCGATTCGGGCCTTGTGCGCCAACATCACGCAGGCCAACACTCCACGGTGCCGGTCCAATCGGCCATGGTAGATCATCGTGAAGGTTGACCGTTTTTCTCGGGGTTTGAAACGTTCCAAATCCACCCCCGCCTGAAGCACTTTGCTGCGTTGATGCCCGGTTTTTTTGGCTACAAAGGACTGGTGTGCTGGCGAGACAACGAATCCAACCGTCCGGGTCTGTCTGGCTTTTCGCCACGATGATTTCCATGGGCGCCACTGTAAGCGACCGAGCAACCCTGAGTCAGCCGGTGGACTTCGGTCCATAAGTGCCCATGGAAGCCCCATGGATTCCAACGCCGGGACGACCCACTGAACGATCCTCCACTCGACCACGGCCACGGTTGAATCTTCCCCGGAGGCTTGGGTCTTCAGCCACGTGCGAATGGCTTTGCCCAACGCTCGAGCTTGGAAACCGCGCCGTGCCTTGGTTTGAAGCGCAACATGGGCAAAAAGAGCATGGCTCAGAGGCGATGAAGCATCGCCATTGACGAAGGTTACGCGATGCCCCCGTTTGAGCAATCCATCAATGAGACAACGCTGTGTGGTAGAACACAGATCCGACATTGACCGGGCGGTTAACCAAAGAATGTGCATGTTCCTCACGCATTCCTGATGGTGTCGATAATCTGTAGCCGTAGGCCCTCTGAAAACTCCACTTTTGGCGCCCAATGTGTGTCGCGAACCAACCGCGCGTTTGAGCCAACGGACCGTGCAATGTCCCCTGGGCGTTCTTTCGCATGGTTCGGCGATGGTTGCACAACGTCCGGTGCGACGTTTTCCAAAACTCCGCGAATCATTTCCAGGAGGTCAAGTAGGCTGACTTCTGTTTGCGTGCAAACATTGTAGACATGCTCTAAGTCTTGTCTCCACGGTTCGGTGGCAAGGGTCAGAAACGCCTCTGCGACATCGTCCACATGCACGAAATCGCGCGTTTGCAACCCGTCCCCAAACACCGTTGGTGTCTTCCCGGCAACCGCCATTTCAACGAATTTAGGAATCACAGCAGCGTATGTTCCTTCGGATTGCTGTCCGGTCCCGTAGACGTTGAACAACCGAAGCGCTACGGCTTCCATTCCTGCTTGTTTCGCTTCCTGTACTTGATGCTCATTTTTCCATTTTGATTCAGCATAGGGCGAATGAACGGCACCAGCATGCGCTTCGTCCAGGGGAAAGCTATCGCAGGTTCCGTAAACAGCAGCGC
The DNA here is from genome assembly GCA_002502295.1 of Euryarchaeota archaeon UBA561. Lineage (GTDB taxonomy): Archaea > Thermoplasmatota > Poseidoniia > Poseidoniales > Poseidoniaceae > Poseidonia. Next base: position 151 of record DANX01000092.1, on the reverse strand, counting down.
TGGAGGCCATTACGAAACGTGAAACGCCATGGGCGTGGCAGGCTTGAAGCAGGTTTTCAGTGCCTCGAACGTTGATGTCGAAGGTTTCCTCCGGATGTTCCATGGAGCGTGGAACAGAAACTTGGGCAGCAAGATGAATCACTGCATCGCA
>DANX01000036.1:13558-30211 GCA_002502295.1 Euryarchaeota archaeon UBA561 | reverse complement strand
TGTGCTTGGAGAGCAGCAAGTCCGGCGACCATGGCGTCCGTGGTTGCGGTAAGAGCGTTCGAGACACCGTCGGTTTCAGTTCCGTAGTCAGCGGCTCGCTTCTTCATGGTGTATGCAGGGGAGCACGACCAGTCCTCTTCCGGTCCGTGGAAGAAGGCCCAGCCCTCGTCCCAGTTGTGAGGAGCTCCAGAGTCGTTGTCCACGTTGCCGGCGTCAGCCTTGGCAACAGCGGAGTTGAGCTCGTGGATGGTGTAAGCGACCATGCCCATGTTGGCGGTCAACTTAGCGATTCCTTGGTAGCGAACGGTGTCGGAGGTGTTGGTGAAGTCACCGGTGCCTTCCATGGCGTCCATGATGTGCTGGCCAACAGAGCCAGACATGTTGTAGTAAGAATCGTAGTTGTGCTTCTTGCCGTCAGCGGCAGCGAAGCCAGCAAGGGTGCGGAAGGAGCCATCGCTCTTCTCAGCGTTCTTGCCATTGGTGTAAATGTCCTTTGCTGTTGCAAAGTCGTAGCCACCGTCAGAGCTGGCTGCGGCCTTGATGTCGCAAAGGTCCTTCATCAATGCTCGGTGGTTTTCGACATCAGACGCATAGGTGTACCCTGCGTCCGTGCCGCTTGTGACCGGAGCATCAACCGTGTCCTCGGTTTCCGTGTCGTCTTCTTCTGAACCAATGCATCCTGCCATAGCGGCGATCAACATCAATAGTGCTAGCGTCATTCCTTTGATTGATTTTGTCTTCAATTCCATGTTTAACCCTCGGGTTTAGGTCGCCCGAAAAGTCCGTCAGATATAATGTTTAGGTCGTCCTAAAAAAACAACCGACGTATATTTTCGCATGACTGCGGCCTTGGGCGGTGGTAGTCCCTCCCGGATTTGAACCGAGGTCGGAGGAACCAGAATCCTCCATGATGGACCGCTACACTAAGGGACTGTGGCATCGCCACTTCGATGGCCTTCTTCAATTCAGCGGTGAACAGGAGAAGGTTAGAGGTTCGTGAACCGCACCATGGCTTTCGAAACCCAAGAGACGATCATGATGATCATAAACGAAGCCAAAGCGTATTTTGCCCAGGGCCGTACGGGTTTGGGTTCAGGCCACAAATCAACGCCCATGGCTTCGGCCTGCGCAACCAATTCCGCCAATTCGGCAAGGTGATCCTCGACCGAATCATGGGTCATGGTTGACTCTCGTCGTTCGTTTTATTTGAAGGCGACGCAATTCACCTCGCCCGGAATACTCACTCACAAGACTTTGAAAGTGCGGTCGGCGACCGCTGGCCATGAGTGAAGTCCCCGAAGGCGTGTCGCTGGCAGCCGGAGCCAGAGGGGACCCACGCCCTACCGCAACCATGACCCTCACCCGGGACGGGCCAGATGGAGTTGAGGTCCTCCTTGGTCTGCGAGCCAAGACGATGAGGGCTTTTCCAAACTACTGGGCCTTTCCAGGAGGAGGCGTGTCATCAGTGGACCGAGCAGCAGTGGACACACTGCCCTCGCTTGCAGGGCCTGAAGCAGATTCAATCGCATGCATCATGCGTGAGATGAGCGAAGAACTCGGTCTCGCTGCCAGCGGGACGGGGGTTGTGGCCCTTGACCAAGCGGCAAGGCTTGCCATCGTCGCTGATAAGAAGCAGTGGCTTCCGCTTGCTCTGAAAGGGGCGTTTCCTGTTGAACGCCAACGTATTCGTGTTCTTAGTCATCGAATCACGCCTCCGTTTGGACCGGTGCAGTTTGACAATGCTTTCCTCCATTTGCACCTTGGCCATTGGGAACATGTCCCCGACATTGACCTTGAACCGCAAACAGAATTCACGGAGATCATGTGGTCCAAACCAACGGACATCTTGGCCCGTTGGAAAGCGCATGAGATCAAAGTTGCACCGCCTGTTGTGACCTTGTTGATGGAAATTGAGCGCACCCTCCAACGTTTGAACAGAAACATGGAAGATGCCGCAGAAGACATCGCTCAGCGTCTGCCAGGTCGACGTTCCATCCTGTTTGCCCACGGCGTTGAGGTCATCCCAATCAAAACAGCTACGTTGCCACCCGCCGACCATACCAATTGCTATCTTGTTGGCGACCCTGAGGGAGAATTCGTCGTCGTGGACCCCGCCGTTCGGATGCGGGAGGACATGGAAGCCCTGGCGACCGCCGTTGAGCGCCACAAGGGGGAACCCAAAGCCGTTGTCTTTACCCACAGCCACAGCGACCACTTGGCTGATATGTCGCTCCTTCGGGAAGCACTGGACGTGCCCGTTTGGGGAAGCGACCACACCTCAAAGAGCGTCCCATGCGACAGGATATTGACCGACGGTGAACATATCAAATTGGGAAATCAAACGTGGACGGTACTCATCACGCCTGGCCACCACCCAGGCCACGTCTGTTTGTACAGTCAAGCAGGGTTGGTTGCAGGAGATATGTTGGCCGGAATTGGAACAATCCTCGTTCCATCCGCTACCGGTGACATGAACCAGTACCTCGCCCAACTGCGCCGCCTCAAGGCCCTCAAGCCACACCTCGTGTTCCCCAGCCATGGTCCGGTCGTGGCCATTCCCGGACGCCTTATTGACCACTACATCACCCACCGAAGCGCTCGACACGCCCGTGTGCTTGAAGCGGTGCGCAACGGAGCCAGCCAGTTAACCACCATCACCGAGGAAGCCTACGCCGACACACCAAATGCTCACCCCGGCTTGTCGGTCGACCAAACCCTTTCCCACCTGCGGGGTCATGAAAACGACGGGACCGTGATTGAAGAAAATGGATTGTGGAGGCTGACAAAATGACACCCGCCAAGCGCGTGGTCATCACGAAGGCAGGGGGCGTTTCTGCCATCACCACGCAGCCGATGGATAGGCCAAACCCAAAGGCAGGGGAAGTGTGCATAAAAGTGGCCTACGCAGGCATCAATTTTGCTGATCTGTTGATGCGAATGGGTTTCTACCGACCCCGACCGCCGTTTCCTTTTACTCCAGGGTATGAAATCAGCGGGGTCATCGAGGCCTTGGGCGAAGGCGTAACGGGTCTCCAGGTTGGTGCAAAAGTCGTCGCAGCCATGAGAAACGGTGGCCAGGCCAGCTTTGTTGTCACACCCGTCGAACGCGTCATACCGTTGCCAAAAGGTATCTCCCTCAAGGAAGCAGCCTCAACACCGGTCACCTACATGACTGCGCATCACATGCTGCATCACCTTGGCCACGTACGCCCTGATGAAAAGGTGCTCATTCACGGAGGAGCCGGTGGGGTCGGAACCGCCGCCTTGCAACTTTGCAAATGGGCTGGCGTGGAGCAGGTTTGGGCAACCTCATCAAAACCCAAGCACAACATCATCAAGCAGTACGGTGCTCGCCCAATTGACCGACACAACGAGGATTTTGAGGCCATCATCAAGTCGGAGACCAACGGTCTGGGTGTTGACCACATCCTCGACCCGATTGGCGGTGCCCATCTGCGTCGAAGCCTCTCATGCCTTGCTGAAGGAGGACGCCTCTACACGTATGGGATGTCCGCCGCAGCTCCCACCGGCAAGCGCTCAGTCCTAAAGGCCCTTTTTGCTCTAAGGAAATCTCCGAAATTTGACCCGCTTCGACTGATGACCAGAAACCGGGCCGTGTTTGGTGTCCACATGGGCACGTGGTCCAATGAAGCCGTGATGCACGAACAATTGGATCGCATCGTTGAGGGGATTCAGTCCGGCCATCTCAAACCCATCATTGACCGAGTCTTTGAGGCAGATGATGTCCGAGAGGCTCACCAATACATTCACGATGCCAAAAACATCGGGAAGGTCTTGTTGCGGTTCCACGACATCGAAGAGGCATGAAACCTTCATCACACCTCATCCCTTGGAAATGACAAAGGTGAGTCCATGAAGAAGGCGATGTCCGGATTTGATTTGCGCGTGATGGCGCGAGAATTGGACGCCCTGAAAGGCGCATACGTCAAAAAAGCCTACATGCCGCACTACGAACAAATCGTGTTGCGTGTGAATCCAAAGGCGGCTGACCAACGAGACATCGTGTTTGTCAGAGGTGCGCGCATCTACACATCCACACGCGACCGTCCAATGCCCATGACGCCCCCACCGTTTGCGATGGTGCTACGAAAACACCTGCGAAACGCCCGGCTGACGGGAGTCCAACAAGTCGGTTTTGATCGTGTCCTCGCGTTTTCGTTTGACACAAAAAACGGGCAATTGACCCTCTACGTTGAAGTCTTCCGAGACGGAAACATCATCCTTGTGGACCAAGATGGAATCATCATTCAACCCCTGACACATGCCTCCTACGCCGGTCGAACCCTCAAGAAAGGCGTTCCGTACACGCCACCGCCCGAAGCAATGGACCCCTATGCACTGGACGAAACGTCGCTGACTGCTTTGCTCGATGAATCCGATCGGGATTTGGTTTCCACATTGGGTGGAAAGGCCAACCTTGGTGCGACGCACGCCAACGCCGTGTGTGCCCTTGCCGGCCTTGAACCCAATTCAGCCACCTCTGACGCTGACCCGAGTAAGTTGTTTCAAGCCCTTACAACCTTGCTAAAGGAATTGGACACCTCCAAGGAAGGCTATCTTCTGTTCAAGCCATTGGACGACGATCCAGCAGAATGGGAGGCTCATCTCTCAACGCTTGAGCACCCAAAACAGCACCTTTGGTTGTCCGATAGAGCGCTTGAGGCAACACCAATTTTGCTACCTCAACACGACGGTATGACTCATGTAAGTTTTCCTTCACTTTGTGAGACAATCGATGTTTGGAAGGGTGCACATGATGCTCATGCTCTTCAACGTCGAGAGGAAGAGCGATTTGAACAGGCTGGCCCCGGGCGCGGACAATCCACAGAAGTGGAAAAGTTGGAGCGAAGAAAGGCACAACAAGAGAAAGCACTCGGTGGTTTCTCGGATAAAATTGAGAAACAACAACGCCTTGGTCATTTAATTCAACAACATTGGAACCATGTTGAGGGCCTGTTAGAGCAAACAAAGCAAGCTGTCGAGCGGGACGGATGGAGTACGGTTCGAAAAGCGATTAAATCCATTCCGTGGATTGTCAGTGCGGTTCCGGCGGATCGAACAATCACCGTCCTGCTTCCCGATGATGAACACGAAGCCAAGGGCCCTCAAGTCATGCTCGAGTTGGACGCCACGGTCCATCAGAACGCACAACGGTACTTTGAATCGGCACGGAAGCAAAAGAACAAGACGTCTGGAGCCGTTGAAGCACTGGCTGAAACCGAGCGAAAGCTCAAGCGAGCACGGAAAAATGAAGCCAAACAGAAGGCCAGTGGAAAACTCAACCGTATGAAGCGAAGCAAACGCATGTGGTTTGAACAACACCGCTGGGGCATGATCGAGGGTGGACACCTGCTGGTTGGCGGAAAGGACGCCAAAGGTAACGACGCCGTGGTGAAAAAACACCTCTCAAACGACGACATGTACCTGCACGCTGACCTGCACGGTGCCCCTTCGTGCAGTTTGCGGGCATCCCAAGGCTTTGCTTTGGAGGAACGTCGGCCAGCCCACCTCCCCTCGGACATACCTGCCTACCGCCTGGTGGACAAATTGGAAGACCCAACATTGGATGAAAAGAAACTTCAGCAGGCCGCTGCCCTCGCTCTTTCTTGGAGCCGGGCATGGAACGGAGGAGGTGCGCATGGCACGGTCTATAGCGTCAAACCGGCGCAGGTTTCAAAGTCAGCACAGACCGGAGAATTCGTTGGAAAAGGTGCTTTCGTTATCCGGGGACAGCGGACTTGGTACAAGGACATGGACGTTCGTATCGGCATCGGCATCATCGCCGTGAACGGAGTCCCCATGGTGGTCAGCGGAACACCCACGCACATTCTGACAATGTGTCAACGCTACGCAATCCTCTCGCCTGGCCTGACCAAGAAAGACCAGTTAGCCAACAAAATTTACCGCACCACCGGCCTCTCAACCGACGATTTGCTCTCGGTTCTGCCCGGTGCATGCGACGTCATCGATGAATACGGGATGCTCACACCGCCGGTATCCGAAGAGGAGTGACACCGTAAACACAAAGTCCCGGAGGGCAAAATTGCCAATCATGGATTTGAACACTGCAGCATCGTACGCCGAAATTTTGGGACTCGCCACCATCCTCGGTGCCGCCATCTATTCATGGTTTCAGATCAAAGAACTGCGCCGCTCGCGAGACAGCACCACGGCGATGAACCTCGCCGCTAATTTTCAAGATGAGGATTTTGTCTACGGGCTAACGGTGATCATGAACATGGAGTTTGACACCCAAGAAGACCCAACACCGAGTGGCGAAATGAACATCAAGGATTTTCAAGAAAAATTGGGGGACGATTGGCCAAAAGTTGCAAAGGTCTTGACCACATGGGAAAGCATTGGAGTTCTCATTCACCGAGGCGATGTGGATTTCCATGCTTTTTACGACCTTTTCTCGGGAGTGATCATCAAATCATACAACATGTTTTCGTTTTTCTTTGACCCGATTCGACAAGATGGGAAGGACAAAAACATGGAGTGGTTCTTGTGGCTTGCCGATCGCGTCATTGAGTTCGAGAAGGAAGGATCTGGCACACCGCCTGCTCACATTGCCTTTGCAGATTGGAAACCACCAAAACGCACGTATTGAACACGCGACAAAAGAGCGAGAAAGGTGGTCGTTGGACCGAAGTTCAGGTTGACCGCCACCAGTGACTTCTTGACAGAACAACCGGTGGCCGATACATGCGATTCTACCACAACCCACGTTGCTCAAAATCTCGAAAAGCTCTTGCCCTCCTGGAAGAGCGTGGCTGTGAAGTACACGTGGTTCGGTACCTTGAGACTGGAGTCAAGGAAGAAGATTTGCCGCTGCTGGCTGGGCTCGATGGCATTGTGCGAAAAAAGGATGCTGGAGCGGCAGTGATGGCTTCGTTGCAAAACGAGGAAGACATTGTTGCGCTGCTGCGAACCAATCCAAGGGTCCTCGAGCGCCCAATCCTGATCGCAGGGCAGCGAGCCGTCATAGGGCGCCCGCCTGAAGACATTCTCAGCCTGTTGGATGAAGCCTGAACATCATTGTGGGGAACGCACGTACATGGCTACAGCGTTCCCGCCACCAAGACAGAGCGTCACAATGCCAGACGATGCCTCAAGCCTCCTCATCACACCAATCATGGTGATGAGGCACCGGGTGCCGCTTGCTCCGAGAGGATGGCCAAGGCTGACTGCTCCGCCATGGAGATTAAAGCGGTCCTCTGGAATGCCCACTTCTTGGGCCACGGCGCAGGAAGCCGAAGCAAAGGCTTCGTTGTGCTCGTAGACATCGACATCGAGGACATTGAGGTTGTTCCGCTCAAGAAGTGATTTTACTGCGGGGATGGGAGCACTCATCACTCGAGCTGGTTCGACACCCGAGGTTACGTAGTCCTCGATGGTCGCAATGATTTCCCAACCCTGTGCTTTGGCAAAGCCTGCTTCCGCAATAAGGACGGCGCTAGCGCCATCGTTGAGGGTGCTGGCGTTGCCGGCCGTGACTGAACCATCCCGGTCAAACACAGGTCGAAGCTTGGCAAGGGACTCAACCGTGGTCCCCGCACGCACCCCTTCGTCCGTGTTCAGAATCATTGGGTCTCCTCGGCGCTGCGGCACTTCAACGCTGAAGGTCTCCCAATCAAACCAACCGTTTTCCCAAGCCTGTGCGGCCCGCTCTTGACTTCGGGCAGCAAAGGCGTCCATCGTTTGACGGTCAATATCGCATTCCTTGGACACAGTTTCACCCGTGGTGCCCATGTGAACGTTGTTGTAAACATCCCACAAGCCGTCGTGAATCATTGAATCAACGAGGGTTGAATTGCCCATCTTTGCTCCTTTTCGCTGACCCATCAACAGTTGTGGAGCGTTGCTCATGCTCTCCATGCCTCCCGCAACAATGGCCTTGTATTCACCAGCACGAATGCTGTTCGCCGCCAGCATGGCGGCTTTGAGGGAAGAGCCGCAGACCTTGTTGATGGTCGCACAAGGCGTTGAGACTGGAAGACCGGCACCAAGAGCAACCTGCCTCGCTGGATTTTGACCGACGCCTGCCTGAAGCACCTGACCAAAGAGCACTTCATCAATAACGCCAGAATCTGGATCAACGTTGGCTCTTGCAAGCAGTTCCTTGACGGCGAGCACACCCAGATCAACGGCGCTCATCGACGAGAGTGAACCCATGAATTTGCCAATTGGGGTGCGGGCTACGGCACAAATGACGGCTTTGGGTTGATTCATGAAGAATCGCACGGCGAGGCACACTTTCAATCTGTCCGTGTCCAATCAATGGCGTGGAGAAGCCTTGATGAAGGCGACACCTTGGCCATCTCCATGGCGAAATTCAAAACCGAACTCAACCTCAAGCGAGCCAACGACGAAATGCGTGCGCCCGAGGTCACCCTTGACTTCACCCCAAACGCTCTCGCATCGGTGTTGTACAAGCAGGGTGACACCGTTGTGTTGGCCTGTTGCACCAAAGAAGCCCGCCTCCCGGGTTGGTTTCCAAGAGACGCGACCAAAGGCTGGGTTCATGCAGAATACTCCCTTCTTCCGGGTTCAACGGATTCTCGGTTTCGACGAGAACGTCGAGGGGCCAAAGGACGAACGCAGGAAATTGAACGCCTCATCGCCCGCTCACTGCGAGCTGCAGTGGACCTCGAAGCACTTGGTCCTGTGGCCTTGAATGTTGATTGTGACGTCTTGAACGCCGATGGAGGAACACGTTGTGCGTCCATCACGGCAGCCAACATTGCTCTTCGCCTGGCTGTCCGTAGATTGATCGCCAAAGGCGTCTGTTTGCCCGTGGACCTCCGACCAACCCCAGAACAACGCAAGGACGGTTGGACACCGCCAAGCCTTGATGCCATGGAACGTGAGAACCATGAAAACGCCGTGATACCCCACGATCTCGCTGCGGTTTCGGTTGGTCTAATTGACGGTGAGGTTTTCTTGGACTTGGATTATGTTCTCGATTCAAACGCTGATGTTGACATGAACGTGATCAAGACCAGCGACGGAAAATACGTCGAAGTGCAGGGAACCGGCGAAGAATCAACCTTCTCTGCGGATGAACTAACAGCCCTGCTCAAGGGAGCTGACAAGGGCATGGATGCTCTGTTTGCTTTCCAAAAAGAGGCGTTGAAAGGCGCTGAATAATCCCCGTGATTAAGCCCCACCTCCGTTTTGAGGCTTGGATTCCAAGCGGAAGGCTTGATATGGCAAGGGCTGTGCCTAAACTCGCCCGGGTCAGTAGCTTAGTTGGGAGAGCGCGGCACTGAAGATGCCGAGGTCGCTGGTTCAAGTCCGGCCTGACCCACCAACTTCCATCCTTCGGATGGCCTCATGAGGGGAAGATATAATTCTATAGAAAAGTTAACTCCGCTTAGTACGGGAGAAAATGTAAGAAAAGGATTCTTGAACCGGAGCACGTATGCTCATGCATGGCGAGGGAAGCGGGCTCGGATTCCGTCGTCAACGACGGGTTTGAAGAGCAAGCCAAAGCCAAAGACCGAGAAGGGAAGGAGCTCCAAGAAATTCGCCAACGCCGAAAAGGCGGTGGGAAGATGTTCCTCTCGAAGATTGAGGACTTTGTGCTTCTTGGCGGCATCGCTTACGGTGTCTTCTTTGCCTTGTTATTGTTCTCCATGTCTTCAGGAGCGCTTGGAAATTCTACAAGCCTCGACCATACGGCCTCGACCACGTTCCTTGACATCGGGGACGAGTGCACCGAGATCACCGAAGAAGCATGGCTCAACATCTTCCCAGACCCTGACCAAGAATTGTTTTCCATTGCAGGGCACAACCTTCCCAACGGAGAAGCCTACCTAAATTACACGTTCTTCAACATCATCGGTGAGGAAACCGTGAGCCTTGTTGACGAGGAATACGGAACAAATGAAACGGTACGGACCATTAACAAAGCCGATACGAGCAACGGAAGAGCCTACTTTAAGGCGCCTTATTCAGAGCTTCCTGAGGGACATTATGAACTGGAGTTCAGGGTAACGGTCTTCGAAGAACGGAACACCTCATCAAACACCACGCTCGAACCAATTTCGAAATCGATCAAATTCGAGCACACCATTTCCAAAGAGGCACTGTCTTTCCTCCCGTTCGTTGACGATGCAGAACATTCAGAAGTTCGCATTGAAGACGCCGGCCCACGTTCCTGCTGGACCGTACAAGACCTCGGTGATTGGGGCTACATCCTCATGGGCGCTGAACTTGGCGGTGGTCGGGAAACCGCCATGCTCACCGGTGGTGCAGCCGGCATTCCGGCCTGGTGGATGGCGTTTATCTCTCTCTCACTTTCGCTCATTACCTTGCTCATTGTCTATCCAGTGATGTACAAAGTCTACCATCAGGAATCCGACGACATCCTTTCTCGAGCCCACATCGCTCGCTTGGTCAGCGACACGGTCAATAACGTGAGTGAACAATTGGGAATTGATGTGGACGATGATTTGTTCAAAACCGAAGTGAGGGACCTGTCAATAGACATCATGGTCGCCTACAAAAATACGGAAAACACGCTTTCCGACGCCGCTGAAGTTCGCGCTGAACTGCTGCGAACTCTGCTCGAGGAATTTGCGATTTTCAGGGTCTTCAAACCCGTTCAACTGAACGTTCGGGTCATTGGTGATGGTCAGAACATTGACTTCGATTCGGGCGTAGGCATCGGTGCCCTTGAAGAAGAAACTGACCTTAAATCCGAGAAACAGGACTACTCAAGTTTCTTCTCTGAATTGCATTCGCTCTCAAGAATCGAAGACGATGTTCGAGACAGTTTGGACCTCTTTTTCACCCGTCGTTCCGATGTTGAAATGAACGGCGCAGTTGTCACCAGCGACGATCGTGTCGTCTTTGTCTCGGTGATTTTTCGTCCAACTCAACGCTTTGCTTGGCTACGGTTTAACAAAACCTCCACGCAGATCAAGGACGAACTCTACCGATTCATCCATGAGCGGAACGAAGACATGCTCGGCTCTCAAGAACTCGTGGTCAAAACACGAAACGAGGTGTCAACCTTAGCCGACCGCTCGGGTGCTGGCAGGGTTGAGCGTCAATCTCAATCCGACGATGAACGCATCGTAGCCGTGGCTAAACAAGATGGACTCGGAGGGCGTGTTTTGCAGACAAAGTTCCTCGGAGACACGCTCTCTACGGTGGAATACATGGCCAATGAAAAGCGTGAAATGATCAACAAATGGGGATTCTGGGGACTCATCTTCTTTGTTTGGATTCCGTTCATGGCTTCCGGCGTGTTGGTTGGGGCCATGCTCGGACTGCTTTCCCGAATGCAGTTCATGCGCGTGCTCCTGGCAACGCTCATCGGTGGTTCCATCGCCTCCATCACATGGGCTTACACGGCCGAAGGCATCGTTAAATTCATGCACCAATACAAGCTAGAAGTCTTCATTCCATTGGTCATCGGTGTGTTCATCCTCATGGCTGTGCTGCACATACGGTCAACCAAGATGCGACGTCAAACCGAGCTCTTTGAGGATACGCTGCTTGACAACTTCCACGCAGACATCATCGCCAAGTACGGCGACCAGTAGGTGAGGAAATGGACGCCATGACCTCGTTTCAAGGGAGTGAAGGACATGTTGGAGACCACGCTCGTATTGGCATCGTCACCGTCAGTGATCGAGCCAGCCGAGGAGACTACGTTGACGAAGGTGGACCGGCCATCTTGGCATTCATTGAAGAAGGCATCAAAAGTCCGTGGACTGTGCTGTACCGTTGTGTTCCCGATGAACAAGAAGCGGTGGAAGCAGCGCTGATTGAATTGACCGATGAGCATGATTGCAGCGTCGTGGTAACCACCGGGGGAACCGGTCCAGCGATGCGCGACATCACGCCCGAAGCAACCGAAGCAGTTTGCGACCGAATCATGCCCGGATTCGGAGAGCAAATGCGAGCCATCTCGCTCGCCTATGTACCGACAGCCATCCTTTCCCGACAGATGGGCGGGCTTCGTTCAAACAGCCTGATCTTCAACCTGCCCGGTCGACCAAAATCGGTTCGTGAAACCATCGACGAAATCTGGAGAGCCGTGCCCTACTGTGTTGACCTGATGAACGGGCCCTACATGGACATGAATACAGAGGTCTGTGATGCCTTTCGTCCACCTTCTGCTCGACGCTGAGTTCATGCATGTCACCGCATTATGTTCATGTGCTGTATACCAGTGGAATAAGAATAAGTGAGTACGATGAAAGGGAACGTGTTAATCCATGGTGCAACGATGGTTCTACCAAACCAAACCGGTATTGGCGACCTCAGAATTCGAAACGGTTCGATCACCGCCGTCGCCCTCGGTGGGAATTTAGAACCGATGGACGACGAGTTGTTTATTGATGGTACAGGCCTTCATTTGATGCCTGGAATGATCGATCCCCAAGTGCACTTTCGAGACCCAGGCCAACCGGAAAAGGAAGACTTGGGCTCGGGGTCAGCCGCAGCCGTGAGTGGCGGCATCACGTCGTTTTTGGACATGCCCAACAACAAGCCATCAATCACCACGCTGGAGGGCATGAAAACCAAACTCAAAACAGCCTCAGAGAAGTGCGTCAACAACTATGGTTTCTTCATCGGAGCCACTCCCGATAACGTGAAGGATTTGCAAGAGGCCGTGGGGACATCGGAGGCACCGATAGCGATTCCCGGAATTTGCGGCATCAAAATCTTCATGGGTTCTTCTACGGGGACGCTTTTGGTCAACGAACGCGAAGCCCTTGAAACCATTTTCAACGGAACTGGTGGGTTGATCGCAGTCCACGCTGAAGACGAGAAGCGCATGGATGAACGAATCAGCATGATTGAGGGGCGAACCGATATGGCGGCCCACGCCGAGTGGCGAGACGATGTCACGGCGCTCATCGCGACTCAACTTGCTGTCGAACTTGCTCAAACAACTGGCCACCGTCTTCACGTGCTTCACCTAACAAGCGGAATTGAGGCAGATTGGTTGGAAGGAATCACCGTCTTGCCATCAAAAGCGGTCGGTGATGGAGCCATCATCACAACCGAAACCCTCCCCCAGCACCTCACGTACGATGAAACGGATGTTGAGGAGCGAGGAACTCGATTGAAGATGAATCCCCCCATCCGCTATGCGAAAGACCGAGCGACCCTTTGGAAGCAGCTCAAGGGTGGCACCATACAGTGCATCGCAACCGATCACGCCCCACACACGCTTGAAGCAAAAGCCCTCGGATTCCCTTCTGCTCCGAGCGGCATGCCAGGTGTTGAAACCTCACTGGCCGTTATGCTCACACACGCCAAAGACGGTATGTGCAGCATTGAAGATGTGGTGCGCTGGATGTCATTGAACGTCGCTGATTGCTTCAACATGGTTGGCAAAGGCCGTCTCGAGGAAGGCGCTGACGGCGATGTCGTGTTGGTGGACATGCACAACGCTCGCAGCGTCATGGATGAACACACCTGGACTCGGGTGGGTTGGAGCCCCTTTGAGGGAAAGGAACTGGTCGGATGGGCTCAAGTCACCATCGTCGGCGGCGTTCCTGTCTTTGAGCGAAATGAGGAAACCGGTCCGAAAGGAACCGTCTTGGTTGAGCCGGGTGCTGTAGGTGAAGCCTTGGTCATGGCGCCTTGGCGTTAATCCAATTGATACAATGCCCCGTACTTTCGTTCAACGTAGCGAAGGAAAGGTTCAGGACTGGGAGGTGACCCCGTGGCGTCTTCAATGAGTTGTGCTGGTGAAACTTGACTCCCTCGCTCATGGATGCGTGGTCGCAACCAATCCAACATCGGTTTCCAATCGCCAGAACCCACCAAAGCGTCAAGATCACCAAGGTCCGCGGCCATGGCTTCCAGGAGCTGTGCTGCGTAGAGGTTTCCGAGCGTGTACGTTGGGAAATAACCAAACGCGCCCATCGACCAGTGAATGTCTTGCAAGCAACCCAATCGGTCTTCGGGCACGTCGACGTCAAACCACGACTTGAACATTGAATTCCAAGCCTTTGGAAGGTCATCCACTTCCAGGTCCCCGTTGAAAAGTCGTTTTTCAATTTCATAACGAAGCATGACATGTAAATTGTAAGTTACCTCGTCTGCCTCAACTCGAATGAATCCTTTCTCGACACGGTTGGCCAGCCGATTGAGGGTGTGCTCGTCCCAATCGGGCGCATCTGGAAACGAGGAACGAAACCAAGGAAGTACCACTTTCCAGAAGGCCGGTGTACGCCCAACCTGATTTTCCCAAAAACGGCTTTGTGATTCGTGGACGCCCAACGAGACGGCTGCCCCTCGAGGCGTGAAACGGTGATTGTGGTCCAGTCCTTGTTCGTACAAGGCATGCCCCGTTTCATGCATCACGGCATACAGACACGAGAACGGGTCTTTTTCATCAAATCGGGTGGTGAATCGGGTGTCTCCGGGCCAGAGCCCCGCAGAGAATGGATGGGTCGAAGCGTCCATTCGTCCCGCTGAAAAATCAAATCCCATGTTTTTCGCAACCTCCTCGCAAAACACCTTTTGTGCTTCGACTGGGAATGAAATTTCAGATGGGAGCGTCGGCATCTCAGTGGCTACTTGGGCTTGAGTGATGGCGTGCAGGAGGGGGACAAGTCGGTCACGCAGCCCCGCAAAGAGAGGATCATAGTCCTCAACTTTCATGCCCACTTCGTATTCATCAAGAAGAACGTCGTAAGGGGTGGATGTAATGCCCAGAAGTTCGATTTTTTCTTTTGTCATGCTAACGAGGTGTTTCAACGAGGGTTTGAAGGCCTCAAAATCGGACGCCTCACGGGCTGATTGCCAGGAGACCAGGGCCTCGGAACGAGCTTGTGCAAAAGATTCAACAAACGACTTTGGCAAACGCACAGCTTGATTGTATGCCCGGCGCATTTCCCTAACGTTCGCAGCCTGATCGGGGCTCAGGTCCATTTCTTCGAGGAACTGAAGCAATTCTCCCATGCGGTCATCCGTCAGTTGTTCGTGGCGCTTACCAGCGAGCCATGCCATCATCTCACCACGGGATGAGGCTCCTTTGGAAGGCATGAGCACTTCTTGGTCCCAGCCCAAGTGGCCCTGAAGAGCACCGAGGCGGTGAATGTCTTGAACTCGCTGGATGAACTCATCGTAGGCTTCCATGGACCTTTCAATCGTCTGTGCTTCTTCAACACTCCCATTGTTTCAAACGACCAAGAATTGCAGATGTTTGAAGGAAAAAATGCACACATTCAAGAACATTTGAACGGTACGCGTTTCATGGCCCTCCCGTTTCGCCGAAAAGGTAGGGAAGAGGCTGAGGATGACCCGCTCGACCTCGACATCGAAGGCATCATGGACGAAGCAGAAGGGCTTGGTGAAGAACAAGAAGTGCTTCCAACCCCTGCTGCCGAGCCATCCGTTGAAGAAGAGGGAATTGATTTCGGGGAAAAGATGGCGAAAAGTGCGCGGACCGTTATTGACACCTGCATGGATTTACGCCGAGGTGAAAACATCCTGATTGTGTGCGATCCCACCACGACCGAAATCGGCCAAGCACTTCACGACGCGGCGAGTATACGCTCAGACCGTGTCCTTCTCATTGTTATGCCCAAAGGCCGCCATCACGGAGAGGAGCCGCCTGCTCCTGTTGCCAACCTCATGCGTCAACAGCAAGTGGTCATCGCTCCGACGCGCTACTCCCTCACACACACCCGTGCGGTTCGCCAAGCCATCAAAGATGGCTCCAGAGTGGCCACCATGCCGGGCATGACCGTTGAGATGTTCACGGAAGGAGGCATGACCGCCGATTTCAACATCATCAAAAAGAACATCGGCGAAATGAACGGTCAATTGCGTCGAAAACGAATTGTTAACGTCAAATCAGAAACCGGGACCAACGTTACCTTTGAAGTCAATTGGAGAGAATGGAAGCTGGATGACAACGGGATATGCAATCGCCCTCGGATGGTCACAAACCTTCCGGCTGGCAAGATTTTCACCCTCCCAAGAGAGGGGACGATGAACGGAACCATCGTCATCGACGGGTCTTGGGATTCCAACCTGGTAGACGAACCGGTCGTGCTCCAAATTGAAAACGGACTGGTGGTGGATGTGAAAGGAGGCACGGCGGCGGCTCAAATCCGACAAACCTTCGGTGAGGCCGCCAAGCGTCTCAAGAGCAAGGATCAAGAAAATGTATGGACCATTGCCGAATTTGGATTTGGAATGAATCCCAATGCTCGCCTGTCAGGCAATGTTTTGGAAGACGAAAAGCGTCTAGGAACGGCGTATTTCTCGATCGGAGACAACACAACCCTTGGAGGTTCAGCGGCTGTTGGCATTCAAATTTCAGGTGTGCTCAAGGCACCAAGCGTCTGGTTGGACGAAACCGTGCTCTTCGAGAACGGTTCGTTCGTCGCTCATTAGAGCGAATCAATAGCCGAGATTTTGTTGGCCGCAGACGGGACAAAACCGCCAGTACGGATCGAGCCCAACACCGCAATTCCGGCAGTGCACCCCGGAGCGAATCGTGGGTTGAACGAGCGGTGCTTGTGGTTGAGGCCATCCTTGCTGTTGTTGCTGAGGCCAACCTTGTTGTTGCTGTTGAGGCCACCCTTGCTGCTGCGGTTGTTGCCACGGTTGCTGGGGAGGTGCTTGAGGCGGTTGAGGCGGCTGGCG
>DANX01000036.1:13078-13267 GCA_002502295.1 Euryarchaeota archaeon UBA561 | reverse complement strand
GAGGCGGTTGAGGCGGCTGGCGAGGCTGATTCGGTGGCACCTGAACGGGTGTGGGTTGTTCCCCAGCGACCGGTTGGCGCTGTCCGAGAGGACGGCGAACGGGAGCCACTGGTTTCGGGAGCGAGGCTGTTTTTTCCGCTGCTGGCGAGGAAATAAATTCTGAAAGTGAAACCACACCATCTCCGTCGG
>DANX01000036.1:5261-12770 GCA_002502295.1 Euryarchaeota archaeon UBA561 | reverse complement strand
CATCTCCGTCGGCATCTGCCTCTGCGTGCAGCGCAGTGGCTTCTTCAATGGTGGTTCCGGTAGCCTGCGCGAGTTCTTCAACGTCCAAAGCGCCGCTCCCATCTTCATCGGCGGCAATAAAATGCTCCGCAGCGCTGACAAATTCAGGTTCTTCTTCGATTTCAGGCTCGGGAGTTAAGGCGCTGTCTGGCTCTGTTTCTGAAACCAATTCTGAGCTAAAAGCACCGGAAAATGCATCCTGAGTTGCTTTCGCAACTTGCTTCTCGCTCTCTATGTTCACCATTGGCTCGGGTTCATCCTGTTGAGCGACAACAGGGAGCGCTACGGTACTTTCAGGAATCGGAGGAGTTGGATTTGATGTTGGAACCGCTGCAACTGGAGTGGACGAGGGAAGTGGGACTGGAGTTGGAGGAGATTCGGCCACGGGCGGGGCTGGCGCTGGCGTAGGGCTGGCTGTCGGAACGGGTTCGGGCAACGATGGCGAATCAGGGACCTCAACGGTGGCTGCGGCAGCTGAACCACTGGCAAGGGCAGGGATGGGAAGCACATGGCCAGCGACGTCAAGAGCTGCGTCCAGTTCTTGATTGATGGCGACCAAGGCAGCGACAGAACCTGGCACATCGCTCAGGTAGCCTTCAAAGCCCGTCATGTACTTCGTTACTTCATCCTTGGAGCCAGTTTGGTAGGCGACAGCGAAGAGTTTCATCATCCGCATGGGGTCTGCGAGTCGCTCAAGGTTGGTTTTGCTTGCTTCGTCAATTCCCGGAGCAGCAGGCTCCATGTCTCCGCTTGAGTCAGGCATACCGAGCGCCCGGAGGAGCGGGTCGGGCATGCTCATCAAACCGAGATGCCCAGCCACGAGGTAGTAAATTTCACCGCCTTCGCATTGCATGCGTTCGCTTGCCGCTTCGAAGTCGAAATCACCAGGACGGAGGACGATGTCGGACAAGAGTTCGAAAAATTGAATCATGGCTTGTTCTCGCGGCATCGCCATCATCGAATGGAGAACATCGCTGGATTCTGTCGCACCAAAGTAGGCGGCGGCATCGTCCACCTCAATTCGCGGAGAGGTTGTTGGCATCTCGTCTGACATCCTTCTCCCTCCATCGGTGTCTACCGTCGGTCCCCATTTAAGCCCTCATGAAGGTAGTCAATCACGCTTGTTCTTTGCGAGGTTGCATATCGCTCTGGATTGTTCGGCAGTCCACCCTGTTTCTTGGAGTTGCATCAAGATAGTACGCTCTTGGTCACCTTCGGAAAATGCGCCCGCCACCCAGTCAACGGCGGCCTCCCTGTCCTCGGCCTGCCAATCTTCAAAGATGCTCAAATCAACGTTGATCTTAGCCTTTCGAACCTTCTTTCCGGCTGGCTCCTCTGCCTCATTCACCACCTTCTTTTTCCCTGCTTTCTGGGGTGCAGCAGGCCTCTTTGAGGCAGAGACATTGCTCGGTTTACGGCTCGGAGGCCCGCCGGAAGTCCGGCGTGATGGTCCACTGGGAGCGCGACTGGTTGAACCTCCGTCCTTCCCACGACCAGTGCCGGGTGGAGGACTGCTTGGGCCTGATGTTTTTCTCTGGGGTTGAGAGGTTCGCTGAGGAGCGGGGCGGGAACGTTGTGGAACGGCTGACGCAGTCCGGTCGAGGCGGTCAAGGAAGCTTTCCTCTTCTTCCTCGTCCTCGTAAAAGTCATGGTAATCGTCGTCTTCCTCGTCCTCGTCCTCACGACCAATCAGGCGAGCAATCACAATCCCGACGACCAAGAGCCCGCCCAAACCACCAGCGACGAGCATGATGGTTCCCGCGGCACCTCCCAACAGACCTTCTTCTCCGTCCCCTGACGCAGGAACATAGGGGCAGCCATCATCGTAGCCGTCAATGCCTTTGGCTTTCGTTGGGCAATTGTCTGCGTCGTCCATCACGCCGTCAAGATCTGTGTCCCGTTGTGAGATGTGGCAACCTTCCGAATCAACTTGCAAACCCGGCTTTGTTTTGGGACAAAAGTCTGCGTTGGTTGCGCCGGCCACGAATTCACCTGGCCATGAAGGGTCCCGGGTTTCGTTCCATGAAGGGTCTCCCCAGTTATCGCCAAAACCATCGCCATCCTGATCAAACCACTGCGTTGCGTCACTTGGGAAGGCGTCCCCGGTTTGGTTCACGTGAAGGCCAGTAGCGCCATCAACATCGTACGCGTAGACGTCGCTGTATCCGTCTCCATCAAGATCGGTGTCAAGCTCCGTTTCATCGGTGCAACCGTTCTCGAGGATGGGGAATCCGGGTGGGGTGTCATCGCAGGCATCGTCCAAGTCCAACAAACCGTCTCCGTCGCTGTCTCGTTGGGCTTGAGAACATCCATTTCCGTCCACGTTCTCACCCTGGCCAGTGTTGGGGCAATTGTCCTCCGGGTCATTGATACCATCTCCATCCGAATCCGACGTGCGCTGTTCTTCACTGCAACCTTGCGCATCGGCAACGACACTTGGAGGCGTGTTTGGGCAGATGTCAACGTCGTTGTTGACACCGTCCTCATCGTCGTCAAGTTCCGATTGTGAACACCCTTCCTCGTTCACTTGCTCTCCAGAAGGAGTGTTTGGACAAACGATGTCGAGTTCGTTGACAAGGCCATCACCGTCATCATCGCTTTGATCAGTGATACGGCACCCAATGCCGTCCGTCCCATCGAGCACACCGGAGACCGTCGGGCACAAGTCGCCCTCAAATCCGACTGGATTATCACCAAAACCATCACCGTCTCGGTCTTTGGATTGTGTTTTCTCGTTGGGGAAAGCATCACCCAGTTCATTGAATCGCAGACCGGTGTCAGGGTCAACATCGAACGTGTAATCATCGGTGTAGCCGTCGCCATCGGTGTCAAGGCACCCGTAGGCATAGACGGTCAAGTTGCGTCGGGTTGAATTCCCCCATTCGGATGGGCAAGCATCGATTTGGATGCCTTGAGCGTTTGTTCCGTTGTAGTATTGTGTCCAATTGTCGGCGAAACCGTCGTCATCGGTATCGTTGGCTGCCGCCTTTCGCTGAGGAAAACGGTCGGGATTTGTGGCGTTCAGGGATCGGTTGTCACCGTAGCCATCCCCGTCCGTGTCCTTCCACTGTGTCCCGTCGAACGGCCAAACGTCCGCTCCATGCTCAATGGCGTTCCATTCGAAAAAGGTACCCTCGTCCGAAGGATCGCTTGCTCCGTCGCCGTCACTGTCCAAGCAGCCGTTTCGATCTCGATAGGATTCACCGTAATCCCACGGACAATAATCTCCGAACAGCGTGTCCGTATCGTTGTCGCCATAACCGTCTCCGTCGTAGTCGTCGTATTGAGAGGCGAGGTAGGGGAAGAGGTCACCGCTGTCGGCGTTTGGATCGAGGGCAGTGGCGCAACAATCTACGCCGTGGTTATCCCCGAAGCCATCTCCATCGGTGTCGAGGGCTTGCTTCCAATTGGAATAGAATTCATCGCCATCGGCGTAGCCCAGCAGGTTATCGGACCAACCGTCTTGGTCCCTGTCTTCACACCCAAAGCGGTCAATCCACGAGGTACCTCCCGCATCATCGCATCCGTCGATGTTGTCCCTGAAGCCATCGAAATCGTAATCATCGCATCCTTGGAAAATAAATGACGATGAACCTGCATCGTTGGGGCAAGCATCCGCAAGGGGTCCGAGGGGGTTATCGCCGTAGTTGTCCCCGTCAGTGTTCATCCACTGGTCGGGAACGCTTGGCATGGCATCGATCATGTCGAAGACCAAATCGCGGTCTGCATCAGGGTACAAGCGGAGCATGATCACGTCGTTATCCACTTCATCCCAATACGCCATGTGAACGGTTCCGTTGCCATCAAACGTGGCATGGACCGGGCGGTTGGACACGATGTCTCCAAATTGGACCGACATCCAAGGCGCCGGTTCACCCGATGCATGGTCAATTTCAACGCTGTTGAACACCAGGTGGTGGCTGGTTGGGTCGCTGGTCAGCAACACCAGGTGGTCGCCTGCATGAAGCACATCCCAGGCACCGTTCACTGCAGCGGCTGGACGTTCAGCTAATGTGGTCCAAACCCCCGTTTGATTCAATCCATAAATGGACGAGATGGCGTTTCCGCGAACGGCCATCAAGGGATGGTCTCCGCCACTCAAGTCAAGACGGTATTCGTTGTTGGTTCCGCTTGGTTGCGGCGCCGTGTGTTCCTGCCAAACATCGCTTCCTGGCCACAACTCGTGGACGCTGAGTGCCCCACCCGTGGTCAACGCCGCCAGCAAAAGCGAGCCGTTGTCCAAAACGGTCAATCCAAGTTCGCTGTGAAGGTCCGTGTGGTTGGCGACGTCATGCTTGGAGAGTTCGGTTCCGTCGTACATCCAAACGGCCAAATTGGTTCCAGTGCCGTTGGAGGATACAAGGCCAATGGCGAGGGAATTGTTGGAAAGGACGGCAGTGGGGTGTTGAATTGACACCGCTTCATGTTCTTCCCCAAGATCGGTGAGGGTCCAACTTGAACCCCCAGTCGCCAACTCAAGCTGTGAAGTGGTGTTGTGCCGGTAGACGAGGTGAGGTATGTTTTGGTCATCGACCTGAACGTCAATGGCCGAAGCGAGGTTGGCGTTTGTTCGAACCAATTCAGAAGACCAACCACTCGAGGTCTGGGTAGCGGCGTAGATTTGTTGGCCGAGACCTGAGGTGTAAGCAAGAACTTGTTTGTTGTCATTCGTTGTTGTTGAGCCGAGCCATTGGCCCATGGTACCCGTGCTTGCAACGGTTTGTTCAACAGCCGTCATGGATGAAGTGGAGTGGAAGTTCATGTGCGATCTGTTCTCAGTAAACAACACCGGCTGACCCGATGCACGGACGTCGAAGGAGATACCAAGGTGGCTTGTGTTGAGGCTGACGACAGACTGGTGGACCCACTGTCCTCCAGGCGTCCCGTCGTTCATGTGCTCGAGTTTCGAGACGTGAGTCCGAAGGGCGTCAACGTGTGTGAAAACAAGACTGGTTTCACCTCGACCGGCAGTTCCAAGCTGCACGTCGTTTATGGAACCCTGGTAGGTAAATGAGATCGATTCCCAATCCCGCTCGCTCAACATCAGATAGGTCAGACCGTACGCATCGCCGCGATCGGATGAACGCAACGAGTAGAACAACTCGCTCAAGCCATCACCGTTCACGTCCCCGTTGCTGGCCAAAAGAAGCCCGAGCCGCTCGCTGCTGTTTCCTTCAGCAAGCAATTGACGGTCATCACTCAGTCCAGTGGCCGATCCGAGGAAGATTTCAACCCGACCCGAAGAGGAACCCATACGGCTCGAGACATACACATCGTCGTAACCGTCCGCGTTGATGTCACCTGCTGCGACGATGGATTCACCGATTCGAGCATTTGGAACCGACGGCGAGAATCGCCAATCGGCCTCTCCCGGCAGAGGCTGATCTGTGCCTTCAAAGAGCCAGAGGGAACCGGCCCCAAACGTTTCTGTTCCGTTGAGCGGCTCAGTGATGATGTGTTCGTCAAAACCGTCCCCGTTAACGTCGCCCACGCAGGTGACGGACAAACCAAACAGGCGACCTTGGAGAAGCGAACTGAGGGTGTGGTCTGCCGAACCGTTGTATCCGGATGATGAACCGAAGAAATACTCCACCGATGAGTAGGAGAGAGTATTCTGGTAGGAACCCGTGTTGCCAACGATCAGCTCATCATAACCGTCGTTGTTGACGTCGCATCCTTCCAACGAGCGACCAAACAAATCCCCGCCCTGGGTTTGTGTGACGTTTCGCAAGGGGAACAAGCCCGTGCTGTTGCCAAAATAGAGATTGACCTTGCCTTGATCGGTCTGCGAGTCGCTTACAACGACACTGAAATTACGAGCCGTAGCGGCAAGAACATCGCCACCGCTGGGTTGTTGAAGCGTCGCAAGGGTACTGCCCAAGGACTCGTTTTCACTGCCCGTAAGGTTAGACCAAGGTGAAGCAGAGAGGCCTGACTGGTTTCCGAGGAACACATGGACAAGGCCGTGGCGCGCAAGGGGGTCACCGGTTGGAGCCCACCCCGGAGAACCAATGGCTAAGTCAACCATGCCGTCGCCGTTAAAGTCGCCAATGTCCATCCCTGCTCCATAACGTGCCCCATCATTTTCGCCTGCGAGGATAAGGTCGGGTAGAGCGGAAAGGCCCACTGATGAGCCATAGTAGACGTTGACTCGTCCATTGTCTTCCATCTCTACCAAGTCTGCGTTTGGCGTCGAAACAAGGAGGTCGTCAAAGCCATCGTGGTTCACGTCAGCCAGCAACATCAAGCCTTCTTCCTCATCCATCTCGCCTTCCAGCGCGTCGGAGGGTGTTGAGTCAACTCGCCCCGAATCCTGGCCTGCGAGCGAACGGATGAGGTTGATGGAAAAGGCAGACTCGGTCTGTGTTGCTGTGGCGATCTGCTCAATGTTGTTGGCGTCAAGGTCCATGCCAAGGGCATCCACGAGGTCGTCGCTTTGGAGGAGAACACGACGATCGTGGTCCGCTCCATCAACCTTGAGGAGGATGATTTCATTCGTGGATGAGCGGGAATACAAGATGTGAGCCACACCGTTGTCGTCAATGGAGAGCTTGAATTGTTCACCCACTGGACCGGCATCCAACAGGGCGTGCGTCCAATAGGCGCCGCTGAAATTCACTTGGTGCAGGGAACCTGTCGAGGCCCTCATCAGGCCCCACTCCAAACCTTGAGGCGTGATATCGAGCTCGAGGTGGGTTGGTGAGACGTCTTCCATGATGGTGCGCGTGTGGTATTTTGCGGTTTCATACCCTTCGACGTTCTGGTTCGGGGTGGCATAGCGACCCATTTTGAGGTCATCTCCATCGGCATAAAGCACTCGAGGAAGTTCGTTTGCAGTCACGCCAATGGCGCAGTCAACCAAAGCCGAAGCGTTGGATGCGGCAACGGTGTCGACCAGTGTGTCAATCCACACGCCGCTTGGTCGATGAACGGCCGTGCGAACCGTCCCTTCTTCAGTGCTCCAACAAAGATGTGTTTTATCAAAACGAGACAATTTCATATCGGGCGTCCCGTGATGTTCTCCGTACGGGAGGTTGAGTGCATGGCTGGACCACAGGTCAAGCATGGACTCCTCTCGAACAGCCACCTGAACGAGTCCATCAGCGTCGATGGTCATTCCGCCGAGGTCATGACCATGGCCGGAGGCAACCGTAAACGGACCGCTAAATTGCACATGCCCAGGTTCGTCCAGGACCGGCTCGGTGAGGTTTGCCGAAAAGAATGGCCCCATAAGGGACAGAAGAAAAATCAAGACGAGCATGACGCTTTTCTTCCCATTTTTCTGAAAAACATCATCCGCCATGGCGTCAGCACGGACGCCAACCTTGAAAATCATTGTTCACACTTGGCTTGACCCCCATAGGGGGTCATCACCGTGCAGGAATGCGCACCGTTGCCTTGAGAAGGATGGGGCCTTTGGAGTTCATGTGGCAGGCCAAGCATGCGTCGTCTTCGCAGCCGGAGCGTGGG
>DANX01000036.1:742-4967 GCA_002502295.1 Euryarchaeota archaeon UBA561 | reverse complement strand
CGTCTTCGCAGCCGGAGCGTGGGCTGATGATGAGGTCGTTCAAGCGTTGGTTGACAAAGCAGACGTGATCGTAGCCTGCGACGGAGCCCTAACCGAGTGCCTTCGAAAAGGCATCAACCCTCAAGCCGTCATCGGCGACATGGACAGCGTTGACAACGATCTTTTGGACCGCTTCGCAGCCACGGGAGGCCTTGTTCAGCACGAAACCGATCAAGACACCAATGACCTGACAAAAACACTGACGTGGGTGGAACAACAAGGCATCTCCGGTTGCAGCATCGTTGGAGCCACTGGTGGAGACCCGCAACATGAGTGGGCAAACCTGATGACGTGCGCAGGTTCGACCTTGGACATAAGATGCGAAGGTTTGCACCAAGTGTACCGGTTCTTTGGCCCCGACACCTTTTGTTCTATAGAATTATGGCCCGGAGCATCTTTCTCAATCTTCGCCATCCCGGAAGCTCACGAAATCCACCTTTCTGGAGCAAAGTTCGAACTCAATGGCACATCCTTATTTCTCGGTTCAAAAGGGCTGCACAACGTAGCCACCTCAGCGATGGTGAAGCTCTCGTTCAAGCGTGGTCGCTTGATGATGATGCATCCTCGCTTTGGGTCGGAGGGGGAAGGAAGGAGCGGAGCATAGCCGAATAGTCTTCCACGCCGTCCCAGTCTTGCGATTTTTGGTCGATTCGTGCTTTTTCCATCGTTGCTTCAAACCCACCCCAATCTTCGATCAACTTGAGCTTAAACGCAGCTTTTGGCGTATAACCGGGAAGAAAATTACGCCACAAGAAGGGGATTCGACCCGGTGTAACTTGGTTGACAATGCGGACGATGGAAGTGTTGCATGTGGTAAGCAGAGAATGGTACCATTCAGGATTAACAGCAAGGTCGTTCAATTTTTTTACCATCTCCATCAACAACTCCCTGTTCTTTTCGGGTGGAGTCATCGCTCTGAACATGTAGTCCTTGTTGCCCCGACCATGGGTGCGCAGTCCCGTAACATCCCGCTCAAACCCAACGAGTAAATAGAGTTCATACGCACGCCACAAGCCGTCCCAGGGGTGGTAACGTTCGCCTTTTTCGCGACGCGATTCAAAGGAAAACGAAAGGCAGGTTCCTTCACCGAACTCAAAGGTGAGGTACGTATGGGCCAATCCCTTTATTGAATGGAAATGGTCCACAATGAACCAAACGTCCTTCAAATCATCCAAATCAACACGAACCTCGTCAGCCCAATTTTCATCACGGTCCTTGGTGGTACGCCACTTGAAATCACGGACGTTGTGAAAGGTGATGCTCGACCCGTCGACCGTGGCGGTCGTCAAATGTTCACAGTCTGCAGCCCATTCCAATTCCAACGAGGGGACAAGCGGGCGAATACGCGTGCGCCAGATGTACACCAATCGAAGGCCGACCAGGACAGCTAACGCTCCAAGCGCAAGCATCGCTCCTTGGACCAAATCCATCTATTCCCACCTGTGCCAAATACGCCATTCTTGATCCCACCAATCAACCTCTCCCCCGGGGTGTTGACGCCAAAGAACCCCTTGGTCGTCAACGGTGGTTGGCAAACCTTGCGTGTCTGGTGAACCATCGGCTAGAACTTGTGGAGTCGGGCCAAGTGAAGGCAATTCAAGGGCATCGGGCTCTCGATTGCGAACCAGTAAAATGAACACCAACACAGAGACAACCAACGCCAGAGCTCCGATGGAGAACCAACCAACGGATTCGGTTTCCGTCTCAGGACCAAGAGAAGTCGATGGCAAACCTTCCCGTTCTTCAGCGTCCAAATCTGGACCAGGAAGGCGAATCAGGTTGGTCCCTTCCGTAGAAGAAATCAATTTCTCAGTGATGACCTCAAGAGTGATGAGGTAAGCCCCTGCCGGAAGGTTAGAACAATCCAAGACCGTAGAATTGGCACCCGGAACGACCTCACCCTTTACCCTCCAAATCTTGGTGAGGTCCGCCGGAGAACGGCCGTCGGATGCGTCCATGCGAACATTGCAAGGTGTCTCGGTGGTGTTTTCATGACCCGAGACGGCCAGAGTAAAGAGGGGAGCAGGACGGTTTTCTATTGTGAAATTGAGGGTGCTTTCTGCGGTTTGACCCAGACCGTTTCGGTAGGTCTCTTTCAGTTCGTAATTCCCCGCAGGCCATGAGGAACAGTCCAAGATTTCATCGGAATCAAGGACGCTAAACGGCGCTCCTGTGAACGTCCGAACACCGGTTTCACCGTATCGAGGGCCTGTCTCATCGCCGAAGTTGCGAACGATTTCACATTCCTCACCGGTTTGCAACATAAATCCGGCATTGAGGACTAAGTCAACGCGTGGGACTTGGAGAGCTGGTTCGAGGACAAAGGTTGGAAGAGGGTAGGTTGCGATGAACTCGCCATTTTCATCGAAGAAATCCAAGCGAAGACCGTGTTCACCTTTTGACCATGCATCGTAGACGAGCGTGATGTTGGTTTGACCTTCAAAGGCGACTTCCTGCACCTCGAGAACCTCGCGTTCCTTGTGGAGACCTCGGAGTTTAACGATGAGTTCATTTGAGTCTGCAGTGGAGTTCAGGACCACGACCACACGAACGGCATCAATATCGCCATCTTGGTTCGTGTCGATCGTATCGTTTCGCAAGGCAAGAACGGTGAGACCCTCCTCGGCAAGACGCTCCTCGGTGGTCAATTCGGCTCCCACGGTGCTGATGGGGAGGACCAAGCAAGCCATGAGGAGAGCAAGCAGAACCGCAACGGAACGCCGTTTAGCCATCGTTTTCACCCCCAGAGACGTGTGGTAGAGGAGGAAGTTGGTCCAAGGGTATGAGCGCGGGTACCGGTTCACCAATGCCTGGTGAATTCATGAGTTCAGTTTCTTTGTCGAGCAACAGTTGTTCGAGAAGCTCACTGCGACGTTTTGTCCCCTTCACCAGCAAAGCACCGAGGGCTCCGAGAAGGAAGCCTGTCCCCATAACGCCGTAGGTAAGCCATGAGGCGGCAGGGTCTTCGCCCATGATGGCGATAGCAGCAGCGAAGCCGCCGTAAGCGTCGGACCAACCATCACCGTTTCCATCCGGACACCCTTGAAGGTCGCGTTGAGAGGAACCCGATTGTTCTGGACAATCGTCTCGGAAAGCCCCCAGTGGCAAATCGCCAAATCCGTCTTGGTCACTGTCCTTCCATTGGAGTGCCTCGGTTGGGAACGCATCACCTGAACCAAATGGATGGGCTGGCCATGCCTCGGTTGGGTCGGACCAGCCATCGCCGTCCGTGTCTCTGCATCCTAAACGATCCAACAGAGAGGTCCCTCGAGTTTCCGGACAGGCGTCTCCTTGGTGCCCAGTCAACCGATCGCCGTAGCCATCACCATCCGAATCCCTCCATTGTGTGGGTTCATGAATAAACGCATCACCAAGGTCCGACCAGCCATCGCCGTCCGTGTCTTTGCAGCCCCAACGGTCTCCGCCCGAGGAAGGCCCGACGGAGGTTCCAGCCACGGACGGGCAAACATCCGCCGTTGTTCCCAACGGGTTATCACCACGCCCATCACCGTCGACATCGTGCCATTGTGTTGAATCCTCTGGCCAAGCATCGCCAGAACCGCCCGGGCTAGGGAGCCATGTCGAAGTGGGGTCGGACCAACCATCACCGTCCTCGTCAGGACAGCCCCATCGGTCAAAGGTTGATTCACCTTGGGTTGTTCGACACCCGTCCGGCCTGTAGGATGTTCGCCAGGTTTGGCCGTCAAAGTATTCTGCATTATCGCCATAACCATCGTCGTCGGTGTCGTGCCATTGTGAGGCATCGTCGGGGAACGCATCCGCAAACCCTGCAGGATGAGCGATCCATAGATCCGTTGGGTCCGAGAAGCCATCTCGGTCAACGTCGCGACAACCGAGTCGATCAACTCGACTGATCCACCCTGAATCGACTTCTTCGGGTGTTGAATAGGTGCAAATATCGCCTTCAAAGCCCGTCAGATTATCGCCAAAACCATCGCCGTCGCTATCCCGGTGTTGCGAGGGTACGAATGGAAAATCGTCGATTTGAGTTGCCCCGTAGGTTTGGTTATCGCCCCAGCCGTCTTCATCGGTGTCGCGCCATTGAGTGGGATTGAATGGGAAATCATCGATGCGCTGCGCACCGATGGTTTGGTTATCGCCCCAGCCATCTCGATCGGTGTCAAGCCATTGAGTGGGCTCCAGTGGGAAAGCGTCCGAACCGTTG
>DANX01000036.1:0-448 GCA_002502295.1 Euryarchaeota archaeon UBA561 | reverse complement strand
GGAAAGCGTCCGAACCGTTGTCAATGGTCCAATTTTCATCACCGTCAGAATAGGTATCTAAATCCGTGTCAACGCAGCCGTAGCGGTCGGAGAACGACGCCCCACGGATGAAGGGGCATGCATCGGGCATGGAAGCATTGTCAACGAACTCCCCAATGCCCCATAGCGACCGCGTGATGTTCTGAGCAGGGTCGGCCCAATTGTCGCCAAATCCGTCCTCATCGGTGTCGTTCCATTGCGAAGCATCGTAGGCAAAGGCATCCCCTTTCCCTGTCGGATGAGCGAACCAAGCCTCGTAGCCGTTCAAGCCGCCGGGGTCCGGATCGGAATATGAATCGCCGTCGGAATCCACACAGCCATAGCGGTCAGAGAAGGAGTATCCACGACTAAACTGACAGTGGTCTCCTTCGTACCCATCGAGGTTGTCACCATATCCGTCGTTGTCGGA
>DANX01000003.1 GCA_002502295.1 Euryarchaeota archaeon UBA561 | reverse complement strand
GGCGTTGATGAGTCGGCGTTGCATATAACCCGACTTTGCCGTACGAACAGCGGTATCAACCAGGGACTCTCGGCCTGAGACGGAGAGCATAAAGAACTCCGTAGGTTCGAGGCCACGCTTAAACGAGGATGAGATGAACCCTCGGTCTCGTGCACCACGACCTCCACGTTTGAAGTGAGGGAGGACACGATCGTCGTAGCCACGCTCGAGTCGCTTTCCACGAACTTTGGCTTGCCCAATGGAGGCAGCCATCATCGTGAGGTTGTCCATGGAACCACGGGCACCAGAAATGGCCATGTTCACAGCAGCGTTGGTTGAACCCGATTTGTTGAGTTCGTCCTTTGCGATGTCACCGGCTTCCTGCTTTCCTTTGTCCAGCATTTGCATGATGTTTTCTTCAAGGGTCTCTCGGGGAGTTCGTCCGGGTCGAGCTTCGTACTTCTTTCCGTCTTTGCCGAACTGCACGAGTTCTTGCTCAACGCCTTCGCTGGCGTTGGCATTTGCCATGTTGATGGCAGCCACTGCATCTTCTGAGAGGTCCTCGTCGTCAATACCCGTGGTGAATCCGAGCGAGGTACAGGCGGCGATTGAGAGGCGAGTGAACTCGTCCAGGAAGCGTGCTCCTTGCTCGGAACCGTTGGTTTGCACGATAGCGTCGAGCAGACGTCCATCTTCAGCACCAATGGCTCGCTTGTCAAGCGTACCGTCAACCTGTCCGTTTTTGACCATGACCATGTCGTTTGACCGGCTTCGGAAGCGGAGGTGGATGTTTTCGGGTATGATCAGCGAAACGATGTCTTGTCCACGGTAGGCGTCATCACCGTTCTCGTCTTTGACCAGTTCAGGAAGTGCACCTGTGTAGCCGATATTGCCGAGCATTTCGAGAGCGAAGGCTTTGCGAATCAGCGTACCGGGTCGAGAGAGCAGGTAGGCTCCTGAGATGTGGTCGTGGATTCCACCAATGACCGCACCACCGTAGCGGGGCGTCAGGATGTGTTCTTGGACACGCATCAAAATCTTAGCCTCGGCTCGAGCCTCTTCGGATTGAATCACGTGGAGGTTCATTTCGTCGCCATCAAAGTCAGCGTTGTATGGCGTACAGACGGCCAGGTTGAACCGGAAGGTATGCCCCTTCATGACCCGAACTTCGTGCACCATCATTGACATTCGGTGGAGCGAAGGTTGTCGGTTGAAGATCGCAACGTCACCGTCGATCAGGTGTCGTTCAACTTGAAGTCCGGGTTTGGGGTTTCCGTAGCGGTCGAGGGTTGAGAGACGGTCTTCAACACCGGTTCGCTCTTCTCCCCACTCATCGAACGGACTGCTACAGTGAGGGCATGCGACCTCAAGGTGTTCAGGGAACGGTTCGGGTTTGGGGTTGTCGGCTTGCGCCAGTTCGTGCATCCAGCGGTAGTGGAGGATAGCTCGTGGGTCATCTTCTGGCAATTTTCTACCGTTTTCATCAAGGCCCTGCAGGTTGTTGAGGGTTGCGGAGTCGTTGACGGCATACGCCACTTCTTCTTCGCCCATTCCTGTGAGGGAAATTTGCTTCTGAATCACAAGACCTGGAAGGAAGTTGGGAGCGGGCATGACCGAGTGGAGGTCATGGCGACCGGTGGTCTCCTCGTTACACTCTGGGTTGTGGCAGCGGAAGCCTGCGTTAATCAGTCGGCTTCGCTGGTTGATTTTCACACGTCGGCCATCGCCACGCACGATGTAGTTGACACCGGGGTGGACATCGGGTCCGCGCAAAATCATCTGACGCATTTGCTCACGGTTTCGTGTTGTGACACGGATTGGTACCGTCAATTCCTTGGCGATCTTGGTGGGTACACCAACTTCGTTCACGCTCAAGTATGGGTCCGGAGAAATCACGGAGCGAGCACAGAAGTTGACACGCTTTCCGGAAAGGTTACTTCGGAAGCGGCCCTCTTTCCCCTTGAGTCGCTGTGTGAGCGTCTTGAGGGTTCGACCTGAGCGGTGTCGTGCGGGCGGGATACCTGATGTTTGGTTGTCGAAGTAGGTGGTAATGTGGTACTGCAGCAATTCCCAAAGGTCCTCAACAATCAATTGAGGAGCTCCTGAATCACGGTTCTCTCGCAGCCGCTGGTTGATGCGAAGAACGTCAACGAGTTTGTGCGTCAAGTCGTCTTCAGAGCGGTCACCGCTGTCCAAGGTAATGGAAGGACGAACCGTGATTGGAGGCACGGGCAAAACCTTCAGAACAATCCATTCAGGGCGGTTCTGTTTGTCCATACCAATGAAGATAAGGTGCTCTGGTGGAATGCTGCTGAGCCACTCACGCACGTCACGTGGATTGAGCTTTCGCTCGGTGTTGTCGTGCTTTTCCTTGAAGGTCGTTGGTTTGTCGAGGATGATTTTGCCCTGTGATGAACCACAGTGCATGCACACCTTTCGCTTGGTGCCCGAGGTGACCTTTTCCACTTCCTTGATGATCTTCGAAAATTCCGTTGATCCAACACCGTGCTTGGTGATGACGTCTCGGATTCTGTTTCGGTAGTAGTCTTGTTCGCTTTGTTCGGGGTTTGAGCCGGGTGAAGTACCGGGTTCACTGTGAAGTAAAATCTTGCTGCAATCGTTACAGGTCGCTTTGAGGGCGGTCTTGATCAAGTTCACGAACCCAATGTGAATAACGGGAAGTTCCAACTGGATGTGGCCAAAGTGACCAGGGGAGTCCTGGTATTGGCAGTTGTCCGTCGGGCAGAGCAAACCGGGTTCGATGACACCCATGTGCGGGTCCATGAGACCTTGCTTGTAGGCGTGGCCGTCGTCCTTGTAGGTGTCTGCCGTCTTGACTTCGACAGC
>DANX01000097.1 GCA_002502295.1 Euryarchaeota archaeon UBA561 | reverse complement strand
CACCAGCCATGAAAAAGTGGCAAAAAAATCACCTGAAGCAAGAAGTAGAAGAGCCAGTCAACAGCACGAGTGAAGTCGTTACTCACTTCTTAGTTCCAACCTTTGTGACCTTCTGTTTTTTCTTGATTATCGGAACATTTACTGCCGATGATCCCAGTTATTCCGGAGAGTATGGAGAAGCAGCTGCATGCTGCATGACACTGATGGCCTGGCCTATTATAACACTAATTTTCATTCTCTATCACAATTCAAAAGGAAACAAGATTCGAAAAAAATAGATAATCAGAGGGGCCCCCTTTGATTACCCGTAATGGCAGAGGGTAGCGTCTAAAATGACCCACGTAAAGCCCATTCAAACAACGTATCCATTCGCATTGGTATATTCAATACTATAGGTCAGAGACCAACTAACAGAGTGAACTTCATACTCATTCTCAGGAAACCAACGCTCATAATTGGTTACAGTATATTCGCATTCTCCACTTCCACTTGGCAGTGGACTTGCCATTTCTGAAACATGTTCCGAACCATCATCACATTTTATGGTAAAAACCATACTATCGCTTTCGATTCTAGGAACATTATCCTCATCCGTTTCAGAATAGTTTATGCTTACAACAGCAGACTCTACAGAGACCTTTTCTCCATCAGATACAGTAAATGTATGGAGAACTGGAATCCCGAAGTGGTCTTTAGTTCCATTATTTTCTGGATGGTCTATCCATCCTTCAGTTATGACTCCGCTTTCACTGTATGAGGTGGCATCATCACCTATGCATCCAGTAATCATTGAGGAAATCAAGACAAAAGAAGAGAATATCAATCCAATCCGCATGACACTTCTAAAGGTGCTTAACACTTCAATTGATTGCCAGATTTCGAAAGGGGGCCCTTGCGAATGCCCCCGTTTGCATGGGTACCCACTGCTAAGGCTGCGATTGCTCCCTTGGCCACTATCGAGTATGTGCTCCTTCGAGTGGCCCCAGGGGAATGATTCGGAAGGTGTTGATGTTCTGGTGAGACCAGAAGTAATGCGCTTTGATGTGATGCCAGTGGCATGTTTCCCGGATACCTGGTTGGTCAATCATTCGCTCAACGAAGGCTTGCAGGTTGGGGTAATCGATGATGCGGCGAAGATTGCACTTGAAATGAACGACATAGACCAAATCGAAACGAACCAATGTCGGGAACAAGCAGATGTCAGCTTCTGTTAGAACGCCTTTTTCCTCCCCGACCAACCAATCACGCCCCTCTAGATGGATTTCTAGCTCATCAAGGCGTTCAAACAATGAGGTCACGGCAGCGTCATAGGCTTCTTGTGTGCGTGCAAAACCAGATTTGTAGACACCGTTGTTGACCGATTCATAATTCGCATCAATCATGGCATCAATTTGCTCTTTCAATTCCTCCGGACAAAGCGTACGGCCGTTTCCTAAACCGGATTGGGCGAGGGTATCGAACATTCGTATGATTTCTCGACTTTCGTTGTTCACGATGGTTGAATGATGCCGGTCCCACAGGACTGGAACGGTTCCAATGCGTTGGCTTTCGTTCCAACCGTCTAACGCACGATTGTAAATTCCTTCCAGGCTCGTTTCACCGTGCACAGAGTCAACGGTAGCCCCTTCCTCTTCTGGATTAAACGACCATGAACCGTCTTGATTCATTCTCCAATCAACCACGTCGACACTGAGATGATCTTCAAGACCAAGCAGCGTGCGCGTGATGATGGTACGATGTGCCCAAGGACATGCATGTGAAACATACAGATGGTATCGGTCTGATTCCACATCAAAGGTTCCACCCGGCTGGATGGTGCCTCGAAATTCACTTGATTTTCTCACAAACTTACCTGAATCAAACGATTCAGTCCATGCTCCAGCCTGCTCATCCGTTGGCGTCATGTGGGTTATTCCGCGGCTTCTCCTTTGAAGAGTGTAGTATCTGTTCCAATAGCTATCAACAAAACAATTCCTCGACGGTGAAGAACGTTTGAAGAATTTGTGGAACGGGTTCAGAGTCTTTCCAGTTGCTGCTGAATACCACGTTTGTTGTTGAGGATGACGTCAACCACGCTCGTTGATGGCCTCTGTTCTTCATCGTCGTTATTCAAGAAGCAAGCCTCTTACGAGCCTGCGTTTTCCACATACCATGGCCACACGCCGTTGCCTCGCTGCCGGTGTGCTTTTGCTCACCGTGATGGCCAGCAACTGGGTCCTCGCTTCGCCCAACGGACTTGGCTCAGAGGCCAATGAAGGATGCCTATGCCACACGAGAGACGCCTCGACCGTTGTCGAATTGCGTGGCCTGCCTGAAGCCTTTGAATCAACTCAAAACTACAACGTTACCTTGGTGGTCAGCAGCAGTTTGGTGGCGGTGGAAAACGCTTCTCAGGGGGGATTCCGGCTCCTCGTGGATGAAGGTGGACTTGTGCTTGACAACAATTCCTTGGTGCAAGCGTTGGATGGCGGTTGGACCCACACAACCGAGGGGTCAACCATGCGTTCGTGGAACCTCGTATGGCAGGCACCCGCAGAAAACGATACGGCGGCAACCTTTGTTGTGCACGGCAACGCCGTTAACGGCAACAACGCTCCCACGGGCGACGCTTGGTCCACGCTCGAGGTCGTTGTACCGGGCGTAGCCTACGATGGTGACCTCGTTCCAAGAGAAGGCATTGATGGCGTCAGTCAGACCGATCGTTTGATTCTCGCCGTGGGTCTCCTCGCTCTCGTCGGACTGCTTTGGTCAGTTGGTCGACCGTGATCAGTTGACGAACTCAATTTGTCGATTTCGCAGTGCCCGCAGTTGGCGGTTTTCGGTTGAACCGTGAATTTGATCGCTCTTCACACCCGTCAATACGAGCATGACTCGTAACTCATCGCCAAGTTCCTCCTTGACCGCTGCGCCCCAGATAATTTTGGCATTGGGTGAAATCTGCTCCTTGATGAGTTGTGAGCAACGCTCAGCTTCACCGAGCGTCAAACTCGCCCCGCCGACGACGTTGATGAGGGCGCCTCGGGCGTCGCTCATGTCCAACTCCAGAAGCGGGGAGTGGAGGGCTTCCATGGTGGCCGCATCCGCCCGGCCAGGTCCTCGAGCACTTCCCAGACCAATCATGGCAACACCGGCCCCGGAATGCACGATGGATTTGAGGTCCTCGAAGTCAAGGTTGACCATTCCGTCGGTCGTAAGCAGTTCGGTGACACCGGTGATCGAGCGAACCAGCAACTCGTCTCCAACACGGAAGGCACTGGCGATGGGAAGGTCCTTCACGCCTTCGATTTCCAAAAGGCGTTCGTTGGGAATCACAAGGATGGTGTCGCAATGCTCCCGCAATCGCTCCAATCCCCACTCAGCATTCTGTTTTCGAAGCGAACCTTCGGACTTGAACGGGTAGGTGACCACAGCGATGGTCATGGCTCCTTGGGCCTTAGCGAGGCGAGCGATGTGCCCAGCCGCTCCTGTCCCTGAGCCTCCGCCCATTCCGGCGGTAATAATGGCCAATTGCGTATCGTTGGTGATGCGTCGTAGGACCCGTTCTGATTCTAGTGCTGCAGCTTCTCCTTTGGTCGGATCGCCTCCCGCACCGCGTCCACGTGCCGTTCGGCCGATGAGCACCTTTTCTTGGATGGGTGATTGGAGAAGGGCTTGAGCATCCGTGTTGATGGCATAGCCGGTCACATAAGACGATTCAAACAATTTTTCATCGAACAAACGGTTGATGGCGTTGCATCCTGCGCCACCCACACCGTACACGCGAATCCTTGGCTGAAGCGATTCGAGCAAGGCCCGCAATTCTTCTTCTGAGCCTTGGTCAGGCGCCTGATGGTGTTCGACCACGCGTTGTTCGTCCTCAGAGAGTTCCAGTACCCGTTCAATCAAATGGCGCATGGGCAGATTTCCCATGAACACATTTTGAATCTGCCGCCCTTCAAGGGCCAGCAGCCAAGGGTTTCACACCCTCCCAAGAGGAGCCGAATCAATCTCTGAGGCCTTCTTCCGTCACCTGGTAGACGCATTCGCCGTCTGGCAGGTTTGGAGAGTCAACAAGCCGTGCGATTCGTCGTCCGCCCTTGGCCTTTCGAAGGTAGAGTCGGAAGGTGCTGGCGTGGGCAAGGATGTGTCCGCCAATGGGCTTGGTTGGATCGCCCCACATAGCGTCAGGTTTGGAGTGCACCTGGTTGGTCACCAAAACGAGGGCGTTGTTCACATCGGCCAGTTTCTTGAGGTCCTTCAGGTGGCTGTTGAGTTTTTGTTGGCGGCGAGCGAGCATTCCACGGCCAATGAATTCAGCACGGAAATGGCTGGTCAACGAATCAACGATGATCATCTTGACATTCAACCCCTTGCTCATGCGCTTGATTTCATCGGCCAAGAGCATTTGGTGAGCGGAATTGTAGGCACGAGCGACATGGATGCGAGACAAGACGTATTCTGGATCGAGTCCGTGTCCGCGGGCCATCTGCGTGATGCGTTCGGGACGGAAGGTGTCTTCCGTGTCAATGTAAAACACATCGCCATCAAAGCCGCCTTGGTCAACGGGCATGGTGCAGTTGACGGCCAATTGGTGGCCGATTTGCGTCTTTCCGCTTCCAAACTCGCCGTAGACTTCCACGAGGGCTTGGGTTTCGAATCCACCGCCAAGCAGGTCGTCGATGGATTGAACCTTTGAGGACAGCTTCTGGACCTCTCGTCGGCGTTCAAGCAGTGCATCGCCAGAAACGAAACCGCCGATGTTGGCCATCTTTTTTGCAGCAGCGATGATCTTAGCGGATACGGCTTCACCCAATTCAGCTTCTTCCGCAAGGTCGGCGGGGGACATCACAGCAAGGCCCAAGAGTTCGTCAAAACCTGCTTCTCGCAATTTCTCTGCGGTCGCTGGACCAACACCTGGCAGGTCCTCGATGGTCACCTTGACCTCCTCTTCCTCAGTCATTGAAGCAACCTCTTCTTCCAGAGGTGCTTCATTCTTTTCAATTTCAATGCTCGCTTTCTTCTTCGATTTCGTTGGCATGGTTCATCCCTTCAACCCGATGTGGGTGTACTTCCGTATATGAAGAAACGAAGGACGGCAATGAAACATCGTCCGGTAAATTCCGATAAATTCCATTGAAAAAAATGCCGCAGTGGCCTTTTAATTTCACTTTTCGTTTCAGTTTCATCAATGTGAAAGTGAATCTTCTTCTCGCTCCGTGGCCTCCGATGCCAACGGGTTTGGTTCCGATTCATTCGTTTCGTAGGTGATGACCACGATGTGGTGTAAATTGAGTGAGTCGTTCCCTGAATCAACGGTCACATTGAGGGCCCAGTCGCCTTCGTCAATGTTGAACTGGTCGTGGTTCCATGAGGCTTCTTGTCCGTCCCCAATTTGTTCGGTATGGAAGGCCTGCTCCTCTCCGTCTGGATTGACAAGATGCCATGTCGCTGTCACGGGCGTTCCCCCGAAAACACCAGATGGATTCGTGATGGTTGAGTCGATGACGATGCGTTCAGGACTCGGGCACGCACAGTCCGGGGTTGTGGAGATCACCATTGAATCGGGCTCGTCGGTGTTCGTTTGCGTCCAATCAACTTCTTTGTCAATTCGGATTGTGAGGCTCATGGACGCCTCGTTTTCGCTTTCATCAACGGCTGAGAGAACGACGGTGAACAACCCGTGGGTGTGGTAAGTGTAGGAAAGTTCAGCCTGCTCGTTGGCGTTCACAGAAACGGTGTTTGACCCGTCCTCGTCGTCGCCTGGGTCGAGGGTGAAGGTCTTCATGTTACCAGCGTTTGAGGCGACACGAGCAAAGTCAAACGACAATTCAACGCCGGTTTGTGAGATCGTTGCACCATTTTGAATCCGCTCGATGATCGTCCCTGAGGTTTCATCGTAGTGAACGTTCATTGTAATCGGATTCTTTTCACGATCCGATTCTTCTCCACTGAGGCATCCTGCGAGTGAACCGCACAGCAGAACGACGAGAACGGTCAACGCCTTGGCGTGAACGGCTCGCATGGACTGGGTAGGGGCCTCCACCTCATGAAACCACCCATTTTCATGATGGGGTGCAGACGGTGGTTTGAAAACGGTGAACCTTGGCGGTAGGGCTAGCGAGGTGGGGTAGTCTGGATATCCCGTCGGGCTCATAACCCGGAGATCGATGGTTCAAATCCATCCCTCGCTACCATCATCCGTACTGGTAGTAGTCGTGCTTTGGCTGCAGACTGTCCAACGCCGATTGCAACCGTGCATTGGCCGCTTGTTCTCCTGCGATGATGGCTGAGCGCTGCCCTTCCAAGCGCGCTTGTTCAGTTTGGCATCGTTCACCGTGGCTTGGAACCCGTGCGCTCGCCGTCCGCAAGGTGGCAACGACGGTGTCCAGCAAGACGGCAGGAGATCCTCGGGGTTCCAATTGGAAGTGTCCGTTGGCTTGGATGACGTCTCCGGCGGCGGTAATCGCGTTGAGAAACCGCTCAACATGGGCTTTTGTCGGCATCGTATCCACCGCCGTATGAGCCGCCGCGAGATGGCCTGGTGAGAGTTTCTCGCATTTTGCAAATGACTTGGAAGCAGCCCGATGTTTGCCTGCTGCGGCATACAGTCGGCCAGCCCGTAGATGGTCTTCGTGCTCAGGCTGCATGGCGTTCAGCATTTGAGGAGCATGTTTTTGGAGAATTTTGACCAAGGCTTTTCGTTCGCCATGCATGCGTTTGATGCTGGCCATGCTCTGCTCGGCTTTGTTGCGGAGAAGGTAAACATCACACATCAGACGTAGCCCTTTGAGAAGGAAAATCTGCTGTTGTGGCTCCCGTTTTTTCTTCGCTAACATCATGTCACAGAATTGCGTGGCCATCACTTCTGAAAGTTCCAATCGACCTTCGGCCATGTAGCGCTCAATCTGCTGCAAGGTTTGTGAGGGGTCCTGCATCCCGAACATGCTACCGTTCCTCCTGACCACGACCGAGGCTATGATGCCTTTGATGTTCAGTCTCAAGAGGAACCTCCTTCGTTTATTGACCATCGGCCTCACGGTAGAGGCATGAAGGAGGCGTGCGTGCTCGCCGTGTCGGGTACGCCCGGTACCGGCAAAACCTCTGCGTGTGAGGCCCTGGCTGAATTGGGCTGGAAGGTGCTCTCGCTGGCCGATTTAGCGTCCGAGCACGGATGTTTGGAGGCGGTTGACCCTCGAGACGGTGCTGCGCCCATTGACATCCATCGCCTTGCTGAGGCGTGGGATGCGCCAAAAACGGGTCGGTATTTGGTGGACGGCCACCTTGCTCATTTCCTGGAAGTGGACGGCATCGTGCTCTTGCGTTGTCCGCCATCGACCCTTCGAGCGCGTCTCCTTCAACGCAACTACAACGAAGACAAGATCAGGGCCAATGTCGAGTGGGAGATGACCAGCGGCCACTGGGCTGAACTTTTGGAATTTGAAATCGAGCTCCCCGTTGCTGAATTTGACACCGCTTCCATGACCATTGAGGCTCTTGGCGAGGCCATCGATGCGTGGTTCATCGACGGTCTACCCTCGCAGGAATTGCATCAGCAAGCGTCCGAGGCCATTGACTGGCTTGGCGAATCGCAGAATTGAGCCACGGCCCTCCACAAACCATAACACCCTCTCGGGGGTGGTTAAGCCATGGCCCTTGAGAAAATGAGACGTCGATGGGAAGCGTGGCTCCAACCGGTGCTGAATGCCTTTTCCTCCTTCTCGCCTGCCACGGTGACCTGGATGGCTCTGCCCTTTGGCGTTGCAGGTGGCCTCATGGCAACCTATGCGCCCGATGAATCAGCCGGTGGATGGTGGCTTCTTGCCGGTGCGCTTAGCATTGGATTGGCGATGATTTTCGATGGCCTTGACGGTTCCTTGGCTCGGGCAAAGGGGGAAGTGACCCGTTGGGGGGACTACCTCGACCACACCATTGACCGGGTGCTTGACGGAGTCTGGGTGGTTTGCATCAGCGCTTCCGTTTTTGTCGGCGACATGACCCTCGGCTTTGCTGCTGCCTTTCTGACGTTGATGGGCTCTTACATGGGGACGCAAGCTCAAGCCGTGGCTGGCTCGAGGAATTATCGCGGGTTTTCCCGAGCGGACCGAACGGTGTTGACCCTGCTCTCGCTTGTCGTGATGGGAATAATGCTGCTAGCCGGGTGGTCCATCGACGCAACCTACCCTGGATGGTTTGGCCATATTCCTGTGAATCCCCTAAGCCTCGTAGTGTTCATTTCCGCTCTGGGGGGCCTTTGGACGTTCAGCGTCCGTTTCATGCAGGCCAAAGGTGAGATTCAACGGCTTGATGCTGAGGACCCCTTGCCTCAGCCTGAGCCCAAAAATCCGACCGGTCCCTGAACTCGGTGGCGAACCCACTTCGGTCCAGTGATAGCCTGTTTTTGGCTTGTTGAAGCGACATAGTCATAACGGACGAAGGCGACATATGGAATGATGGGTAGCCCAATGGCTGAACAAAACGGTGGTCTGCGCGCCGTTATCCTTACCGCAGTCATGCTTCTTGCCTTGGCACCGCTGAGCCCTGCCTCTGCGGACAGCGAAGGAGATCCAGCAAACTTGCAAGCACAGAACATTCTCGCCGTTTTTGATGACGTATCCGAGACGACCATGATCACATGGGAAAACATCGCGACGGGTGGCGCAGAACTGAACGGCTTGTTCAGTGCCACCTACATGCTTTACCGGCACTCATCTCCAATCACCGCTACAAATCTTAACACCGTTGATCACTTTGCTGAAGTTGACGCCTGTGACGCAGGCGATGCTGGCGGTAACCCGTTCAACTGTCAAGGCGGGACGCACCCGGGCCATACCGTCGCCTTCCCCGTTGAGCCAGGCACCAACGGTTCGTTCTACTACGCCATTACGACCATGCTGTCCAACGGTACCGAGGCGGCTGAACTCCTTTTCAACGGTTCACACATCTACGATCCCGTTGTCGAAATCACCCGCAGCGTCAACACCCCATTCATCATCTCCGTGGAGTTTGATGCTGCTGAGAGCCAAACCCACCTCAACTGGTTGAACTACAACTCCATCAACAACATTCTTCCAAGCACAGGACCTGACGCCCTGCAGATTCGAGTTTGGCGAACCGATTACCAAATCACCCGAGAACTTGGTTCGTACCTCCTTGCACAAGAGACGCCCATCGCAACGCTGAATGCCACTGACACATCCTATACGGTCACCATCGCTCCCAACACGCAGCGCAACAGCTACTATTCGATCACCTATCTTCTACCAAACTACACCGAATTGGGAGAGAATTACGAGGACATTCGCTTCGTCGGACAGAACACGATGAGCGAACCCGTTGTGGAAGATAACCGTCCACCCGACCAACCAATTTTGCTCTCAGCCAATTTCCTCCCCAACGCAGACGGGTCGGGCACGACAACCATCACTTGGGGCGATGTCGCAGGTGAAACAGGTGAAACCTACCGTGTTTATCGCTCGGACCAACCGTTCACCACCATTCTTCGAAACGACGTGGCCTTGTTGGTTGAAGGCATCCTCGAAGGCATCAATTCGTACGAAGTGCAAGTGAGCCAAGGTTTCCTTGGTTTCTCATACTACTGCGTGGTAACCGTTGACGTTACTGGTGTCATCAACACCGATACCACCGGTGATGGGTGCACCAACGGCATCGAAGAGAACGCCTTCTACGGTTGGGTGGCTGAACCAACCAACGTCCATGCCGAATTTATTGGCGACCGGACCACCCGCGTCACGTGGAGCGATCAACTCGGTATCGAAGGGGAAATTTACCACATATGGCACACAACCTACCGCGTTTCGGGCGCTCAATTCGTTGAGAATCAAACCATGATGTACCTCGGAACGGTTGGCGACGGTATCGGTTCCTTTGACGTTGAGGTGCCCGAGGACGAGTACCGTACAAACTCGTTTTACTTCGTCACCTCTGAAGCCCTCTACGGGAACGTCAACGGCCCCTACCACTACACGGGATTGGTTCAGAATTACTTCCAAGTACCCTTCGAGGACACGCGGGCGCCCAACCCACCACGTATCAAGAACGCCTTTTCCGTTGGTTCCTTGAACCAGGTGAGCCTTGAGTGGTTCAACGAGGACGAGAACAACGAATCCTATTCAATTTGGCGTCATTACGGTGAGCCCTTTGGCGAGGATGAAAACGACATCTCAACCATCGACAGCGATGGGTGGGAACTGGTGCTTGGCGACATTGACGCCACCTCCACCGTGAGTGACACCCTCACACGTGAGTTTACGATTCCCCCTAGCGTTGACCGGAACGTCTGGTACGCTGTTACCATCACGGATGAATTTGGGAATTTCAACGGCGAAATCTTTGCTGGATTCGGTGGAAACGCCTTCAAGGTGGCCGAAGACACGTTGCTTCCAGAAGGCGAACTGACCGTCTTTGATGACGAAGGCATCCTGTACGACAGTACCACGCTTGTCGCTGGACAATACACCCTTCGCGTCCAGATAAACGAGGACCTCGGGACCACGCCAACCATTCACATCACCACTTCGGATGGGGGTGTTCTTACCGGCGATGATGAACCTCTGTCCTTGCTTAACGACAACCGAAACAATCCAGACTTGGGACCGCTGTACACTTACGACTTCAGCATCTCCTCCAACTCGAACGCAGGCGACATGACCATCTACGTCGTAATGGAAGACGAGTCCAACAACGAAGTGAATCAAAGTTGGGACCACCTTTCCATCGACGCTCGATTGCCGTCCATTGACATCTTCTCTCCAACGCCTTCTAACGACGGTTCAAAGTACCTCTACGGAAACAAAATCAACGTTCTTGTGGGCGTGGAGGACGACGTTGTTATCACCTCCTTCCAGTACCGCTTCACCTACCACTTCGGAGGCACAACGGGTGTTTCTCTTTCCACCCCCTGGTCGGATTTGACGGGCATCACATTCCCCGACGATAACAACCGGTCATTG
The DNA here is from genome assembly GCA_002502295.1 of Euryarchaeota archaeon UBA561. Taxonomy (GTDB): domain Archaea; phylum Thermoplasmatota; class Poseidoniia; order Poseidoniales; family Poseidoniaceae; genus Poseidonia. The sequence continues at coordinate 587 of DANX01000097.1, read as the reverse complement.
ACCGCTGACATGGAAGTCTCCGCTGGAAACTTCGAGCCTGGCATTCATCGCCTGAGCGTTCGAGCCACGGACGCAGCGGGCAACGAGGTTTCTAAGAACGTCGAGTTCATCGTTGACTATTGCCGCAATCGACTGGACGGTACAACGGTGTGTTCCTTTGAAGAGGCGCTCAAACCACCCGTTGAGCCCGAGACCATCACGCCATCGTACAGCGACCCACCCTACGTTGTCGTATGGGTGATTGCCGTGGTGAATTTGCTTGCCATCATCGTCTCACTGATGATCATCCGAACCAGCATGTCCGGCCCCAAGAAGAAACGAGGTGACGACGAGGAGGATGACGAATCATGGATGGCCGAATTTATCGGCACCAGTCAAGACCTTGACATGGACGCCGTGACCGGCACCGGAAGCTCGTCTTCATCTCCTGAGAAAAAGGAAGAAGAGACCAAGACAGCAGCGGTCGAAGAAGAAGAGGACGATCCCTTCGCCATCAACGTGGTCCAGCGCAAGGAGCGCCGTCGAAAGAAGAAGGTTGAACCCGAAGCTGAAGACGATGACGACGATGACGATGATGACGACGACGA
>DANX01000010.1:19168-19923 GCA_002502295.1 Euryarchaeota archaeon UBA561 | reverse complement strand
CTTTCTCGTGTTGGCCGGGCCATCACCCTGACGTCCTTGACCACGATGGCGGCCTTTGCAGCCAACCTCTTCAGCGATATTGCAGCCCTCCGTTCCTTCGGAATCGAAGCGGCTCTGGGCGTGTTGGCGGCCTTCATCCTGACAGGATTGTGGGCTCCGTTGATTCGGGTTAGCGTAGACGATTGGTTGGATGCTCGCAAGACCAAGAACAACCACAAGGAGGTCAAGTCCATCGTTAACCCGGAGTGGTTGAAAGGCGTAACCCGCGGCTCTGGCCAGAAAAAGACGGCAGCGCTCATCGCGTTTGTCGCCGTCATGATGACCGTTCCAGCCGCCATTGGCATGTCTCAGTTGGAGGGCGACTTTGCTGTGGAAGATTTCCTTGACGAGCGCTCCGATTTCGCCATTGGCGTGGACGAAATCGCTGAACGGTTCGCTGACGAAGGAGAACCGGCCAACCTGCTGATTCTCGGCGATGTGTTGGACCCGAGGGTCTTTGCCGCCATTGACACGTTCCGACAGGACATGGACGCTCTGCCAGAAGGGGTTCCCGACAAGATCACTCGGCAACCTGACGGAACCATCGACATTTTGGCGCTTGACGAAATGGTGTTCGCCGCTCAAGGCAGCCTTGTGCTTGACAGCACGCCGTTTGAAGCCGCAGGTTGGCAAACCGATGTGGACGGGTTTGGAATGAATTGCTCGTTGGCCGGGAACGGCCCACTGGTTGACACAACCGACCGGGAATGTTTGGC
>DANX01000010.1:1496-18893 GCA_002502295.1 Euryarchaeota archaeon UBA561 | reverse complement strand
CGCGGCCCACTGGTTGACACCACCGACCGGGAATGTTTGGCGTTCTTCTACGGCTTCCTTTCGCTCAACGGCGTGCCCGGTGTCGGACCCATTCCCGACATTCCTGCCAGCATTGTCCAGCTCTACATCATGCCCGTGGTCGACCTTGACCCGGAGCAACCATGGCTTGACATCAACGGCGAAGATGCCGCTTACGACATGATGCAGATTCGGTTTGGCATGACGCAACCCGAGGATTTCCCCGGCATGCAAGGCGGTGTTGCCGAGGTTTGGCGAGACCTTGAGGTGTTCACCAACCTCTCGAGCGGAACGTACGAAGAACCCGGCGAGAAAGAAGACGACAAACCCCTGACCTGGGTTATGCTCACCGGCCGACCCATCACGCGCTTCACCGCCTCAACGGCCATGCAAGACGAGATGCAATCGTCGCTCATTCTCGGCTCGGTGTTTGTGCTGGGCTCGTTGACCATCGGATTCCGCTCGCCCAAGCAGGCGGTCGTGACCTTTGTCCCCATTTTCCTCGTCGTCGTTTGGCTCTACGGCCTAATGTACGTCTCGGGCGCATCGCTGAACATCGTGACCGTGACCATTGCGACGATTTCGCTTGGTGTTGGCATTGACTATTGCATTCACGTCACTGAACGCTACCGTGAAGGGCGGGAAAACGGTGAATCGCACAACGATGCGCTCGCTGCGGTTGGCGGTGCGTGTGGCTTAGCGCTGCTCGGTTCGGCCACCTCCGACATCGCCGGTTTCCTCGTGATTGCGCTCTCTCCAATGGGTCTGTTTGCCAACTTTGGCATCTTCTCTGCGGCGATGATCGCCCTCTCGCTGTTCGCTAGCCTCGTGCTCACCACCGCTGCCCTCGGGCTCATCACCTCGTCTTCGGAGGAGGTCACCGACCATTCGCCTTCGTCGGGGACAGAAGAAGGCTGACTATCGGGACAAATATCATCAATCAACCAAGACATGGCCGAACCGATGTCAGCTGCTCAGGATTACTACGACCAAGTTCTCGGTATGGGCCACACGCCCGAAAACGCCCTCGCTTACACCCGGCAACACTATCCAAATTTCATCCCCGGTACAGCGGAGGCCGTTGCAGCGCCTGTCATGACACCCGTTTCCCAGCAAGCCGTACCTGCCGGGCAACCTGTAGCGCAACCAATCATTGCCGCTGCTCCTGCCATGGCGGCGCCAGTAGCGGCCGTTGCTCCTGTTGGAGCCCCTGCGACGGCGCATCCCAGCGCTTACGCACCCATGGCCGCCACGCCACTTCCTTCAGACGGCACGACACCCATGATGTGGGCGGCCTTAGGGTGCATCGTGTTCGCTCTCCTGTTGTCGATGGCGGGCCAGTTCAGCCATTCGTGGCTCATCAACGAAGAAGAGAACTCAAGCGGATTAACTGCCGGTTTGACCACGGTTCGGGTGGACTGTTCAGAGGCCAATCCCGTTGATGGTTTCACCAAGCAAGAGGTTGTTGACCAGTGCAAGATGTCTGCCCCGATCCTCCTCTCAGAAGACATGGAAGCAGCCATGGCCGAAAACAAGACGGTCGATCAAATTGGGAACATCCACGTGGGTGACTACGTGGATTACTGCGACAACATGTATGCGTACGTTTCACCAATGGCGATGGGGGACCAGGATGCGCTGTCCGAGCTGAGTGAAGTCCGAGACACGTGTTTGGAGACGCCTGCTGCAGGTTCCACCGGAGGAATGGTCCTCTGGGTCGGTTCCATCGGTGCTTTGCTCGGCACCGTCATGCTCGTTTCTGCTTCCATCGGTCGCACCCTTCCGGCCAACGCCGAAAAACACGGCCGGTGGGCCGGCATGACCGCCGGCGTGCTGATGCTCTTGGCGGTGCTCGTGTGGTGGCTCTTGCTGCCCGACACGGACGCCGATACCAGCGCCGGCATGGGCGTGTGGATGACCGTTCTGGCTGGCGTGCTCGCCATCGTGGCCGGTGTGTTGGCCTTCCTTGACCAGAAGTGAGTTCGAATTCATCGGTGACTTCATCTAGGGTTGAGCCTGCGCTTACCTTGCCGTCTTTGGGGTTGGCCCCGGGAAGGTGGTGACGACATGACAGGCAACGAACCCGATACTGGCGACGACATCGATGACGATGAAGAGGAATGGATGAAGTACGCTAACGCCGGTTTTGGTGAAACCGATTATTCCCTGTGGGATGACGTTGAGCCTGCAGAGGAGGACGAGGCCCACGAGCAAGAAGTGGCCATGCAGCTGGGCAACCACCTCGCAGAAATTCCCCGTGCACCTGCCCCTGCAGGACACAAGCACTTGGTTCGCATCGGCATCTGCGATTCGTGTCTGGGTCGCGTGGGTGGAAAACGTGCCTACGGACAGACGCTTGAAGAAGCAGGCCAGACCATCCGAGCGTCGGTTCTTGAGCGCGATGATTATCTTGACAACGCTCGCGAAACTCAGCCATTGTGTCCTTTTTGTGAAAACCTGTTTGAAGAAGTCGATCTGCTCGCCGACCTCATTTTCGAAGCCATCGAACCCTACGAAGTCAGTCGTTTGCAACTTGGAGCACGCGTTCCCAAGGACCAGGTGGAAGATGAAGAGAATCTTCGCAAGCGTCTTGGTGCGGGAGGCTCGAACGCCCTCAAGCCCTCGCTGGTCGAGGAAATTGGCAAGCGCCTCAACAAGCGCTTGGAGGACGTTACGCTCGTCAATGATAAACCGGACGTCTTGGCACTCATCGACGTGTTGACGTTAACCGTTGAATTGGACATACGTGCGGTCTATGTCTACGGCCGCTACCGGAAATTGGAACGTGGCATTCCCCAGACCCGTTGGCCTTGCAGAGCGTGCAAAGGTCGAGGTTGCGAACGCTGCAGCCAAACCGGATTGCAGTATGAAAAGAGCGTTCAAGACCTCGTGGGGAACCCGATGTTGACGGTTTTCGAAGGCGTCGAACACGCCTTCCACGGCATGGGTCGAGAGGACATTGACGTTCGTTGCCTCGGACGTGGTAGGCCGTTTGTGCTCGAAATCAAAGAGCCCAAGAAACGGAATTTCAACGCTAAAAAATTGACTGAAATCATCAACGACGCTGCCAAAGGTTCGGTTGAGGTTTCTTCCATTCGGGCATCAACCCGAAGCGAAGTGGTTCGAATCAAAGACACGCCAGCAGAAAAATCCTACACCATTCGATTCACGCTTGAGCCGATGAACGAAGCCGAATACGCCGTGCTCACGGCCCCCGTGGACATGACAAAAGAGGACGTCCAAAACCGAAGTAAAAAGCGACGTAAACAACGACGGGGCGACAGAAATGCCGACCGAACCAAGCCGCTTGAGGCCGTCATTGATGTACCAGCGACTGGGCCGAGCGAAACCGAATTGAAAGCGATGAAGAAGCCTGAACTCGTGGCGCTTGCTGAGGCCAACGACCTCAAGAAAACCGGAAAAAAGGACGAACTCATTGAACGAATCTTGGCTTCGCTTCCGCCGGCACCCAAGACGTTCGACCTCCCCGATGACGACGCCATCTTGGCGATTGTTGAACAGCTCAATGGCCTGAAGTTGGCCCAGCGGACACCTGAGCGCGTGGCTCATCGGCGCTCGGATTTGATCCGCAAACGAACGGTGTTTGAAGCCCACTCGCCGTTCATCGAAGTGAACGAAGACGGCCAGCGTGAAATCGAGTTCACCTTGCGTTGTGAATCCGGGACCTACGTCAAAGAAACCGTCCACGGCGACAGCGGGCGAACACAACCCTCGGTTGCAGCGCTCATCAAAGCAAAGTGTAACGTGCTCTGGCTTGACGTTGGCGACATTCACGCTGATTGACCGCCCTTGAGAGGCGGTGTTGCCCGTCGCGGTGCTTATATGGGGATGGTGGGTCGGCAATTTGCTCCGAAGAGGCGCTTGCGCTGATTTGGACGATTGGAGGCGAAAAAAATGAAGCGCTCAAAGGGTCAGCGAGTCGGAACTCGTAGCATTTTGCGACGACGAAAGAACGAACGCAGCCGCTTGAACATCCGCCGCGTGATGCACCAGTACGAGGAGGGCGACCGCGTCGCCATCGTCCTCGACGGTGGTCAACAAGGCGGTATGCCTCACCGCCGCTTCCACGGTCGCACCGGGTTCATCGAAAAGCGCCAAGGTGTTGCATGGGTCGTCGCTGTGAAGGACGGAAACATGCAGAAGACCGTCATTGCTCGCCCAGAGCACCTCCGTCCGCTTGAATGAGGGATACCCATGACCGAAGAAGAGAGATTCCTTGATTTTGCCACCGTTCGTGAGATGCTGTACGACGCTCAAGAGCGCCGTGGTTCCCTGAAATACGAACAAAAGTGGGCACTGCAACACGCCGAATGGGCCGCAAGCGATGCTCGCAACGGTGTTCCTACCAAATCCGAAGTGTTCGAAGAATTGCGAACCAAACTGCTCGAAGTTGGAACGTTGGCCAAGCACCCCGACCTTGCCGCTAAACTGGCTGAACTCATGCCCGCCACCCCTGAAGACGTGAAAGCGGTGTTTGGCTCCAAGCGCATCGTCATTGAAGACAGCGAAATTGAGGCTGTCATCGATATTGTGCGCAAAGTCATTTGATGCCCACTGCATCTCATCGAGGTGATTTCCAATGTCCGACCAACGGCGAAGGCGTCAAATCAAAGCCCCATCCGGCCCACGCAAGAAAACCGGTCAGGACATGTCCAGGTACGACATGAGTCCACCCCCTACCGGTCGCCAAGAGGTGCCAAAACCCCAACCGAAACCTGACCCATCGCAACAACGCTCGCAAGGCGGACAGCGGGGAGGCCGTGGCGGTCAACGCCGCCAAGGTGGCCGAGGTCAAGGTAACCGTGGGCAAGGTCGCCAAAACCAACCCCGACCTGAGCCTGAGGCACTGAAAGACGAATCATGGGCGCGAGTGCTTGAACACGACATCAAAGGTGGCGTTGCCACCGTCATGGCTGAAAAGAGCCTGGCATTTTGCCGGGTGAAAGTCAAGGGAAGCGATCTGCGCCCCATCAACCAGCGAATCTACATCGGCAAGGACCGTTCCAAGCGAACCGATATCATCGGTATTTTGGGCATGGCTCACCTTGACAAGATGTCCAACATGGCCAAGCAAGACTTGCCCTCCCTCGTTCAAATGTTCGTCGAAGAGCACGCACAGTACTTCGTTGACGAATTTTACAACAAGGCAGGCCCCATGTCCCTCAAGCAACATTCCTACGAATTGCTGCCCGATGTCGGACCGGTCAAAGCCCGCAACATGGTGAAGGCTCGGGATCAAGTCGGTGTATTCGCCTCCATGGACGAGCTTAATGCGTTGGCCAAGATCAAAGGCGCAGAACTTCTTGCTCAGCGCTTTGTTGAAGAAATGGAAGACAAAGCGCTCGTGCCTCGTCTCATCGAACTTCTTCTCCCGGTGGAAGCATGAAGGGCGCTCGCCGTCTTGTTGATGCTCTCCGCGCCAAGCAACCGTTCAAGAAAGCCCTTGGACAGCACTTCCTAGTCAACGACGACGTGCTTCAACGCACCGTGTCTTGGGCCGATGTCGATGTTGAAGATCACGTGCTTGAGGTTGGCCCGGGCCCAGGAGTATTGACCGAGGTGTTGCTTGCGACGGGGTGCAAAGTAACGGCCATCGAGCTTGATAGCGGAGCGTGTGATCACCTACGTTCGGTGTTCGCCGCTGAACTTGAGGAAGAACGGTTGACGCTTCTCGAGGGCGACGCTCTGCAGATCGGTTGGCCGAGCGACATCACCCGCATCGTGGCCAACATCCCCTACCAGATTTCGTCCCCCCTCATCGATGTCCTGACGCGCTACCACCGAAATCCAAACACCACGCCGCTCCAGAACACCGTCATGCTGGTGCAGGAAGAATTCGCCGAACGTGTGGTCATGGAATACGAAAGTGATGTTGGCTCCCTCGGCATGGTAGTGGCGTTGGACTTTGATGTCGACATGGGCGAACGTGTGCCACCGCACGTGTTTTCCCCAATGCCAAAAGTCCACTCGCGTCTGCTTCGCATGACGCCCCACGATGAGGAATGGCCGTGCGACCGACGCTTGTTGGTTCAGATGATTCGCTCGGCCTTTGACCAACGAAGAAAGAAACTCAAGCGCTCCTTGGGCAAACCGCCCCGCCGGTTGGCTCGTATCCCCGGCTGGCACGCCACACGATGGATGAGGGCGTACAACGCGATGGCGCATGACCCGCGTCTTCAGCGCCGTCCTGAGACCTTCGAACTGGAGGAGTGGGCCGATTTGGGCGTTGATTTCGCTTCCTGCGAAGAAGAGGCATGAACCTTCAAGACGGGTCGTAAGATTGAACACCTTGGGGAGAGAGTTTTCTTAGGAGTGACTGCTCGCCTTAACTTGTCGGGGGGATTTGGATGGCAAAGAAGGACACCTATCTTGCACTGCTTCGTCGTGGTATTGACGATACGACGGCCAACCAACTCGCTGACGCCGGGCTCAAGATTGGTGATTTGAAGAAAATTGACAAATCCATGCTCGTTGAAAATTATGGGCTCAAAGAAGAAATCGCCCAGGGTGTCATTGAAATCATCACGGCAGGACCGCAATCCCACGGAAAAGAACGGTTTCTCTCAAAGGTCCTTGCCCCCGAGAAAAAGCAGGAATCCCGTATTGAAGAGATCAAGTTCCAACGAAAACAAAAGGACGTTCTTGCCGAACTTGCCGAGCAGAAAGAGCGCCTCAAAATCGCCAAGGTGGAAGCCTTCCGTGCTCAGAAACTCATCATGAACCGACTTGGCAAAACGGTTGAACTGATTGTCAAACTCGAAAACAACCTTCATGACGAAGGCAAGGACGACCAGAAAGTCAAGATCCGCGACCAGCTGGAAACCCGTGGATTGGAAGCCGCTCGAGACCACGAAATGTTGGAGCTTGAAGGTACACCGCAAGACATTGTTGACTTCCGACGGCAACACGTCCCAGGACTCATCTTCCACGCCTGTCCCGAGTGCGGCGACGAGCTTGACCCCCGCCAATCACGCGACCCTGACCAACCCGATGCTTGGGCCTTCATCTGCTGGGAATGCGAAACCAGTTTCACCCCGTCACTGGCCACGCAAGTGGAAACCATCCTCGACGAGGAACGCATCGTTATCGATCCAGACATGGCACCGCGCAACCCTGTGCCTCCCAAGCCAGCCAGCATGGACTTCTCTTCGGTCTCCGACCTCATCCGAAAGGACCTCGAACAAACCGGCGCTACCGCCGACGAGATGACACGTGTGGTCGAGGAAAGCGTCGTAGCAGGAGGCCTGATGGACATCAACGACTGGATCGACCAGACCCTCGCAGCCAAGGATTACATCCAAGCCCAAGAGGACCGTGAAGACTTCATCTTGCGAACCGGCGCAGGAGCGACCAAATTCAACAAGTGGATGAAGAAGGCCGGCCTGTTCTTCAACAAGCAAACGGGCCGCTGGACCCGAGAAAAAGCTCGATGAGGAAACGTCCATGTCCGCAAGTCCGGCCAGTCTGACCGCCGACGAGCCACCATCAGCCGCCTCTTCCCCTCCACCCGTCATTCGATTCCTACGCGGACCTCACCTCTTGGGTCAGTGCGCTGTCAATCCAGGTGAAACCATCGTTGAACACGCTGAAGCCTGCGGCATTCGGCTTCCTACAAACTGCACGTCCGGAACATGCGGCACCTGCATGGTCAGCCTCATCCTTGGTGAAGTTCCGCTCCCTGAGGACCTCCCGCCAGGCCTCGACGATTGGTTGGTGGAAGAGGGAGCACGCCTCGGCTGCATTGGAAAGCCCCGAGGCGATGTGGACATTGACATCCGCCCGCCAATTTGAGGACCCAACATGTTCGACGAGTGGACGGCGAGCACCTGGCTGATTTTGCTCGTGGATGTCATCGCCATCATGATCGTCGTGGTTTTTCTGAAGCGCAAAATCCAGCACAAGCTGCAGGAAGTGGAAGCCCGTCAGGCGCATAAGCGCCTTCAGCGAAAACAAACCCGCACATCCACCGAAGAGGACCCCCCTGGTGGGGCATGAGGACCACCGCCCGCTCAGTCGGTGACATACCCTAGCGGCGGCGCCCGATGATTCAAGAACCCTTGACGCCGCAAGGTAACCATGTCAGCGGGTCATCAAACGACGACGGGCCCGCTGCCCATTGGTCAGTTTGCGCAACTTGTGCAACAGACGGTCAAGAACGACCCGATGTTTCAGCACCAAGCGCTTTCTGGTGAGGTGTCTCAGTGGAGCGTTCACAATGGAAACGTGTACTTCACGCTGCGGGACGATGTCGGCCAGATGGACTGCGTCATCTGGCGAAACGCTCGATTGAACGTGGACCCGGCGATCAAGGTCGGGAGCGAAGTCGTCATCATCGGAAGCGTGGACGTGTGGCCCAAGCGAGGACGCCTGCAAATCGTGGTCGCTCGAATTCAGCCTGTTCAAACCATTGGCGCCATGGAGGAAACCAAACGCCAGCTCGTCGCTGATCTCAAGGCCGAGGGCGCGCTTGATATTCCTGCTCGGCGGTTACCCTATCCCCCAAAACACGTCGCCATTGTCACCGGCACAGATTCCGCAGCACTATCGGACATGAAGCGCCTGATGGCCAACCGCTGGCCTGAGATGCGAACCACCGTCATCGGTGTGCTCGTTCAGGGTGAACATGCCGCAAGAGAAATCGTCCGCGGCCTCGCCGTGACCCGCCAGTTGGCCCGACCTGAGGTGGCACAACGCCTCGGCCTTCCCCCAGTAGACGCTGTCATCGTCGGCCGAGGCGGAGGTTCTCCGGAAGACCTGTGGGCGTTCAACCTTGAACCGGTCGCCCGGGCCATTCTCGCAAGCACCGTCCCCATCATCTCCGCCGTGGGCCACGAACAGGACCACCTCGTCTCGGACCTCGTCGCAGATGTGCGAGCCTCAACCCCGTCAAACGCCGTTGAGCGGTTGGTGCCCGAACGCAATGCTTTGCTCCAACTGCACGATGAGATGGACGAGCGCATCAATGCGGCTTTGGTTCGGCGTGTCGGTGAACTGCGTCAACGCCTGGACTTGCTTGCCAACCAATTGCGCCACGCACCCGGCAAAGGCATGTTCACCGCCAAAGAACGGTTAACGGCGCTCAACAATCGCCTTCAGCGCACCATGGAGGCCAGCCTCTCAAGTCACCAACAACGCTTGACCCGCCTCGGTGCAACGCTGCAAGCAGCCCACCCGCAACGCGTCTTGGAGCGAGGCTATTCCATGGTTCAAAACGACAAAGGCGACGTTGTTTCAAACATCAGTGGCCTGTCAGAAGGACAAACCATTCAACTCCAATTCGCCGACGGCCAAGCGGCCGCTGACGTGCACACCATTCAATCCCTGGAGGAACAACCATGACGGAAGAAAAAATGACCTATGACGAAGCCTTGCAACGACTGGAAACGCTGGTGACCCAACTTGAACGAGGAGGGAAAACCTTGGACGAAACACTGGCCATGTTTGAGGAGGGGACGGCTCTCCTCAAGCGATGCCAAGATGAATTGGGTGAGGTGGAAGGCCGACTGGCTGAGTTGCGCCTCGATGAAGCCGAAGCCATGGTTCAAGACGGTGAATGAAACCCATCAAGGGCCTCATCCACCTCAAAACGTAGCCGGTCGATCACCCAAACGGTTGACCTTCGACCTCGTCAACTCCTGGACTGACCAAAGGGTCCACACTGGACCAGGGAGTTCAACCGTTGACGTTGGCGTGAACCCGACGAAGAACAAGGAAAGCCGGAATTGACCAACCCACCACCGAACCCAACCAAGCCACCACGGACCCCATCACAACGCCATAAGCCGGCAACGACCACATGGCGAGGTTCGCATAAACCGCTACGCTAGCGCCGCCCAGCATCATCGGGCCTGCTGCTCCTTGAGGTACGGTCGGACCTTGTGCCAACCACAACGCCACCATGCTGGTGAGGAAAATGGCTGGAAACACACTGGCTAAACCGGCCAGCAGTGGATAGCCGAGGCCGGCTAGCCACACAGCGAGGCCGATGGCCATGGCTGCCATTGTACCTCGAGCGGCGAGAACGGTTTTGGAAACAGCGTTCGTTCCTTTTGGAGTGGGGTGTGGGCGGCGGTTGAACACCACCGCCGTGATAAAGAGCATCACGGAACCGAACAAGGCCAGCCCCTGCTCGTCCATGCTCGACGCTAGAACGCCGTCCACCAAAACGAGCATCAACAATCCAAGAACACCCCAAAACGCCAGCGCTCCCAACGAGGTCCACAAGAGCGGTTTTGACGTGCCTCCCAGCCAGCGGGGAAGGACGAGCCACGCGCCCAAGAACAACGCATTGAGCAGCATTCCAAGGGGAACAATGGACATGCTGGCCACCAAGGCTGCTTCGCCACCGGCAAGGTACATTCCAATCCCCGCTGGAACGATCGTGGACGGTGCTGTACCAAGCAAGCCTCCAACCAAACCGCCCCACTTCTCAATGGCCACGGTCACGGCCGTTGCCACCACGCCCGCCAGCAAGGCGGAAAGAAGAATGGACGTCAACATCAGACTTATCCCTCCAAAGTTTGGAGGATTGACTCCAAGCGATCAAGATTTCCGCCTGTCCACTGGTCAACGGGTTCGCCGTTCACAAAAAGCACATTGAACGGAACGTAATCGATGTGTTTCACCCATGAATAACGAGCGCTGAACGCTGCCCCCTCCGGTGCCCGAAGATTCAATGTCAACACGTCCAACGGCACGGAAGGTGTCCACGATGCAAGCCGAGAATAGTAGGCTTGACAGTCATCGCATGTCGGTCGACCAAGGATAAGCAGCGCCGGGCGGTTCACGCCTAACGGGCGGTCAACGTCGGTCAAGACCTGAGGGTCCATGCCATCACTCCGGTGCGTACGATTGGCTGTCAATGATGTCCTGAAGTTCGATGACTTTGTTGCCGCGACCTCGGGCGTGTTCAGCCGCCCGGGTGAGCCGAGAACGAATCCAACCGAGCGTCATCATACCACGCATCGCATTGATGGATTCAATGAAATGAACGGGATTGTTTCCGAGCTGAGCGTGGTTGCGAATGTCTTCCTCCAAGTCCTCAAGCACTTCAGCGTAGAGGAAGAGAAGCTCATCCAGCGCGTCCTTTGTGACCCCCATGCGGGCGATGCTTTTGGCCATGGCCAGCAACGCAGATGGGGTGATGAGTCCACCGGCTTGGCTGGCGACAAACTCCTCAGCGGCGCTCACCTCCGTCGATTCATCGTCTGCATTCTCGCCTTCGGCTGGCTTCATGTTGAGCAGCGCTCGGTCCAGATGTCGAGGTTTGATGGTCGCAACACGGTCGCGTTCAGCCGCCTCGGCAGCTTGCCGAAGAATTTGTCCGAGGTGCGATTCCAGATGGTCGATTCCCGCCTGAACAGCCGCTGAACCGACCGAGTCGACGTTCTTGATGCGGTCGATCATCAATTCACGTGTGCGGTTGTAATTGAGGCGGCTGCGACGAGGGTCATCGAGCGTTTTTCGCTCAGGGTCTTGGTCCAACGTCTCATCTTCCATACGCGGAACAAGCCGATCAAGTTCTTCGCACATCAAGGTCACCAATCGGTCCTTGACATCGCCAGAGAGACGCATGGTCGTAAAATGCGAAGCGACCGCGGCGATATGGCTGGAGGAGTAGGGCTTGGCGACCATGGTTTTGGTGGCGGTCCTGCCGCCCTTGAATGATGTGGTTCAAATTCTTGGGTCATTCCGTGAGGCCATCGCTTCGCCCCATGGCTTGGCCAAATTCCCAAGCATGAAGGCATTCATGACCGCCGAGAAAACCGCCAGCTTCACGAGAAGGACCGATGAATGAAGCACCGCACATGGAACAAAAGACATGAACGATGAGTTCGTTGAAGTATGTCCCGTTTGGTGTGACCCGCTTCACGATGCGTTTTCCGACATCCTCTTCATCCCAGTCTTCGGTTTTCTCCGAAATTTCTTCTTCATTCTGTTCCTGTTTCATTCGTCCCACTCCGTTACCCAAGGAAATGCACCATCGGCCGTGATGGGGCGCATGCCTTCTTCATCGCGAACCCACGTGTCTTCGCTGCCGATGCTGCCATCACCGTAAACCGCCTTTGGTTCGATCGCCATTGTACCGCCAACCGGAAGAGGGGCGTCAAAACCAGCGGCCACCACCGGTGATTCATCGAGTTGCAAACCAACGGAATGCCCCAAGAAACGACTCTGATCGGGCCTCATGCCCATCAAGTGGTGTTCGTAGCCCAATTCAACAGCAAGCGCATGCCCCTTGTCCCACGCCTCGCTGCAAGGAAGGCCTTGGTCGAGCACGTCCACCACTTCTTCCTTGACCGTGATCATGTCGTCAAGCCGTTGTTGCCACGCTTCGGAAAGTTGGCCGGAGACAAACATTCGGGTGGCGTCAACCATGTAGCCACGATGAGCGTGAACCAAATCCACAAGAACGGGCTCGCCTTTCTTCACGCGGTTGAACCCTGAACCCATTCCACTCAAGGGATGAGGGCCGGTTCCGCCAACGGCTGAATCAAAAAAGGAGGGGATGCCGCCAGCTCGACCGGCTACAATGACACCGCGGTCGCACTGCAGCGGATACCGGCGCATCTGGATGTTGCCCCCAAACCCTTCGCTGCGACTGACTGCTTCGGCTGCAGCGACCATGTCAAGTTCGCTCACTCCCTCGCCGCCAACCGCTTGAACGGCTTCGAACATGCGTATTTGGACCGATGCCCCGATATCCATCTGTTCGATTTCCCAATCGGATTTGATTTCCCGTTGGCGGTGGATGAGGTGGGTCACATCGGAGCAATCACCCAATGAAGCAAGCGCCGAAGCAAAACGAGAGGTGAAACTTCCAGGCGCTTCCCCGAATTGGAGCGCAGGTGCGCTGGTCGCGCCCATGTCACGAAGTGTCTCAGCAAGGGTGGAAAGACGGGGGAAAGGTTTGGTCATGTGCGGGGCATCGTCCCCGCCGGCCTCCCAAACGGCTCGCTTGAACGAACGCCGAACAAAGGCAACGGGGCCGTTGCCTCCGGCTTCCACGCTTCCACCTGCCCCCTGAGCAGGAACGAACAGCGAGCCGTCTTGGCGGCCTCCACCGTAGTAGTAGAGATCAACGGGATGTTGAATCAATGCGCCCGGCAAGCCAACTTCAGCCAAGAATTCGGCGAGACGGTTTTGACGGGCTGCCAATTCAGCAACTGGAACACGCCAGTCTTCACCGTCGGGGCCGACGATGTCCGAGGGGTCCCATGAGGTCATGGTGCGTTGTGAACGGCACCCGTTCAAAACCCATTCCCTTCCATTGGAGAATGGAAACCTAAACTACATACTGGACCACGGAGACGCAGGCCTGTGGACAAGTCGAGACGAATCCGACGAATTCGGGCCGTTGGCGTGATACTCGCCATCGTTTTCCTTGCCCTCGGTGCAGGATTGACCGAAACCAACGCCAACGAACTGAGTTATGATAAAAGTGGGAGCTTCTCCGTTGAACAAGGTACAGAAAGCCTGACCATCATCGTGTTTACCGAAGTGAGCGACGGTAACTGTCCCGGGTTTCGTTTTGAGCTAATGGACGAGGAAAACACGCCTCTGCCCGTCGAAAAAATGGATTGCAGCAAATGGTATACAGACGATGTTTGGCAGTACCGTATCGGGACGTTGGAACCCGGAAGATACACCTACAGCGCCAGCGATTACGCCTCCATTGTAGCGGTTGATGGGAACGTGGACGACTACTTGGAAAACTATGCACTGGGCAACGGGCTGGCCGATGCTGGAAGCTGCTTCTGTTGCCTCAGTTTTGTCGTTCCTTTCATCCTTGGTCGAGCGTCCTCGCGGACGATGGACGCCGCACATGAGATCCAATTCAACGATTCCTTCGTGATGCCCACGCCGTATCAGGAGGCATCTAAACCAACGGAGGAAGAACCAGTGGAAGAAACCCCTGTCGCAGAGCCCACCGTTGAATCTGAAGAGGAACAACCCGAAGGTGCATTCTGGGGTGGATTGGACGACCGATGACCGGTGTCTCTGAAATGGCTCATTCCTGAAGCATGCCGTTCGTGAGGTTCACCGCTGGCGTCGATTCAAGTCGCTCTTCAGCAATGGCGCAGTATTCTGACGACAAGTCCACGCCGAGGTAGCGGCGGCCATGCATCTTGGCTGCCACGCACGTTGTTCCCGAACCGTTGAACGGATCCAAGACCACATCGCCCGTAAAGGAGTACATCTCAATGCAGCGCTTGGGCAACTCCACCGGGAAAGGAGCAGGGTGCTTGACCCGTGAAGCCCGTTCGGTGGCAAAAGACCAGATGGATTTCGTGTGTTGGATGAAATCGTCCCGGGGGACCGTGTCCAACCGCCCATCTGCCCGCTCGGCTTTGGTTCTGGGAAGTTTGTAATCGCCCTTTGAAAACACCAGGAGGTATTCATGAACGTCCCGCAAACACGGGTTGGATGCGGATTGGAACGAGCCCCAAGCACACGAAGATCCGGCACTGGCGGACTTGTCCCAAATAATTTCGCCGCGCATCAGGAAACCGATTTCGGCCATGATGATGTTGATGTGCGAGGAAAGCGGGATGTACGGCTTCCGACCGAGGTTGGCGACGTTCACCACCATGCGGCCTCCAGGGGTGAGCACACGGTAGCATTCGGCGAACACTTCGTGAAGCATCGTGAGGTATTCTTTCAGCGAAAGGTCCTCATCGTAATCTTTGGATGCGTTGTAGGGGGGAGAAGTGACCACAAGATGCACGCAATTATCGGGAAGCGGTAACGCTCGTGAATCACCGCACAGCACCGTGTTGGCGTGCTCCGATGGATAGGCATTGGCCGCCCCCACCAATCGCGAACTGACCAAGCCCTCATTGAGTCGGCTGGTGTAGTACACGCTGGCGTCATGTCCCTCACGTCGCGACACACCAAAAGAGGAAGTAGCGGTCGAAGCGCGCCGACGAGCACCTTCCAACGGAGCGCTGTCCTTGGGCGCTTCATCGACCATGAAGGCGAAGGGCGTCGCGGACCTTATCAGTTTTCGCGCTTGAACGGTGGGGAGGACGCGCGTCTTGGGACCTTCCAACCGTCTCCGGTTGCCCCCTGCGGCCAAGGAGAGGGATGAAAAACCGGAGGCGCTTGGATACATCCAATGGCGAAGGTCCTGACGCTGGACGACGTGAACGTCGACGGCAAAACCGTGTTGCTGCGGGTGGATATCAACAGTCCATTGGACCCTGCCACCAAGGCTTTTCTTGACGATACTCGAATTCGGGCCATCCTCCCGACCGTTCAGAAATTGGTCAAGGCGAAGGTCATCATTTTGGCTCACCAGTCGCGCCCAGGAAAGGACGATTTTACCAGCACGTTGGGCCACGCTCGGGAACTTGGTCGCCTGCTTGGACGTCAAGTGAAATGGGTTGATGACATCCACGGACCCAAGGCCATGAAGGCGATAGAAGAGATGGAAGCGGGTCAGCTTCTCATGCTCAACAACGTTCGCATGGACGAGCAAGAAACCACGGTAAAAGGGGACTTGAAAGCCATGGGTGAGACCCACCTTGTGCAACGGCTGGCCAGCGTGGCCGACCTGTTCGTCAACGATGCGTTTGCCTGCGCCCACCGCTCTACGCCGTCCATTGTCGGGTTCACGGGCCTGCTTCCTTGCGTAGCTGGAGAATTGATGGGCAATGAAATTCGTAAACTTGACCACGCTCTGGAAACTCCTGAGCGCCCGTGTTTGGCGGTCTTGGGCGGCGTGAAGGTTGACGACTCAATTCAGGTCGCTGACAACATGCTACGCAACAACATCGCTGATGCACTCTGGCCCACAGGGGGCGTGGCCAATCTTCTGTTGGATTTGGCAGGATACGACATTGGCGAACCCAACCGAGCCTTCCTCAAGAAAGAGTTGAACAAAAACTGGGCGCACACCATCAAACTCGCCAAGACCCTCATCCAAGATCATGGCGATAAAATCCACCTTCCGGTGGACTTGGCCGCCAACATCGAAGGCAATCGCGTGGAAATACCGGTGAAGGATTTCCCCATCGAAGCCCCGTTCTGGGACATTGGCATCAATTCCGTCTTCCACCTCTCAGCGGCCATCCGCAATGCTGGCACCATCATCCTCAACGGGCCATCTGGAGTCTTTGAACATCCGGATTTTGCCCTCGGGACCATCGAGATGCTCAACGCCTGTGCTGAATCCAACGGCTACGCCGTGATGGGGGGAGGCCACACCGCTACCCTCGTTGCTCAACGCGGCCTGGCGAACAAGATGGGACATGTTTCCACCGGCGGAGGCGCTTGCCTTGACTACATCGCCGGACGACCGCTTCCAGGCGTTGTCAGTCTTGAACAGAGCGCCGTCGCCTTCGGCATTGACATCAGTCAACCCAAGAAGAACGCTTGAAGGAGCCACTGGGGAGACTCGAACTCCCGACCTTCTGATTACGAATCAGATGCTCTACCAACTAAGCCACAGTGGCGGCATTCTCCCGCTGCCCCAATCAAACATAAGACCCTCGGTGCAACCATCAGCATTCATCAATCATGGCGAGCAGGGCACACCATGAGCGACGACCCCCCTGTCCGCTACCGCAACACGGTCTTGTACGACCGTGGTGGGCAACGAACGGTGGGCGATGTCCTGCTCCACGCCAACGGTGCATGGTCTGCTAGCAACGGCGACGAAGACGTCCTCGAGGACATCGACGGGTCCAATCGCCTCATCACGCGCAGCTTCCAAAACTGGCATACGCACCTGGCCATGCAACTCAACGCTCGGGACTTCAGCGATGGATTCCCGCTTCACCGTTGGCTCAACGAAGCCATCTTCCCGACCGAATCACGCATCACTCCAAACTACGTCCGCATGGGCAGCCGATGCGCGGCGGCAGAGATGATTCGGACCGGCTGTTCCTTTGCGGCTGATATGTACTTCTTTCCACACGTCACCGGGCAAGTGCTCACCGACGCCGGCCTTCGCGGACTTGTGGGTGGGCCGGTGAGCGACGCCGCCCTTCCAAGCCATCCCGATGCTGCTTCAGCCCTCGACGAACTTGACGGGTTGTTGGCCAGCAACAAGGACGACGACTTGGTGCAGTACGCCATCGCCACCCACTCGGTCTACCTGTGTTCTGAAGAAACGCTTCGGCGGGCTTCAGAATTGGCTGGAAGGCGAGCAGGGCGGCTGCACATTCACGTGAGTGAAACCCGCAAAGAAATTGCAGATTGCCATGCAAAAACTGGATTTTACCCCGTTGAGTACCTTGACAACATTGATTTCTTCCAACCCGGAACCGTCTGCGCACATGCTTCTTGGGTGAAGAAAAACGAAATTCGTCTTTTGAAAAAGCATGAAGCCACGGCGGTTCATTGCCCTTCATC
>DANX01000010.1:0-1124 GCA_002502295.1 Euryarchaeota archaeon UBA561 | reverse complement strand
GTGTCGATGTTCGGCTTGGGACGGACGGAGCGGCGTCATCAGGGAATGGCCTCAACATGCAAGCCGAAGCCCGTCTTGCATCGCTGGTCCAACGCCACGACCATTGGGATTCAACACTGCTACCGGCGGTTGAAGCCATGGACTTGGCCACCAAGGGCAGCCAAGACTGGGCCGTGTGGAACCTCGACGATGTACGCATGAGGCCACGTGGGCGCTCAAACAATCGTCACCTCGCGAACCTTATCTTCAACGGAGCAGAATGCATGGACCTCTGGGTTGCTGGACGAGCCCTGCGTCGTGATGGGGAAAGTCTTACCCTTGATGAGAACGCCATCTTGGACGAAATCGATGAAGCGGTATCCACCTACTACGAAGGCGTTGAATGATCACTCAACCCGAGTGTAAGCCAGTCCGCCAATGCCCACCAAGGCGAAGAAAAAGTAGGTGGCAAAGCCGGCTTGAAAATGGACGGAGTACGACATGTTCACGTCAACACCGCTGGGAACGCTAGCGTCAACTTTTCCAATTCCTGCATAATGAACACCGGATTCAACGTCCCACGTCAAGCCGGCTTCACCGTCGGTCCCACCTGCCAGCACATCTGAATCGTATGGGCCACATGCCATTGTTGTGCCTTCATTGAAGATGCCGGTGGGTTCAGACTCACAACGCTTTTTCTCATCTTCTTCTGCAATAACGACGTAGATGTCATCTCGGTCCCATGTCAGCGTCACCGTCGCTGAAATGAACGTTGTAAAGCCGTTCTCCGGGAGAGGGTCGTCGGCAAAGAAGGTGCGCTCGGGAACGTTTGGTGTCGTTATATCGTTCACTTCACCTGTGGTCGTGAACCCAACGGAGCCAAGAAAGAGAAACACGATGGCAATGACAACGAGTCCATAACCAATTTTTTCTTGTTTTCGCACGAGATGTTCACCTCAACCGCAGAGTAAACGATGCGTCTGGCATCAATCGTCGTCCGATGTGCGCTTTTTCACAGCTCGACGCTTGACCGGTGCTTTACGAGGAGCTGTTCGGCGACCAACCTTGCGAGCAGGGCGCTTTTTGGGCTCATCGTCGTCGTCGTCATCGTCATCGTCATCATCATCATCATCATCATAATCCTC
>DANX01000104.1:21481-28987 GCA_002502295.1 Euryarchaeota archaeon UBA561 | reverse complement strand
CATGTATGGATTGAGGCACGAACCAGCGAAGAGTGGGACCTCCTGGTCGACGACACGCCACTTGAATTCATCATCAACGCGGACGGCCCAACTCTTCTGGATGTATCTCCAACCCTCGATGCGTACACCAACGAGGACACAGATCGGACCGTCTCTTTCTTGTTCCACGACGTTGGGGGCTTCTCCAACGAGACCCTCACTGCACATTCATGGCTGGAGGCGAGGGACGATGGAACAAACGGTGGTGCAGCCGATGGCATACCACAACGCGTTGAATACCAACCTGCGTTGTTTTCCTCGCATCAAGACGGCAATCAGTGGACGTTGAACATCACGGTCAACGACACGGTGAATGAGGACCACCAATGGGGGCGTGTTTTGCTCGAGGGAAGCGATGTTGCTGGCTTCCCAATGCCTTACGCCCCAGCGGAGGACGGTCATGCTCGGTGGGAATCTCGGACGCCAACAAAAGGTGAACTCCTCCACTTCGTGCCAACAAAGAACCTCCTTAACACCACCCTCATGCGCTTTGAACCCTCACAGCAGGTGGGGTGGAACATCAAGGTCACGGATACGAATGATCTCGACGACTTGAGGGAGGTTCGCGTTGAACTCGGCAACGACGAATCCTTCGGCTTCAAGTACACAACGCTGGATGAAAGCTGTTCGTCCCTCGATGAACGATTGCTCATCTTGCCCGCTGATTGCGTCGTTGAACAATCAAACGGTGCCCTGACGGTTGACCTCACAGCAACCGTTCAATGGAGCATGACCATGGTAGGTTTGATTCAAGGAGAGGTGGATGTCGTGGTTCGAGACTACGATGGAACCCAGCGTTTTTCCTTCACCGAAGGTTGGGTGCTCGACCGTGAAATGAGCATTGACGTGTCCTCTCTTCGCGATGAAACAGGACCGGTACAGCAAGAGATTGTCGCAGATGCTGTGGTCATGGGTGGGGATTTCCTCAACCTGTCAGCCAGTGTATCCTACCGTTCCAGTGGCACGCCCTACACCGGCGATCTGCGACTCCGTTATGACGGACTTTTACAAGGCGAACCATGGCGAGGAGGGGCCACGGTCTCCATCGTTGATGGCCTCCTTGAGACGGGTATTCTGACCCCGGAAGCTTCTGGACTCGTTCAGGACATGACGCTGACGCTTTGGGACCCACTTGAAACCCAAATGCTCAGCACCCACGTGCTACCTGTGTTCAAACTTGATCATGAGGCCCCAGAAATACTTCCTTCGGCCATCCAAAATACCATCTCGAGGTACAATTTGGAACAGGTCGAAATCGGCGTCAACATTGAGGAAAACCTCGGGTGGTCAAGTGAAGTGACACTGACTTGTCAAATCCGATCGCTGACAAAGAGTTGGGAACCTGTCAGCGTAATCCGAAATTCAACAACGGTGTTTGATGGGAAAACAATGTTCAGTTTCACGTTCGACTTTAGTCAACTCGGCGACCCATCATTGCTCTCCGAACAGGCCACCCTCAATTGCTGGGCCTCAGGAGCCGACGACGCAGGATGGCCCCTCATTTCAAGCAGTGGCAACTCTGAACTTGACCCGTGGCTTGAAGCACCTTTGAACAACATCGGACCCGACCTCGGCTTGGAAAACGTGGAATTAAACGGCGTGTTTGAGGCAGGGGAAAAAATCCGCCTTTCCTTCCTTGTTATCAACGGAGGTGAACAGCTCCCGACACCGTTCAACGCCACCATTGAATTGATTCAAGGCGAAGAGCGAACATTGGTCGGCCGGGCAGTGTTTTACTCGATGGATGCGAACACGGCAAAATCTGTCAAACGGTCCTTCAATGCTCCCGAGGGCACTTGGACATTGGAAATCACCGTTGACAAAGAGGGACTTGTTTGGGAAATTGACGAGACAAACAATGTTTGGAACCGCACTGTACAAAGTCAAGAAGGCAGCCTTGGTGGCGCCACACTGATGCTTGGTGGGGGGGCAATCTTCGCTGTGATTGGCGGTGCGGTCTTGCTGAGAAGAAGGGGTTCATCGCCCATCGCTGAAGAGAAAACTATGCCCCAGATTGAAGCCGCCAAAGACGGTCCAGATGATTCAATGGAATCGCCTGCACATCAACAACCAAAGCGCCGAGGACCACCTGGAGGGAAAATCGCTCGCAAATCAGGAAACACTCCTACACGCGGTCCTCCACGAAAACCTTCGATGTCGAACCCCAAAGAAAGTGAGCCCTCACCCCAAGAAATGGCTGCCAAACACATGGCGGCCCTCGGTGTGCCAGACACGGCAGAAGAGCGCGTTGAAGGATACGCCCAACTGCCTGGCGGTGGCGAATACGAATACACCGCAGAAGGGACGTTCTATGATGGACCAACGTGCGGCCGATGGCGGCTGAACGAGGACAAATCCTTCAGTCGAATACCCGATGAACCGTGATGCCTACCTTCATGAAGGCAGGGTCCTTCCAATGAGGCATGAGTGAGGATTTGAACGATGTTCGTCGTGCGCTCACCATCGTGTTTCGAGGTGCTGAAGAGTTAGCCCGCCCGGACGTGGAGCGAGCGTTTTCGTTTGACATGGAATGGGTGGCACCACACGAGGCTGAAGAAGTGGTCAATGCCCTCGTCGCAGCAGGTTGGTTGGAAGAGCAGAAACAACACCTCCAGGTTGCGTTGGACCTCGGTGATGTGAGCGTCCCCTTCGGCTGGTTTCCACGTCCTACACGGTTGTTGCATCCGGTATTAGCCATCGGTGCTCAAGAGGAGAAGGATACCGAGGATACATCATCGGATGGCCGCTTGCAACCAAGCTCAACGTCCCCTTCCTCCCAAACACCGATGCGTGTAAATGCAACCCTCTCAGACGATCCACGGGCGCGTCTAACATCCCGGGTGGCAAAATTCATTTCACGCCAAAGTGGTCTGGCCCTGGAAGAGTTAGAACGACGAGCCGACCGCAAAATCAAGGCATTTCACCTCATTACACCATGGATGGCTTACGCTTTGGTGGCCCGGGAACAAGGACTTGTGATGGACGACATTGCAAAAGCACTTGAAGTCGCTTAAGATGCATCGTCTTCGCTCGTTGTTTCTTGCCCACGAGCGGACAATTCAACGAGCACAGGCAAGACCATGATGGCCAACATCAGCGAGAACAAGACCGTGATGGCGGTGATCAGGCCAAAGTCCTGGATAATCGGCATTGGGGAGAACAACAAAACGGCAAATCCAGCCATGGTGGTCAGGGCAGAGAGCATCAAGGCGACACCCGTGGTGTCCAAGGCCTCTCGCAGAGCCCCCCAATGGTCGCCACGTTTTTCCAATTCAACCTCAAAGCGACGCCACATGTGAATGGAATAGTCAATACCAATACCCAAGGTAAGGGCAGTCACCATAACGGTAAGCACGTTCCACTTGAGGCCGATAAGAGCCATGGAGCCCACAACCCACAGGGAGGCGATACCAACGGGGAACAACACAATGATGGCTGGCATGATTCGCCGCGTGAGGAGGAAAAGAACGAGGAAAGACACGATGAGTGAAATGGCCGTGCTTTCAATTTGAGTGACGGTAAGACCGTTTAACACGGTTTCAAGCATAACCAAATCACCGGTAACATGGAGCGAAGCGTGGTTTTTGAGTTGGTACTTCAGCGTGCCAGATTCGTCGGTCGAACCAAGTATGCCGACAAAATTGTTCACCACACGACTTGATTCAACAGAGGTGGAGGCCTCTACCCTGATTTCATGACGAAGGTGTACAATTTCTCGACCGTTGAGATGAACCGTTTGAGCGAGGCGGTCATCCCACGTCTCTCCTGTCAACGGGTCTGCGACGCTCTGATTCCCAGCAAGATTGGAGAGGAATGCTCCGAGATTGATCGGTTCGGAGCGGTCAATGGGGTAGACCTCGCCGGCAAACACTTCCATGTTGTGAGCATGACCGAGGCTTTCATTTCTCAAAATGGCGTCTCGGATAAGTGGATAAGGGCCCTCATATGCAGGGGATGGTATTCTGAAATTTGTCCCGACCACATCGTTGTTGGACTTCAAGTCAAATTGGAAGTTTCGCAATTCGCTCAGTAAATCGAGGTCGCCAGGAATGGCCTCCTCTCCCTCGACGGGTTCCATCAAGAGATGAATGACTTTCCAGCCCGCACTCTCATAACTCGACGTCAAATCATCCCGAACACCCATGATTTCCATGTCCTCGTTGACGAAGTCGGCAAGATCAAAATCCGTTTCGAGGGATGCAGCTCCGTAAATGGCGAGACCTGAGATGAGCACCGTTACTAAGATGACGCCAACTTGTTGTTTTTGTTGCACTCTGACGATTTGTTGAGAGAGCCCGGGGAACCGTAGGGATGGACGGCTATCCGCTTTGGATTCCTTCGTAAACATCACGTGCAGTGCACCCACAAACAAGGTGGATGAGATGAAAGCGGAAATCACGCCAAGGGAAAGTGCATAACCCAACGTCGCCAAGGGAGGGAGGGGGGAAATCACGTTCGCCATGAACGCCGCCACGGTGGTGACCACGGCCAGCGAGAGAGGCATGGAGAGGTGCCCACAGGCTCGCAACCACGACTCCGAGGCCGTTGGGAACTCTTCCTTGAACGTCCGCTGGGAACGTTGGAGGTGAATCGAGTAATCAATCCCCAAGCCCAGAACGAGCGGCGCGACGGTTGCTTCCAGAGCGGTAAAACGTGCTCCGGCAACGTTGAGAATCCCATAGGTCCAAATGAGCGCACTGGTAAGGCCGACGAGTGGAAACACGACGCTCGAAAGCGAACGAAACGCCACGGAGAGCATGAGAACAACGACGGCAAACGCCAGCAAAACGAGCAGCAGGAGGTTGTCAAACGTGCCTTCGTCGATGTCATGAGCGAGCAGGTCGTTGGAGATGACTTCATAGGTGAGCGGGGAGGTTTCAGACCGTTCGATGAAGACATCCCGAAGTTGATCCTGTAGAACCCTCCTCGGTGTTTCGTCAAGATTGGGATCAACTTCCAGCACCCACAGCGTCGAGGATGCCGTGGGAGCGGCGGTTCCCGTGGAGTCATCGAGGTAGATACAAACGGACTCGTAATCCAAATCACTGTGAAGCAGAGCTGATGAGGCATAGGTGGCGGCAGACAGCAACTGGTCATCGGCCGTTAAGCCACAGGTTTCATTTTCATCAAACAACACGTCAAGCACGCCAGACCATTGTGAGAAGTTCGCCAAGGGCTGTCCGTCGCCTTCTTCATCCAGGGCAAGTTGCAAAATACCGGGCGCCGTGGTCCACACTTGAACCAGTGATTCCCGTTTGTCCGATTCCATTTGGTAGTGAGTGAGGTCCTCATCCATTGCTTTGAGAGCGTCCAAACTCAACACGTTTGAACCGTCGTCCATGGTAACGTGGACAAAGAGGGGGCGAATCTCGTTCGGAAAATGAGCATGAATGCGATCGTGAGCCTTTGATGCCTCGGTTTCCGGAGAAAAATCATTGAGATCGGTTTGGAACGTCGGAGGAGAGAGGTACAAATTTCCGGCGAGCAGCAAGGTGATGACGGTAAAGAGACCAACAATCAGCGGAGCACTCTGTGCAAAGGCCGGGGCCGCCTTTGCTAGGCGTTCCTCAAGGTCGGCCTTTTCCATGGCTGAGCCTTGGCCATGGAGCATAAAAACAAACAGGTGCAGATGTTGGAAATCAGGTGTCTCTTCAACCCGATGAGAGGGCACCGTCCAAGGAGAAGGTTCAAAACAAGAGGGCAGGTCGCAAGGTCGGTTATCATGGCTGTCACCGTCCTTTTGAAAGAGAAAAACGAGTTGCGTCTTCGCATCATTGGCGAAAGCCACACTGCGCTTCAAGTGCTCCGTGAGCGATTGAACAACCACAAAAGCGTGGACTACGCCAACTATTTCCCTGGACATCCTGAACTCGACGACCCTGAGTTTTACATCAGAACAACCTCCAAAGCAGGCGTTGAGAAGGTCTTGAACGACATCATCGGAGGCGTCGCTTCCGAGTTTGAAAACGCCAGCCTCTGAAAGACAGGTTGTCTCCATGCCAGACCCCATCGCTCAAGCCATCGGCTTGCAGGGGTATGCCACCGACCACCAAGGCATTGGTGGAATCATTAAATCAAGAACAACGGACTTTCGTGTGGAGGAGATTGCTACACCGGTTCATTTTGATAACAGAGGACGGTTTACGGTTGCTAAAATCACCCTTACCAACTGGGAAACCAATCGGTTTTGCAACCAACTCTCATCCAAACTCCGCATTCCAAGAAATCGCGTCTTTTTCGCCGGAACCAAAGACAAACGGGCCGTAACCTCCCAACTTTTCGTCATCGACGCTCCCATGAACAAGGTCGCCGATGTTGAACTCCCGGATGTTGAAATTGAAGTGCTCGGCCGAACCCATCAAAAAATCGGATTCGGAAACCACCGAGGTAACCGTTTTACCATCGTTGTCCGGGGGTGCTGCCACTCGGATGGGACCCCGATGTCGAACGATGAAGCCATGGCAGAAGTCGAGCGCATTCAACAAAGCATGACCGCCATGATCGGTGGCGACCGCTTCCCAAATTGGATTGGCCCGCAACGGTTTGGTTCAGGCCGACCAGTGACACCCCAAGTTGGGCGCCACGTGGTGAACGAAGACTGGAAGGGGGCTGTCATGACCTATCTTTCCATGGAAGGACCAAATGAAGAAGCCGAAGCGCAGGCCGTTCGCCAACAGATTCGTGAACGAGGACTTGATGATTCACTGTTGGAAAAATTGCCCCGATGGATGGGTTTTGAACGACGGATGATAGAACACCTCCTCTCCAATCCAGACGATTACGTTGGAGCGTTTCGAAAATTGCCCACCAACCTTCAGTTGATGACCGTCCATGCCCTGCAATCAATTGTGTTCAACAAATCACTTCAACGACGCATTGAGGAGGGTTTACCCCTTGCTCAACCGGTCGCAGGTGACATCGTTGGCAGAGTTGACGAGAAGAACCAACTCGATGTGAAGTCATGCGTTGTTGTACAAGAACGAACGCTCAACCGTATTGGACGCAATTGCGACCTTGGACGATTGACCACCACTGGACCGCTGCCAGGCAGTGAAACATCAACCTGTGAGGGCGAACCAGGCGCCTTGGAACAAGCAACCATCGAGGGCGAGGGGTTGGCAGAAGTCTCGTGGAACGTTGAAGCCATCCCGCGGCTGTCCTCAAAAGGCACTCGTCGAGGTTTGGTCGCTGAATTCAAGGAATTCTCGGTGGACACCGTCCCCATCGCCGAGAGCAGCACGCTTGGCAAACGTTGGGCGCAAGGTCCTGGAAAGGAAGACCGTTGGCACCCCGAAGGAGCTTGTGTCAGGTTCCGGTTCACGTTAGGCTCAGGGAGCTATGCTACCGTGTTGCTTCGCGAATTCATGAAAGGTCCCCTTTCCAACATGGGCTGAAGCGGGGATTGTTGCTCAGCACGGCCAGAATTGTTCAACAAAACAGCAGGCGATTGGCTTGCGGATGTTTCAG
>DANX01000104.1:0-21175 GCA_002502295.1 Euryarchaeota archaeon UBA561 | reverse complement strand
ATGTTTCAGAGCCGATCAAATGAGACCCATTGAAAGAACTTCGATTTCACCCACGCCGTGAATTTCAGACATCTGGGCTTCAAAGGCATCTGCGAGTCCCTCACCGTCATTCATCTTCACGTGAACTTGGACAAACTTCAGTCCGAAGGCCAGTGGCTTCGTCTCAATGGCTTGAATGTCGTAATCGTCGTTGCGCAACGTTGCGATCGTTTCAGCGATAGCATCGGTGTCAACGTCTTGAAGATCCGAATCCGGATTCACTTTGTATGTCATAACTACCATACCCACTTCAATCACCTCAGGGACCCACAAAATCGCACTTTGGGCACTTGTACAACACACCTTGGTTTCGGACACGGGGGCTTCGACCAATGGGGTGGAAGCATCCAGGGCAGGGGAAGGTGGTTGAACCTTCTTCAGCAAGGGGGATGCCAGAAGATGTGCAGACTTGTGCTCGTTCACTCATGGAAATGGCTCCTAACGAATTCGCCCATGGCCTCCCCCTCTTTATGGTTGCGTGAGGACCAAGCAGGTCATGAAGTCTCAAAACGCTGAACGATGCTCAATTTCCCATGCTTCCCCGTACTGACAACCAAGGCCCCATCACGCGACCGACACCAACCTGATTCAATGCGAATGATGTCCCCCACATTGACGTTCATGACTTGGTCCGCCCAGAATACCAATCCGACCAAACCGGTTTCATCTCGGCCGCATGCGGCTGCAACTGGACCCGTATAAGACGATGAGACAATCATCCGTTGCGGATACATGCGAAGCACAACAAGCTCAAGGCGGCGTACAGGGGTGTTGGGACGCAGATTCTCGATTCTGTTGGCGGGGGTTGGCCAGTGAAGTCCCGGTGGGGTGTTCATGGGTCAACAACATTGAGTCAATGTTCTTCAAGGTCTTCGCCGGTTTTTTTCCGCCGAACTCGAAACGTAGAGGCCGTTGGTTCCGGATCTTCGGCGATTTCGTCGCCACCAACACGTTTGTTGACAGCGGATTCGTATCGTCCCCGAATCGATGACTTTGGAGCCTTCCATGGGGTGTGATGGCGACAAACCAAGTAAACTTCTGATGATGAGTTTCTCGAGGCTTCGGGTGAGAACCTGCGGACGCTGGAGAAGTGAGGTCGAACAGCCGTGATCAACTCTTCCACGCCAATGCCCTGGAACAACTTGGTCGTGAACGCACCCCCCTTGCACAACAGAGGCAATGCAAAATCGAAAACGTCGGCGACCAAGGTCATGGCCACCGACTGATCCATGTCCCATTTCCCGGTGATGTCCGGTGAAATATCAGAGACGATAACGTTCAGCAATTCACCTTTTAATTCGTCGAGAATGCGTTCCTGAGTCAGTGGTTCAGTGATGTCCCCTGTTAACAAAATAGCACCCTCAACAGGGGCACAAGCTTGGAGGTCAACGCCGATTACACGTCCTTTTTCCCCGACCAATTCAACAGCAACCTGCGCCCAGCCACCGGGATGGCAGCCCACATCAAGAACAAAATCACCCTCACGGACAAGTTGGAACCTCTCTTGAATCTGTTTAAGCTTGAAGGCTGAGCGTGCCCTGTACCCACTGGCCTTGGCTTGTTTGCGCCAAGAATCCCGCTTGTGGTTTTCAACCCAGTGCTCTGCCATCGGGGTGTCCTCAATTTAACCCTCCCTTCCTCGCCCTCATGAAACCTTTTCTTCAAAACGCCTCAAAGCAAGGAATCAAGGCGGTTCACCCTCTGGCTCAATCAAGGGGAAGGGCAGAAATGAAGGCCAGATCCGCAACGTACACGGCCGTTCTCCTCGTCGCGTTTCTCTGCTCTTTCAGCGGTCAAAGCCTCGTGGTGAATCAGAACGTGAATTTTGAAGAAGCACAATCCACCTCAGGTGGAGGCAGATCGTTGCTGGTGGAGGAAATCACGGCGACATGGTGCCCTACATGCGCTGAAATTGACCCGGAGTTGGTTCAGGTCGCCGACAGCCACGGTTCTCGCATTGCGCTCATCGCTCTGCACCCGTCAGACGGCGAGGACGCGTTCCAGCCAGCAGCAAGCCAACACCGCATTGATCGAATCGATTCAGTGCAGTCAGGCGCATCAACCTCTACACCAACCTTTGTTGTTGAAGCAGGCCCTGCTCGGCGCGGTTATGATGCGTGGTCCGAGGTTCAGCGAGACATTCTGAATGAGGAGCTCTCACGGCAGGTTGTATCGGAACTTGACCTGATGGTGGAAAAAACCGAGACAGGGTACAGGGCATCGATTGTTCACGCCAACCTACTACAAACCGCCGGCACCCAACTGACGCTCATGGTGGTCGAGCACGGCAAAACCATCCCTCAAGGATTCGTCAACACTGGGGATGACCATCGCGACAGAGTTCTGGTTGGTGTGGCCGAGTGTTCGATGGACAACAACACCATCACCCAACAGTTAGGCCTTCTATCCGCCACGGTTGATGCATCGTGTCAGAGTTCCTTCGCCATCGAATTTGAAGACCTACGCTCATGGAGCGTGGTGCTGGTTCATGAGTCAACCCAAGAGGAACTTGACGCTGGCGGTCGCACAACCTCGTACGGTGCCGTAGAGATGGCTTACCGCGAACGTGCGGCAGCACAACCTGAATCGGGGGCGTGGGGTACGGTCATTTTTGCTGGATGCCTTGCGCTCGCGTTTGCATCAATAGTTCGGAAAAAGTAAATTTTTCCAGAATTATCGTAGCAACCGGAAACATACTGGAAATAAATTGACGGAAAATGGAAATTTGCCTCACGGGAAGGAGAAGATTTGATAAACTGTGAGGACAATGTAATACCATGACAAACACATGGGAAGACGTCGCTTGGGAAGGGGAAACTCGCCAGAAGGAATGGGTCGTGGAATACTACGCCATGGTCGCCGGTGAAACAACGCACCACCTTTCCGTCTTTGGCGGAGAGGACGTGGAGGATGTTCAAAGGAACCTGATGAAGGAACTCCGTACGACCTACCGAGATGCCCATGAAATTGAGGTCACGGTGCTCCGGATGGAGGAAATCGAAGTTGAGCCAAACATCGCCATGTTCAACGAAACGTACACGCCTTGATCAGGCAGTTTCACGGAAGATCAACTCGATGAGTTGACCGTCCTTGACGATGTGATTTTCATAGGATTCAACCTGAGTGCGCTCACCGTTCTCTTCTGTGACAAACATCAGGAATTCATGGGAATTGTCCACACGGTGATCATCGAAACCTGTCGAATCCATGTGCTTTCCCCAAATGTCAAAGAAAGCTTCCAAGGGCGCCTCGACACCTTGTTGTTTAAACTCGAGATGGATTTTCCCGGATGCGTCATGGGTGTGAAGTGGGCGCATTGAACAACCATTGTCGTTCAATCCCACATCGTCTGGGACGGCGATGTCCTGGTCGAGTACAGAGATTCTGACGGTTGCGTGGTAGTGTTCCGCGAGGCCGCCATCATGACTGCCGATGCAATCGTTTGCCAAGGCGTGGCGTTCGTCCGCTGTAGAAAATGGAGGCGAGCCATCGCTTTCTCCGAGAAGAAAACCAAGTGCAGCGAGGGCGGTAAGGGTCACAATGAGCCAAAAAATCGATTCTTTGTTCATCTTTCTCACTCCCTACTTGCGACATTGTCAGAGGGCTCATTGTCGTTCCAAAGGCCATCTTCATGCAACTTACCTGCTTTCCAAAACCCGAACAAACACACGACATTGGCCACGTGTGCCATCGTACAGAATTGGCAAATCTTGCCCATGCGTACCTCGTAAGAGACCAAGAGAGCAATCAGCAACATGCCAGCCCCGGTCATGAGTTTTCCATACTTCAAGTAAGACTCAGCCCAGAGTGCATCGGGTTCTTTGCCTACCGAATTGGTAATGAAAAGAAGAGCGCCAAAAGCAAACATGCCAATGAGGCCCCACGAGATACCAAACACGGGGTCAACGTTGTACTGAGCGTTTCCAAGCACGTCATCGCAAGAAAACACAGTGGCACTGGAGCATACATTGCCTCCCTCGCTAATCTTGAAGGTGATCCACGTGGTGTGAACCGATACCGCAAACCCCGTGAGAGCCACGAGGTTCAATCCCAGCATGTGACGCCCTCGGGCAAACGCCATCCGAGGACTCAATCCATTGAGTGGGTCGGCGAGAGAATCCCCCATTTTTGTCATCAACAACAATCCGAACGCGATTGGAAGGATGTAGGCGATCAGGAACACGTTTTGGTCGACCATGCTCAAGCCTCCGTTGTGAGCCGCATGATGGCATCGAACACGGTTTCTTGCGTGTTTTCACTTGAAACCCAAGCCACAATTCCATCGGGTTGAATGAGGAAATAAGCGGGGGTGCCTGGAACCTTCCAAGCCTTCATGTTGTCTTGGTCAATGTCATCGATGTACATGAAATTATGAGGGGGGCCGTCTCGGTTGGCACACGATTGGCCAGCGCAAGATTCCTCTCCAGATTTGTCTCGAAACGCCACGATTTCGGAGCGGCTCGTGTCATGACCTTGGATGTCCAATTCCGTGGCGCTTGCAACGAAGTTAACGATTGGTCCGTCCCAAGGACCCACACCGGGGTGGCTTTGGTGGTTAGAAGAGCGTTTGGTGAAGTAATCTGCATCCCTACCAACTTCACCAGCGGAGCGAACGCAGTATGGACAATCGGTGTCCATGAACTCAACCACCATCCACTGCCCTTCAGCGTCACCTGCCGTCCAGTTTGTGGTCAAGTAATCGCTCATCTCAAAGGTGGACCAGCCGCTTCCGTTGTACGCCATGCCTGTGAGTGCGGGGGCACGGTCGCCTTCCTGAGTGCCCGTTCGTATTGGGTCGGTGGTGAAGGCAAGGAACATCATGGCCGCAAAGAAGAGAGCCGCTACCTTGATTCCAGTATCCGTTCGTACATCTGCTTCAATGTTGTTTTTCATGGTGTTCACTCCATTCCAATTTCATCCAGAAGGCACATCGCTGTATGCCGTATGGCTTCCTCGCTGTTCATGGTGACGTCAAAGCCCGATTGGAGCATTTTTTCAATGCCTAACCTTGCTCGAGGAATATCCCCTGCCCATCCACGATCACCACCGGTGTAGTCTATCACGGCGTTGTGGCATCCCGTAACCTCCACCACAATTTCTGCAATCCGACGAACGGAGGCGGTGTCGTGGCTTCCAAGATTGTAGAGGTTCAATGGCTTCGTGGACTGCTCCATCACGTGAAGAATGCCGTTGACACAATCGCCGACCTCCATGTAGGATTTTTCTTGAAGGCCGTTTCCAAGAACTTCCAAGCGTGTTGGGTCATTCTTCAGTTTGTGGATGAAATCAAAAATGACTCCGTGGGTTCCTCGAGCCCCGATGATGTTGGCAAAACGGAAGATCCAGGCTTGCAATCCAAAGGTCCCAACCCAGCTGCTGATCAGGCCCTCACCGGCTTGCTTGCTTGCTCCGTAGAGAGAAATAGGCATGCACGGGCCGTGCGTTTCAGGTGTAGGAAGAGGTGCGTCCTCGCCGTAGACCACGGAGCTTGAGGCAAAGGCGATGTTTTTCACACCGCAAGTTCGCATGGCTTCGAGGATATTGTAGGTGGCAACGGTTCCCTGCTTGAGGTCGGTATCGGTGATTCTCGTACCGAGACGGATGTCTGGATTCGCAGCGAGATGGAACACGCAATCAATGTCCATTGTCATCGCTTTGACAACATCGTCAGGGTGGCAAATATCACCTTTGATCATCACGGCTTTCCCAGAATCAAGGTGCCCCTGGATGAACGAGGATTGGCCGCTTGAGAGGTTGTCGATCACAACCACCTCATCGCCCCGTTCGATCAGGCGGTCGATGAGATGAGAGCCGATGAATCCGGCTCCACCTGTAACCAAGGCTCGCATGAAGAGACGAACAAAACCGTTCGTATAAGGCAAATGGTCACCCCAATCAATCCAACAGAGCCTTTGATAATCGTTGAGGATGATGATTCATTTCCTGGGGAATCAAGCCACAGAGGAGGTGAATACATGACAAAAAATGAATCAAAGAAAACACCGGAGGTGATGGAGAACAACATCTTGGTGGGCTACGTTCGTCGAAGCAATGCCGGTGGAGCACTCAAACTCTCCGTCAACACAGCAGCCTTTGCGGACTGCAGCACCTACATGACCAGCGATGGGCAATCCTATGTTCCGTTGGTCATCTCGATGGCGGCCTTGCAAAAGGTGCTCTCGGGTGAGCGTGCTGTGACCACCGTCACCCAACTTCACGACTGAGGCCCAGAGCCATGTTTGTGAATTCCTTCTCTCTGAGAAGTACAACGCTGCTCAAATGACCAAGGTTATTTGAACGGCCAATCTTCGCATTTTCGGCGTTTTTTTAAATATCCATATATAGGTCTTCGTGGACGGGAAAGCGTGCCTCAAGAGGACAACATGCCACGTGCGGGCAAGCCGCACATCGTCGCAGGCATGCCAATGTACAACGAGGAAGAGACCATTGGTTCCGTTGTAACCCGGGCGCTTCGCCATGTTGACGAGGTGATTTGCATTGACGACGGTTCGTCGGATGCAAGTGCACGGATCGCCGAGGCATGCGGTGCAACCGTGATTCGCCACCGCGTGAACCGAGGCTACGGTGGTGCTCTGAAAACCCTCTTCCTCAGAGCGAGTGAGCTTGAGGTTGATGCCTTGGTTCTGCTCGATTCTGACGGACAGCACGAGACAGGGGACATTCCGAAACTCCTGAAACCGATCCTGGACGGCGAGGCAGACTTCACCATTGGTTCACGCTTTGTTGACGGCGGGGGTGGAACGGACATGCCCGCATACAGAAGGTTAGGCATCAAGGTCATCACCGCTGCTTCAAACCTCTCAAGCGACCTGGGCATCAAGGACACTCAGTCCGGGTTCAGAGCTTTTTCTCGAACCGCTCTTGAACGCCTTCGGTTTGATTCGGAAGGAATGGAACTCTCCCTTGAAATGCTTGAAGATGCACATGAAAAACAATTGCGGGTCTTGGAAGTTCCAACCGTCATCCGATACGATGTCCCGAAGGGGTCGAACTTCACCGCCGTGTCCCACGGCTTTACCGTGATGACGTGGGCGATATTGTCCCTGTCTCAAAAGAAACCACTGCTTGTGTTGGGCATCCCCGGCTTCGGTCTACTGGCAACAGGTGCAGCCATGGGGACACGAACCGCACAAGATTTCACACTGCAACTTGACAGCATCATTGGTTCGGGATTCTCGGCCATTTGGATCGGCCTGCTCGGTCTTTCACTCATGGCAACAGGATTGGTGCTGCAAAGTGCACAACGTTTCCTTAGGTTGCTCTTGGTTCGAGAATTTGGACTTGACTGAACCCTAACCGAGAATCCCTGTCACCAGCACGAGGACGTAGGGGACGGCGAAAATACCAAAGAACACAAACATCGCTATACGCACGGTTTTCTGATTTTTCTCGTCTTTTCGATTCTGTTCAATGCATTCTTGATTCTTGCATATGCGAGGATCGGACTTTATTGGAATGGCTTCATGACAAATCCTGCAATGCTTGTGGGGTGGCATTTTTCCCGACCCGGACATGCTCCCCATGAGTTGACTCGATTTTTTGGCAACCATCTCTTTCACTTTCTTTGCATCAACCACATCAATCACCTCGTGCATGAACGATGGTGCCATCAAACGGTTGACCATCCAGAGCGTCGTCAAGCCGGCGAACATCACGACCATCGAGAACGGCAAGGTCCATGCCTGCGTCGATAGCGATCTTCACGGCCACCGGGTCGACAACCGCCGACGCCCCCGGTTCAAGGGGTTCCCCGACGCCAACGATGGCCCCCAGTTCCTCTAAGGTCATCTCGGTCAGGGCTTCTGCATCCTCGTTGTGCCTCGGATCTTTTGTGTACACATGGGAGACATTGGTGGCAATAATGCAGTGCCGAGCGTGAACGACGGCCGCGAGTTTAACCGCCACGGTATCGGTGGTATGTCCAGGGACTGTACCACCCATCACAACGATGTGATGTTGCTCGAGATGAGCCCTTGCTTCATCGATGGTGTGCGGGACTGAGGGCGCAACGTCGCACCCGATGTCCAGCAAAACCTGTTGGAGAACTGTGGCGTTGAGGCGAGTTCCTGCGATGCCAATTTTATCGAGCCGGCGTGTGTCAGAAACGGTGTCTTTGGCCAACGCAATGCCCTCTCTTGCTGGCAGACCACCGCCAACAACCAACGCAACACGACGGCCATTTCCTTCCAGGTGAACCATAAGTTGTCGGAGTTGGCCCATCCACATTGAGCGTGCTTCGGCTTCTTCCGGACGAAGGAGGCTGCCACCGAGGGCAACGACATGAACCGGGCTCATGGTGGTCCTCCATCGCGCCCATGACTTCATCCTATCCCTCAATGGGAGCACGCAGGCGTGAAACCGCTTCGAACCGGAGGGAGGTTTGAAGTGCCACGCCTCAGCCCGTCAAAGGAGGGAGCGCCATGTCAGACGATGCCAAGTTGTCTGCGCGACGTATGCGGCTCAAACTCGCCCTTGAGGACCTTCGAGAGATGAAGGGCTTCGGAACTGAATTGGTCACCCTGATCATTCCACCCGACCGACAGATCTCAGATGCAAGGTCCATGCTTCAAAATGAACACGGCCAAGCAGCCAACATCAAATCAAAAGGAACCAAGAAGAACGTTCAAGGAGCCATTGAATCGGCGATATCCACCTTATCTCGCTTCAAAACGCCCGGAGAGCACGGCCTGGCTATTTTTGTCGGCTCCATCATTGTTGGAAACAACAAAAGCCGCATGGTAAACGTCGTCGTCGAAGAACCTCCTCAAGCGCTTGTTTCGTTTCGCTACCGTTGTGACTCAAGGTTTGAATTGACCCAGCTTGAGGAAATGCTGGTTGACAAAAAGTCCTACGGATTGTTTGTCATCGACCGGGCTGAAGCAGCCTACGGTATTGCCACTGGAAAGCGTATTCATGTCCAAGAGCACCTCGTGTCCAACATCATGGGTAAACACCGACAAGGTGGACAATCAGCCCAGCGTTTTGAACGACTGATTGAAGAAGCGGCACACAATTTTTTCAAGCGAGCGACCGAACACGCCTCGTCGTATTGGTTGCCTCATTTGGAAAACATCCAAGCCATCATTGTCGGTGGTCCGGGAGCCACAAAGGATTTCGTTGTCAAAAACGACTATTTCCACCACGAAATCACCAAGAAAATTGCAAAAACAACCTTTGACGTTGGCTATTCCAACGAATCTGGCGTGCGTGAATTGGTGGAAAACGCAGGCCAGTTGATGGGTGAAATCGAATTGGATGCGGAACGTCAAGTGATGAACCGCTTTCTCGAGGAGCTGGTTCGCGCCCATCCGAAAGCGACCTATGGTGAAATGATGATTAAACAAGCCCTGACGGGAGGGGCGGTTGACACGCTCCTGATCTCCGAGGGTTTGAGGGGGAACGTCATCACGCTGCAGTGCAAGAAATGCAGCCACGGTTCTGAAGCAGCATGGGAGGCACGATTAACACCTCACCAAGCACTGCCCGCCTGCCCGTCGTGCGGCGCATCAGGCGACGCCATCAAGGAATTGTCGAGCCATTCCATCATCGACTCTCTTTCATCCCTCGCTGAGGAAAGTAACTCACAAGTTACTTACATCTCTGTGGACACAGAAGAGGGTTCTCAACTCATGCAGGGATTTGGTGGACTGGCGGCCATTTTGCGCTATCCAATGATGTGAGGTGATGGGATGCAGTTGCTAAAATCCGACATCCTGCCGCTTATTGAAAAAGCGGTTGAAGCGCTTGGTGTTGATTCGGGGTTGGTTGAGCGTATGCTTCAAGCATCAACCGAACATACATGGCCGCCTGCTTGTGACCTTTCTTTGCCGTGTTTTCAGTTTGCAAAAACATTGAACATGGCACCCGCTGCCATCGCCGAACGGTTGAGTAAGGAAATACCCGAACATGAAGCCATCCATGAAATCACGGCCGTGAACGGTTTCCTCAACATCACCGCCTCTTCGTCCTGGCTTGCTGACCACGTGTTGAACCAACGCACTCCACATCGGTCCGATGAACGACGTGAAGTGCTGATTGAACACACATCGGCCAACCCAAACGGACCGTTCCATGTAGGTCGGGCTCGCAACGCCATTCTGGGGGACACCCTGGTTCGATTGCACAGGCTCTGGGGCGATGAGGTCACGGCGGAATACTACGTTGACGACATGGGCAAACAAGTCGCTGTTTTGGCATGGGCGCTCGAAAACATGAGCGAAGAAGAGGTTGAATCATTGCTGAAAGACCGCGACCCCATCAACCCTCAATGGGCTCAAAAGGCTGACCATCAACGGGTTCGTTGGTACCAAGCTGCACAACTTCGACGGAAGGAAAGTCCAGACGCAACCGCCATTGAAGCAGCCATTGGAACGCTTGTGCATGCCAGTGAAAACGGAGATCAAGGTGTGCTTGATTCTTTTGAACGAGCATACAAACCGGTTCTGGATGGCATGTTGGAAACGTTGGGCCGCCTTGGCATCCATTACGACCGATTCACCAAAGAATCAGTCTTCGTTACCAATGGTGATGTGGCAGAGTTGATGAACGAACTCGGGCAGTTGGAAATCAACGGTGTCGCAGACAATGGAGCACAATATCTTGACCTCGGTCAACGAGGGCTCAAGGGCAAAACTGAATTTTTCTATCGACGAGGCGATGGCTCCTCCTTGTACGCAACCAGGGACATCGCTTACCACCGGTGGAAATGGACGCAATGCAACGAACTCATCAACGTCCTTGGAGAAGACCACCGATTGCAGGCGAAACAAGTTGGCCTCACGTTGGAGGAACTTGGGGAACGCCGCCCAGAGGTGATGTTCTATTCGTTCATCAAACTCCCTGAAGGCAAGATGTCAACCCGGCGGGGCAACGTTGTGTTCATGGATGATTTGCTCGAAGAAGCCAAGGCACATGCAACGGACGTGCTCAAGGAACGAAGGCCAGACCTTGACGATGAGACAATGGCCCACATCGCCGAGGCGGTTGGTACATCGGCCGTTCGATTCAACATCATCAGCGTTAGTCCCGAAAAAGGATTCACCTTCCGCTGGGAGGATGCCTTGAGTTTCGAAGCAGGTTCGGCCCCGTTCATCATGTACAGCCACACCCGAGCCTGCTCCATCAGGAGAAAGGTCAGGGACGTTGATCCATCGTATCTTGACCAAACGTTCCAAGGCGAGGGACCTACCGATGAAATGCCCTACGGATTGGTGCAGCTCCTACGAACGCTTGCTGTTCATGATGACCAGCTGTCTCGTGTGGTCAGGGAACACCGACCCAACCTCTTTGCGAATTACATGCTCCAGTTATCAATGGCCTACAACATGTTCTATAGAGATTGTTACGTCATTGACCATGGAGAGGTTAATCCATTTTTCTTTGCCGTTTCAGAACGGGCAAGAACGGCGTTAAGAGCGGGAATGGACGCTCTAGGAATCGTGGCTTTAGAGTCGATGTGATCACGCATCGCGACGGTACCAACCCTCGGGCAATTCCATGGGATTGTTGGGTCGAGCTGACTTGACTTTTCGGACGATTTCAAGGCGCATGGCGTCAAGACCAACACGCTCGGTAGCTGACAAACACACCCGACCTTGCTCGTCCATGAGCAGGGGGAGTTCGGGTTCGCCCTCCGAACCCTCTGCACGCCATTCAGCTTCACTTCGAGCAACCTCGTCCCACATCGGCGGTCTCGGGTCGAGCAAATCTGCTTTGGAACTCACTTGCATCAGTTCCGTGTCTGGAAGAAGCCCCCTTACTTCGTTCAAAAGGTTCATCTGTTCCTCGACTGGCGTCCCGCATGATTCGCTGTCATCGACCAAGAAAAGCACCAATGAGCCGATGTTTTCCAAAGCGGCGATGGCTTGCATTTCAATGTGATTTCGCTGTTCCATCGGACGGTCCAAAAGACCTGGAGTGTCCACCATTTGGTACTGCAAGCGTCGATGCAGGAAATGCCCTACGTGAATCTGCTTGGTGGTGAACGGGTAATGATTTACTTCCATTTTACCCGAGCTTAAGGCTGCAATAAAGGCAGATTTGCCGACGTTTGGAGCGCCGCAAACAACGATGCAGGGTGAAACAGGGTCGACCTTGGGAAGCTGTTTGAGAATTTCTCGGGTTTCGCTCAACCAAACGAGTGATGGAGCCACTTGTCGCATGATGGAGGAGATGCGCCCATATGCCTCTCTGCGGGCGTCATGCATCAAATCGGTGCGACCAGTTCGAATGATTTTCTTGGCGTTCTGCGATGCAATGCGCTGAACTTGTTTCGAGGCCCACTGGAGCGTCGCCAGGTTCTTCCGGTATTCATCGCATCCAACGCACGCATCGATCATGGCCACATCAAAGAGGGGGGATTGGTCAAGCGATGGCCACGCAGCCACGAGTTCTTGGAATTCCGTGGCAATAATGTCTGCAGCCGTTTGGACCATTCGCGTCATTTGTTTTCGGACCCGAAAGATACGATCTGGATCGTCAACTCTGTCCGCTGCTTTCTTTGCGCGAGAAAAGGCCTTGTCGAGGATTTCCTCCTCCAGTAAGACCGTACCAATCGTGCGCCACGAGACTTTCATGCGGGTAGCCCAAACCTAGGCCGCCGCCTGCCCTTCATGAAGTATCCCGTGTTGAAAGCGTCCGAGGTGCCAAAGGGGGAGGTTCAAGTACGCTCGCCGATTGGTCATCTCCATGGCGAAGAAGAACACCGTAGACCTACCAAGTTGGGCAAAGTCGATGTGGGAAGACATGGATTCACCGGAACTTGAGGACCTCAGGTCCATTCACACTGGAGATTTGCTTGAGCGACGCCAAGGCCTCCGCCGTGACGATTTGGTTGAAATCCATCTCAACGTCCAAGCCTTCGCCAATCCCGAAGACGCCTACATCCGTGGCCGCCTCATCTCATCTGGAAAAACAAGTTTGGAGATTCTCACAGAGGATGGGAAATGCGAATTTATTTCACGGGAAGTCATTGTCAAAATGGTCCTCATCGCTCACACACGGCCCGCCTACATCGATGACAAAGAACTCCTTGCCTTTGAACGGGAAGACATGAAGCGTCGCTCAAAACTTCACGAAAAGGTGGAAAAAGAAACCAAAGGCAACGACGATTCCCATCTTTGGGGTTGAGCGCATTCCTCTCGCTGATGAACGCTGCACACCCAGCCAACCAGGGCAGCAAGGCCTTGAGCGTAAGGACATCCTCACTCTCCTATCGGAGATAGACCCTGAGTGGTCCCTCGGGGAACCCATGTCCATTAACCGGACCTACAGGTTTGCGAACTTTGCAGAGGCACTGGCTTTCATCAATCGAGCCGGGGAAATATGTGAGTCCGAAAACCACCACGCCGATTTCACGTTGGGATGGGGATCGGCAAGCGTAAAGATCTGGACCCACGATGTTGGAGGATTAACGCGGTCAGATTTCATCCTCGCAGCGAAAATTGACCACGTTTGAGGGAACAGAATGTCCGAGTTCCAAGATGTTTTGAAAAGCCGGAGAACCGTCCACCGCTTTGCTGATCGTCCAATTGAAGAAGCGATTGTCAACCAAGCTCTCGAAGCGGCCAACCAGGCCCCATGTCACAAACACACGCACCCGTGGAAGTTTTACTTGCTCGGAGAGAAAACCCGGCAAACCCTTGTGCCAACGATTACTCATCTTGCCGCAGCAAAGTCGGAACAAAAAAAATCACCGGATCCCGAACACGATTCAAAGCGGGCGATTGGCAAAGTGATGAACCCCCCGCTGTTGGTGGCGGTGACCAACAAACAAAGCCCTCAGGACCCTTTTCGACAAAAGGAAGACTATGCCGCATCCGTTTGTGCACTTCACAACATGGTTCTCTCTTTGTGGGGCAATGGAGTCTCAGCAAAGTGGTCCACCGGGGGCCTTACTCGCCACCCTGAAACCTACGAAAACCTCGGCATCGACCCAAAGAAAGAGGAAATCATCGGATTTGTGAAGGCTGGTTATGCCGATGCCTTACCGGTGGTAAACAAACCAACGATTGAGGACACGGCCCGGCATCTGCCCTGATCAAAGTTTGACGGGCCGGGTTGCACCGCAAGCTTGACATTTGAGCAAGGTGGTTCTGTCTTCCTTCACAAAGTGCGTATCCGGGGCACCGCACTGACTGCACTTGATGTAGGTGTTCACGTAATTGGCGATGGTGCCTTTGATTCTTTTTGGTGGAATTCGGCCCTTGAATCGGGCTCGAGGTCCATCCCGAGACCCTGATGTACCGAGTTCATTCAAAATGTATTGATAGACGTGATTATCGTCACGGTCCATCATTGAGACAACCTCGTTAAAATTTCTGAAAATTGTGTTGGAACCCTCAATCATGATTTGCGGGGCCGGTAGACGCCAGCGGGAGCGGGAGGAAATTTCCTCGGGAATGTTGTCGCGGGCTCGGTCGAGAAGGGTCTCATAATCAAAGTCCGCCATGCTTTCTGCCCGTTGCTCCCTCCCTTCAAGACTTTCGCCCCAAGACCGAACATCATGAAAGCATTGATGAGCGTTCCATGACAGCAAGGGAATGAGCACCATGGTCCTGAGCATTGAGGAATTGAAAGCTTATGCCTCCAATCTCATGAAAGAGGGTTTGAACACGCAACAAATTGCGGACGAACTCTCCCTGTCACAAGACACCATTACATGGTTGCTCTCTGACACTGGCGACAGCGACCGCCCCAGCGATGTCCGAATCGGTTGGAGAACCCTTGGTGTTCGACCTCAGCGCATTGCAGCGGTCGGTTCAAT
Source organism: Euryarchaeota archaeon UBA561 (assembly GCA_002502295.1). Taxonomy (GTDB): domain Archaea; phylum Thermoplasmatota; class Poseidoniia; order Poseidoniales; family Poseidoniaceae; genus Poseidonia. The sequence goes on along the minus strand of DANX01000104.1, from coordinate 6,351 downwards.
CATGGCCGATGTTGCCGATGAGGAAGTGGGATACGACAACATCGATACCGTTGTGGGAATTTCCATCAATGGGATCGCGTTTGCTTACGAGGTCGCCAGGGTGATGGAATCCGACATGACCGTGTTCCGCACGACGGATGAAGGTGAAGGGAGCGGCTCGCTGTCCAACAAATACGGGCAAGTTGCCGGAAAGCGTGTCGTCATCATTGACGATGTTCTTTCATCCGGCAAAACCATGTCGAAAACCATCCAATCCATCAGGGCTGCCGGTGGAGAGGTCTCCTTGGCCATCGTGCTGGTGAACAAGACAACACGGAATGAAATCGATGATGTCCCACTCCGTGGCTTGGTTCGTGCTGTTGTGGTTTGAGGTGAAGATTCATGCATTGGAGCGATGTCATGGCCGGTCGGCTCGCTGAGCGTGGTCAACGACACATCATCGCCACCGGCATCACGCCGAGCGGCGAATTCCATATCGGACATCTACGTGAAATCTTGACGGGAGACATGATTGCCCGTGCGGCACGGCGGGCCGGCATGGAGGCAGAATTGGTCTTTGTCGTTGACAACGCTGACCCTCTCCGTAAAGTCTACCCGTTCCTCGACCCGTCATACGAGGCCTTCATTGGACACCAACTCGGCTCAATACCCGCTCCAGATGCGGATGGAAAACCGGATTGGAAGCGGTTCAACGAAGAAGGATGGACCTATGGCGATCATTTCCTCGTTCCTTTCCTCGCCGCGTTAAAACAAATTGGCGTGATTCCCCGTCTGCTCCCAAACCTCGAAGCTTACCGTTCGGGGAAGTTCAGCGCTTCCGCACGCATCGCCTGCGACCAGCGCGAGCAAATACGTGAAATTGTGGAACGTGTATCGGGACGGGAATTGCCCGAATCATGGTTCCCATGGCAACCTTTGGACTCAAAGGGTTCACTGGACGGATTGACCATCACTGGATACGATTACCCTCTGGTGCACTGGACGGACAGCCATGGCGAAAGCGGGTCATCAAACATTGAAAAGGGCGAAGGAAAATTGCCGTGGCGTTTAGATTGGCCAGCAAAGTGGGGATTTAACTCCATCACCTGCGAACCCTTTGGCAAGGACCATGGTGCTGCCGGAGGTTCCTACGACACAGGAAAAGAGATCGCTGTTCTGTTTGGTCATGAGCCACCGATTCCCTTGACCTATGAGTGGATTAGCCTGCGCGGCCAAGGAGCCATGTCGTCATCGTCAGGAAACACCATCGGTCCGATTGAAGCCCTGCAGCTTGTCCCACCAGAGATTCTTCGTTTCCTGGTGGCCAATTCAAAACCCAGTAAGGCTATAGAATTTGATACAGGGATGGGTTTGGTCAATCTTGCAGACGAGTTCGAACGGCTTTCAGCACGAGACTTTGATGAAGAGATGAAGGATGACTCGCTGAGTCGGAGGAAAAGGGTTCAACTTGAAGACGCCAAGGTCGCCTTGGAACTGTCTGCCATTGACGAGGCCGGGCGCTCCGGAGCAGCGTCCGTGAGTTTCCGACATTTAGCTCTCCTTGCTCAAGTCAAACCCGATGACATGGCGGTTTGGGAGAGCCTGCAGTCATCGGGAGCCATCGACCAACCGACCAGCCAACTCGTTGACCGATTGTCGCGAATGCGCTCGTGGATTGAATCAACTCATTTCCCCGATGACATGCGGGTGGACCTTTGCGCTGAACCAGATGTGGCAGCACTGGAGGCATTGAGCGATGCCCAGCGTCGGGTAATCACTGCATTAAAGCGCACCATTGAAGCTGCAGACTGGACAGTGGACGGCATAACCGCTGCATTCAAAGTTGCAGGAGAGGAAGCAGAAGTGGGAATGCGCGACGTTTATCGCGCAAGTTATGCCTTGTTTATGGGAGCCGAGCGTGGGCCGCGACTTGCTCCCATTCTCTCAAACTGCGATCAATCCGACATCGTGAGTCTTGTGAACCAAGCATCCGCTCTGACATCATGACGAGCGATTCGGTGTATTCATCGCCGTTCCAACACACCATTCAAAAGGTGTAACCGGTGTTCCTTCATCATGGCCGGCGTGTATTGTCCAACATGCGAAGCGGGTGTGGAAGCCTCAGCCAAATTCTGTCTGTCCTGCGGGCACAACTTTACTCAGCAGGGACCCATCACTGCAACTGGACATGACTTGAACCAACTGAAAGATGTCATTCGCCTCCGCGAGGACCTCTCGATGGCTGAAAAGTTTGACATGATTGCCAAAATCGAAGACGGTGCCGACCCGATCGCACTCGGAATAGCGGCTGCTGCAGATGATGACGACCTCACGGCTGACACCGATGTGCTCATGCAAACCGCTGAAGACGTTGCTCCTTCCCTTCAATCGGCAACATGGGACCACGAGGCAGCCAACGCAGCAATTGAACTCGCCATCAGTGACACGAAGCTTTTGGATTTGAAGAATTCCGGTGCGTTTGAGAAGCAGAACGAGACCTTCGCTGAAGCAATGAACCTTGGCCGCAAAGCAACCTTGGAAATTCTGAAAGTATCGCAGGGCTTGGTCATACCTGCAGACGATGGATTGCAGAGTGTTCCAATCCTGCAACCACCCAACAAAAGTTTCTGTCCAAAATGTGGCTCCGACATCCACGGAAACACGATGCGACAATGGAAGAAATGGAGTGATGCTACCGATGAGGGGCTCTCAATTCAATTGGAGGCAGCCATGCGCACCTCGCTGATGCACCTCGCCAGTTCCTATCGTGATAAGATTCAAGATCTCCAGGATCAACTTGCCGACGCAAAGAAAGCAGCAGAACAAGCCAAGAAGCAAGGCGCTCAGGCGAAACCTAAACAAGCCAAAGAGGATAAGTCTGAAAAAGACACGGCCAAGAAATCCGAGAAAAAGGTGGCCGCAACCAAAGCAACCCCAGCGAAAGCCAAATCCGCTCCTGCTAAGAAAAAATCCGGCGGATTGTTTGGCGCAAAGAAGCCCAAGAAAACCTACGAAGGAGAACCTGGCGGAAAAGCAGAATGGTTCCTTGAAGAGGCGCTGGACACCGTTTACGACCCACACGGCACCGGAAAAACGGTCAAAGCTGCCATGATTCTCGCACGCTCATCGGATGGAAACGTTCGTGTTCGCGACGTAATCCGTACCTACGCTGTAGAAGGGGAAGACGGGATTTCAGAATTGGCGTGGACCAGTCCGCTGACCAAGTACTTGATTGAAGCATACGACGCTTGTTGAATTCACCCAAAGCTTCCGCACGAAGCGGAATGCTTCTTGAGCCACCATGAACTCCACCCAACATGGACAGCGAAGCATCCGCCCTGGACGCCCTTCGCCACGCTCTTGAACGGGCGTCCAATTCGACAAAGGAAACAATGTCTGCTCGCCTTGACAGCCTTTACACCACGGTTCTTGCCTCCCCCGGGACCATCATCGCCCTCTTCATCATCATCAGCGCAGTGTTCGCCCAGCAGGGATTGGCGTTTCAGGAACAAATCGACGACGATGTTGAAATTTTTCTGCCCGATGGAGCCTCGTCAACCGAGTTACTCCTCGAGGTTCGTACGGAATGGTCAACCGATTTAGCCGTGATTTACATCACCACCCCGAACGCAAAGAATCCAAACGACACAACAAACATCACCGATGAGGTAGTGCTCAATGAAATAAGCTGGTTGGAAGGCGATGACCGCAACATTGGAGGCGATTCGACCAGCCGGGGTATGGATTTTGACAAAACTGACGCCGGCCGAAACGATGGCGTGTTGTGGATCATTTCTCCCGCCCAAGTCATCAAAGAAATCAACTCTGCGGACGGGAGGTTTAACAATTCGCTCTGCGTTCACGGAGTAAATAATCGCTTACCAATCGCTCTGGATTGCAACATGATACCTGCCGGGGGAGAATATGCCATTCCTAGCCAAGACCGTATCGACCAAATTATCGAGGAATCCAACGGGGCTTTTGACACCCTCATCAAGGACACCAATGACATGGACCCAACCGTTGACAGCGATGGCGATGGTAATTACACCAACGACATGGATGGAGACGGTATTTGGGACACCACCGCCATCGTGGTTGGTATGCATCACGACCCCTCGGTCACCGGTGATTGGGAAGATTTCTCCGCCTTGCTCAGCCACTTTCAAGACATCATCGACAACCGACCCTCGGACTTCCGAAACACGGACACCATCACTGTCACGGGTCTTACGAAAGTGTTGGAGGACATCTCCGACGCCATTTACGAAGACCTGTTGATGATTCTCCCCTGGTCAGTCCTCTTCACCGTGCTGGTCATCACGGCGCTTCACCGTTCCGCAAAAGTGGTTGTCATCACCGGAACACCAATTTTGATGGCGCTTGCCATCACCTTTGGTTCATCGGTGATCATGGACATTACCCTCACACCAATGATCGTCGCAACCTTCCCGATTCTGATTGGTCTCGGTGTGGACTATGCCCTCCACATGGTGAACCGGATTGAGGAAGTTCGGCGAAAAGAAATCGACAAAGCGCACGATGAAAACGAACGTAGACGAAAGCGAGGACAACCAGAAAAGCCGGTACCGGATCTCTGGGACATTGATTTTTACAAGTCCTGTGTGATGGAGATGACACGCTCAACCGGCGTGGCCGTGTTCCTATCCGCCATGACCACAATCGTCGGATTCTCCGTGCTCATTGCACCGCTTATTGTACCAATTGCTCCTATTCGCTCGGTTGGAATTACACTTGTCATTGGGATCGGATCGACCCTCATTTTGAGCATTGTGCTGGTTCCAACGTTGGCCTGGATGCTCAAATTCAACAAACGAAGCAATCCTGGTGTTTGGAAAAACATTGGAAAGGCACCCATCAAGGGGTTCCTCTTGGTGATACTCATCGCTGGTTCAGTCACAGCCTACGGTGTGGCAAACATGGATGAGTTAAACAAACCCATCACCGGTTCCTCCGAGGCCCCCGATGGCATCGATTCGTTGAACTCGCTGGCGGAATACTCCCGTCAATTCAGCAGCGGTCAAACCTCGCTGTTCATCTATGACGCGTCGGACCGCCCCAACACGAACAACACCAACAATGTACGCGACTTGCCTGTTCTCGACGCCATTGATGCCGTTGAGCGCGATGTCGACAGCGTGGACGAAACCTCGACAACAAGCATCATCACTTTCCTGAAAGCGGTCCCTGCAACCATCACACTTGCCGAGGGAATCACGCTCGGAGATGGCTCCCTTTGGGACCTCTTGCACGACCCTTGCTGGGAGAGTGAGGACCTGCTGGACCCAGATTGTGCTGGATGGACACTCGTGCCCCTTAGCGAAAGGGAGGCGCTGAGAAAAGACATGGTAAACGTAGCGTTTGATACGCTCTCGAAGGAAGTTCGGTCAATGCTCATGAACGAAGGTGGAACGAAGGCCATCGTCTATGTATCTCAGCCTTACATGAACTTGAACGTCGCCGGAGAGCTACGCGATGAAATTGATGAAATCCTCGGGGAGGGCCCCGACCTGCTCAATACGAGAACATCCCTGCTGACCGGCGGCCTGCCCGTTTCATTGGACATCAATGAAGGCATTCATGATACGCAAACAACCACCACCTTACTGACGCTGATTGTCCTTACGGTTCTGCTCATGTTTGTGTTCCGCTCGCCAAGGTTGGGCGTTTATACGATGGTACCCGTCGCTGTCGTGATTCTATGGCAACCCCTCTTGATGCAAAGTGGGGATGTCAACGTCAACATCTTCACGGCCATGATTGGAACGATCGTCTTCGGTATTGGCGTTGATGACTCCATACACGTGATGCACAGGATTCGCGAGGAGGGCGAAACGCCCGAAGGTATGGCTTCAGCGATTGAGGAAACGGGTCAAACCATCTTTGAAACGACCATCACCACGGTTTCGGGCATAGCGGCAGGGTTCCTAGCGGCCTTCCCCGGATTGGAAAATTTCTTCATGCTGATGTGTTTGCTCATCATTTTTGCCTTCATCACTAGCACGTTCTTGCTCCCTGCAGTGATCACTGCTGAGCATGCATCTCGTTGGAGATTGAAACATCCACGAAAGGATCATCCTTCGTGGATTGATTTCGGTGAAGGGGTTACAATTGGAGATTCAAAGGTGATGAAACCAATGGACGCCGTCATACCAGGGACCCTCTGGAACGAAGGGGGAGGGAGTAGGGAGTAAGCCCCTTTCTGTTCCCTTTCGGTGACCGCATTCAACTGTGCATCCTACCTGTCCCTCGTCGTGCCGAGTCAACGGGACGGTTTGGACTTGCTCCGGCGGGGTAGCTCGTCTCATCGACCACAAGGCAACCTCTGTCTTTCAACGTCATTGTACACAC